>NZ_CP009323.1:4200000-4500000 GCF_000959725.1 Burkholderia gladioli
AACACCTACCTGATCGACCGCAACGTGCTCGACATGGGGCCGGTGGTGGCCGTGTCGGCCGCGCTCGGCTTCCTGATGGCGGGCTGGATCGTCTATGACTGCGCCTGCCGCCTGCTCGGCAACCGCGATCGCCTGCTCGGTGCCTTCGTCGGCCTCTACGTGGTGCTGGCGGCCTGGCTGGCCTGCCATGTCTTCTCGGGCCGCGCGGCCTACCTGATCGTCGGCGCGATGCTCGCCACCATCATGTCGGCCAACGTGTTCTTCGTGATCATCCCCGGCCAGCGCAAGATGGTCGACAAGATGCTCAAGGGCGAGACGCCGAACCCGATCTACGGCAAGCGCGGCAAGCAGCGCTCGGTGCACAACACCTACTTCACGCTGCCGGTGGTGTTCGCGATGCTGTCGAACCACTACGCGATGACCTACGCCAACCAGTACAACTGGATCGTGCTGGTGATCATCATGCTGGCCGGTGCGCTGATCCGCCAGTTCTTCGTGATGCGCCACCGCGGCCAGCAGCTCTGGTACCTGCCGCTGGGCGGCGTCGCGCTGATGCTGCTGGCCCTTGTCTGGACCATGCCGCGCCCGGTCGCGCCGCAGGCCGAGGCGGCCAACCTGCCCAAGCTCTCGATCAAGGATATCGAGCCGGTGCTGCAGCAGCGCTGCGTGGCCTGCCACTCGGCCAAGCCGACCATGATGGGCAGCGCGCCGGCCGGCGTGATGTTCGACACGCCCGAGCAGATCGCGCAGAACGCGCAGCGCATCTACCAGCAGGCCGTGCAACTGAAGGCGATGCCGATCGGCAATGTCACCCACATGACCGACGACGAGCGCACCAAGATCGCGGCGTGGTTCGAGGCGGGGGCGGCGAAGTAGGCAGCCGGTCGTTTCGACGGCTTGAAAAGGAAGGGCTCGCGGATTCGCGAGCCCTTTTTTGTTCCGTGCTTCCTGGATGCCGGCGCACGACGATGGCCGACGCGGCTCGCGCGATGCGCTTATTCGGCGATCGAGCGAATCACGCGCGCCGGGTTTCCGCCCGCCAGCGTATCGCGAGGCACGTCGCGCGTGACGACCGCGCCCGCGGCGACCACCGAATTTTCTCCAATCGTCACGCCGCCGAGAATGATCGCGCCGGCGCCGATCCAGACGTTGTTCTCGATCACCACCGGCTTGGCCACCACGCCGCTGCGCCGCCGCGAGGGCTCGACGGGATGGCCTGAGGTGAGGATGCTGACATTGGGGCCGATCATCACCTGATCGCCGATGTCGATGCCGCCGAGGTCGTAGAAGGTGCAGTTCTGGTTGATGAAGACCTGGCGGCCGACACGGATATCGGTGCCACCGGTCGAATAGAACGGCGGAATCAATGAAAAACCGTCGTCGACCGGCTTGCCGATCAGTTCGCGGAACAGGGCGCGGACCGCATCCGCATCGTCGAACGTCAATCGGTTGAGCGCCGCCGTGATCGCCATCGCGCGCTTGACGCTCGCCACCATCGCCGCGGATTCCGGCGTTCCCCTTGAAATCGTCCTGGTTCGTCCGTCGTCGCTCATTCCCTGTCCTTTTTGCTCGCCATTGCCTGACCGCATCGATATCCGGCAGGAAACTGTACCGCATCCCGGCGGCCGCTCGCCTGTCGAAGGTCGACGCCAACAAAAAGGCCTTGCGAACCCTTCGGTCCGCAAGGCCTTTGCGCTGCTTGGTGCTACCGCGTTTCTCCCAGGCTCGCTCGCCCGCCCTCGCCATGCTCAGGCAGCGACGTGATGCAGCGCCTCCTCGGTTAGCCACAGCGATTCCTCGAGCATCTGCTCGTTCAGGTTCGAGCCTTCCCCGCCGCGATCGACCACCACGAAATCGCTGACCTCGCCCAGCGCGATCAGCGGATGGTGCCAGACGCCCTTCGCGTAGTTCACGCCCTGCCAGCCGTTCGAGACGAAGGCACGAATCTGCGCCGGATCGAGTTCGCCGGCCGGCGCGACCACCACCAGGTAAGGCCGCTCCGACAAGGGCAGGAAGGCCTGGCTGCCGAGCGGATGCCGTTCGAGCATCTTCACCTCGAAGGGCAACGCGCGCGGCTGGCCGCGAAACAGGTTGACGAGCGTGTGGCCGCCCTGCTCGGCGACATCCACCCGGGCCAGATCGTGGAAGCGGATCGTGGTGCCGAGATTGATCGGGATCTGCCTGGCGCCCTCGGTCTCGATCACATCGCCGAAGGGCGCGAACGCCGCGCGCGTCAGCGCTTCGATGGTCAGCGTCTTCATTGGCCGAGCGTGCCCCAGATGCGCAGACGCGAGACGCCGCCGTCCGGGATGATGTTCAGGCGCACGTGCGTGACGGGGCCGAGCGCGGCCAGTTCCGATTCGAAATAATGCTGCTTGTCCATCTGCAGCTTCTGCTCGCCGAGCAGGACCGGCCAGAACATCGCCTGCGTGACCAGCGAGCTGTCGGTGCCGCCCGTCACGTGGGCCGCCTGGATCGAGCAACGATCGGGATAGTTGCCCTTGAAGTGCGCGGTGTCGACCTCGACCTTGCGGATCACGCCCGGGCGTGCCAGCGCGATGATCGCCCAGTCGTTGCCCGGCTCGCGCCGGCGCCGCGTCTCCCAGCCGTCGCCCATGTTCACGCCGCGGCCCGGCAGCAGGATGGACGAGGCCAGCCCGAAGTGCTGGTTGTTGGCGGCAATCACGTGGCCGCCGTTCTCCATCGCGGCCAGGTCGAACAGCTCGCTGCGGCTCGCGCCTTCCCAGTCGAGCTTCGGCTGCCCATAGACGCGCAGCCGCGCGATCCCGCCGTCCGGATAGATGTTCACGCGCAGGTGCGTGTAGGGCGTGCTGTCGTCGACTGCCACGTAATGGTGGCTATTGCCCTGCAGCGTGGTGGACGGCACGATCTCGACCCAGTGCGTGCTCTGGTTCGGCGTGCCGTCGGGCAGGTAGCAGGCTTGCACCGAGGCGGCCGGCGGGAAGTTGCCGGTGAAATGGCTGGTGTCGAGGTCGAGCCCCTTGATCACGCCAGGGCGCGCCAGCTTCACCAGGCACCAGTCGTAGCCGGTGGTGCGCTTGCGGCGCGTCTCCCAGCCGTCCATCCACTTGCCGTGATCGTCGTACTTGCCCGGGATGAACACGGCCGGCTCCGGGTTCAGCATCCGCTCCTTCGGCGCGAAGAAGTCGTCGCTCGCCTCGAGTGCCTGCGCCCCCAGACGCGGATCGGCCAGGTTCACGTAGCGACGCGTGAATTCGGGAGCATTGGGATCGAGCAGCGGAATGGCCATGATGAGGTCCTTATGGGAAGTTCGTGAAAAGAGCGGCGCCCGCCGAAACGGGCGCGACTGGAGCGCCGCGGCGCGCGGCCCGAGCCGTGCACCGCGGGGCGAAACTCAGGCGTCGATCAGGTCGTCGAGCCGGAACCGCGCGATCCGGGCGATCTGCTCGAGGCTCGCGCGCAGCTCCTGCTCGCGCGTGTTCGCCACGCGCGATTCGAAGTTCGCGATGATGCCGTGACGGTCGTAGCCGCGCACGGCCAGGATGAAGGGGAAACCGAATTTCTCGCGATAGGCGCGATTGAGCGACTGCAGCTTGTCGAACTCGGCCTGGCTGCACTGGTCGAGCCCCGCGCCGCTCTGCTCGCGCGTCGACTCGGCCGTCAGCTCGCCGCGTACCGCCGCCTTGCCGGCCAGCTCCGGGTGGGCATTGACCAGCGCGAGCTGGCGCTCGCCGCCGGCCGCGTCGACCACGCCAGACATCGCCGCGTGCAGCGCCGCGATGCTGGCATAGGGGCGCCCCGCCGCCGCCGCCTCGGCCACCCAGGGCGAATGTTCGAAGATTCCCGACAAGGCGGCGACGAACGCGTCCTCCGCCATTTCGTTCAGTTCTGCCAAGGTGTATTGCATCGCCTTCATGCCGCCTCGTCGCCTCGGTTGGTGGTGGAATACGGATGATGCTCGCGCCAGTGGCGCGCGATATCGACGCGGCGCGTGACCCAGACGCGATCGTGCTGCTCGATGTGATCGAGGAAGCGCTGCAGCGCTCGGAACCGCCCCGGCCGCCCGAGCAGCCGGCAATGCATGCCGATCGACATCATCTTCGGTGCCTCGCCGCCCTCTTCGTAGAGCACGTCGAAGGCGTCGCGCAGGTAATGGAAGAAGTGATCGGCCGTATTGAAGCCCTGCGGCGTCGCGAAGCGCATGTCGTTGGTGTCGAGCGTGTACGGCACGATCAGTTGCGGCCGGCTCGCCCCGCCCGTGACGGGCACCTCCATCCAGAACGGCAGATCGTCGCCGTAGTGATCGGAGTCGTACAGGAAACCGCCGTATTCGGCCACCAGGCGATGCGTGTTCGGGCTGTCGCGCCCGGTGTACCAGCCCAGCGGGCGCACGCCCGTGACGCGCTCGATCGCCTCCATGCCGAGCCGCATGTGCTCGGCCTCGCGCTCGGGCGACATGTCCTGGTAGTGGATCCAGCGCCAGCCGTGGCAGGCGATCTCGTGGCCGAGTTCGACGAAGGCGCGCCCCAGCTCCGGGTGCCGCTCGATCGCCATGCCCACGCCGAACACCGTGAGCGGCAGGCCGCGCTTCTCGAACTCGCGCAGGATGCGCCAGACGCCGGCGCGCGAGCCGTATTCGTAGATCGACTCCATGCTCATGTGGCGCGCCGGGTAGGAAGCCGCGCCGACGATCTCGGAGAGGAACTGCTCGGAGCCGGCATCGCCGTGCAGCACGCAGTTCTCGCCGCCTTCCTCGTAATTGAGCACGAATTGCACGGCGACGCGCGCGCGGCCCGGCCAGTTGGCCTGCACCGGGTGCCGGCCATAGCCGATCAGGTCGCGCGGATAGTGGGAATCATGTGACATGGTTGGATGCGAATGAAGACCCGGGTTTGAGGGTGCTCGCATCGGCAAACCGGCAGCAAATCGGCGGCGGATCAGGCGATGAATCAGCGGCGGATCAGGCGGCGCGGCGCGCCGATGCGAGGGTTGGGCCAGTGTAGCGAAAAGGCCTGGGAGCGCCCATACAGCCAAACGGATAGTGCGGGTCACGTCCGGTGTATGTGCGCTCGCCGCATGCGCTAGGCCGTGGTGGCGGCCGCGCCGCGCGGGGCGGCCGCCTGGCCGCTCGCGGCGCTGCCGGCGGCGCCTGGAACGCCGGCAGGCAGGCCCTCGGCATCGGGGCCAAAACGCGCGAATTCGCCGTCGTAGCGCTTCTCGATCGGGCGCGCGTACTCGCCGCGCTTGGCCGTGGCCAGCCGCAGCGCGACCAGCGCCTCGACCCACTTGAGCGCGGCCGTCACGCCCTCCACCACCGGGGCGCCGATCGCCTGCTCCACTTCATGCGCGAACTCCGCCATGCCGGCGCAGCCCAGCACGATCGCCTCGGCGCCGTCCTCGTCGAGCGCGCGGCGGCATTCCTCGACGATCAGGCGGCGCGCCGAGGAGCCGGGCCGGTCGAGTTCGAGCACGGCCACGTCGGTGGCGCGCACGTTGCGACAGAAACGCTGCATGCCGTAGCGCTCGGCCAGGTGCCAGGCCAGGCCGCGCGTGCGCGAGAGCGTGGTCACCACCGAGAAGCCCGGCGCCAGCACGCTGGCCGCGTGCATCGCGGCCTCGGCGATGCCGATCACCGGCCCGCGCGCGATCTCGCGCGCCGCGTACAGGCCCGGATCGCCGAAGCAGGCGATCACGTAGCCGTCGAAGCCATCGCGTTCGCCGGCCGCGATCTCGGCCAGCAGCCCCGGCACCGCGAGTGCGTCGTCGTAATGACTCTCGATCGAGGGCGGCCCCATGGTCGGGCTGACCGCCACCACGGCCGTGCCCGCGTTGGCCACCTCGCGCGCGCAGCGCCCCATCGCCTCGGTCATGCGCTGCGTGGTGTTCGGGTTGATGAGCTTGATCTTCATGTCGTCTCCGGATTGCTTGTCGTGCTCGTAGTGCTTGTCCTGCTTGCCCGCGCCCGCGGCCGGCGCGGGCCGGTGCTCATTTCGCCACGATGCGATAGGTCAGGCCGGCCAGCAGCGCGCCGACGAACCACGAGAAATTCGCCAGCCCCGAGAGCGCCGGCACCATCACGCAGGCGATCGCGATCGCCGCAGCCGGCAGCAGCGAGTACACCGCGCGCCGGTTCACGCCGCCGCGATACCAGTAGGCCCCCGTCTCCGCCAGCGTGTAGAGATCGTCGCGCTTGAGCGCGCCGCGCTTGACCAGATAGAAGTCGACGATCAGCACGCCGTAGAGCGGCCCGATGAAACTGCCGAGGATGTCGAGCGTGTAGTGGATCACCGCCGGGTTGTTGAACAGGTTCCAGGGCGTGATGAAGATCGAGGCGACGGCAGCCAGCATGCCGCCGGCGCGCCAGCTGATCAGGCGCGGCGCCACGTTCGAGAAGTCGAAGGCCGGCGACACGAAGTTCGCGACGATGTTGATGCCGATGGTGGCGATCGTGAAGGTCAGCGCGCCGAGGATCACCGCGGTCGGATGATCGATGCGGCCCACCGTGGCCACCGGGTCGGTGATCAGTTCGCCGAACACCGGCAGCGTGGCGGCGGTGGTGATCACGGTCACCAGCGAGAAGGCCAGGAAGTTGACCGGCAGCCCCCAGAAGTTGCCGCGCTTGACGGCGCGGTAGCTGCCGCAGTAGCGGGAGAAGTCGCCGAAGTTCAGCATCGGCCCGGAGAAGTAGGACACCACCAGCGCGATCGCCGTGATCATCACCGGCAGCGCCTCGGCGCCGTGGTAGCGCACGCCGCCGAGGTTCAGGCCGATGTTGCGCCAGCCCGCGCGCCAGACCATGTAGCCGGCCAGCACGAACATCACCACGTAGACGGCCGGCCCCGCGAAGTCGATGAACTTCTTGATGGTCTCCATGCCGTTCCAGAACACCAGCGCCTGCAGCACCCAGAGCAGCATGAAGCCGGCCCAGCCGAGCGCCGAGAGGCCGAGGAAGCCGTAATGATGGACGTCCGCGTAGGGCATCCACTGAGGCACGAACTTGAGCACCACGATCACCAGCGCGCTGGAGGCCAGGTAGGTCTGGATGCCGTACCAGGCCACCGCGATCAGGCCGCGGATCACCGCCGGCACGTTCGCGCCGAGCACGCCGAAGGTGGCGCGACAGGCCACCGGATACGGCACGCCGAGCTGCTGGCTGGGTTTCGCGATCAGGTTGCAGAGCACGTTGACGATGCCGATGCCCACGATCAGCGACACCAGCACCTGCCAGCTCGTCAGGCCCAGCGCGAACAGGCTGCCGGCGAACACGTAGCCGCCCACCGAGTGCACGTCCGACATCCAGAACGCGAAGATGTTGTAGGCGCCCCAGCCCTGCTGCGCGAGCGGCGCGAGATCCTCGTTGTGGAGACGTTCGCTGTAGCCGGCCGGCACGGCGGGCTCGCCGCCGTCGGTTCCGTCCTCGTGATACGGGCTGCTTCCTGGCGCGATGGTGAACTGAGCCATGACATCTCCTTGCCTGCCGCGGTCGAGCCGCGCGATCGTCATTGAAATCGCGGCCGGACATCGAGGTCAGGCCGCGCCCGCGTGCGGCAGCCAGGGGGAGGCTGCCATCAGCATTCCGTCAGTCCATCGGCGCGGGTGCGGCGCGCGGGGCTCAGCCCGCGCCGCCGAACACGTCGCGCAAATCCACCGTGCCCTGCGCGGGCCGGTCGAGCATTCTCAATTCCACGTGCTGCAGGTGATGCGCCATCAGCCGCGCCGCCTTCGCCGCGTCGCCCGCCTCGAGCGCGGCGACGATCTCGACGTGGTCGTCGAACGAGCAGGCATTGCGACCGTGCGATTCATACAGCGCCGACATCAGCGTCGAGCGCGCCACCAGCCCGTTCAGGCAGTCGCACAGCGTGGTGTTGCCGGTCAGCCCGGCGAGCGCCACGTGGAACTCGCCCGAGAGCCGGATCCAGGCGGCGAAATCGCGCCGCTCGAAGGCGTCGCGCTCGCGCTCGATCATCGCGGCGACGCCCTTCAGGCGCTTCGCGCCCGGTCCCGTCGCCAACCGCTCCATCACCGCCAGCTCGATGATCCGCCGCAGCTCGAACACCTCGTGCACGTCCTGCAGCGTCGGGCTGGCCACGAAGGCGCCGCGGTTCGGCTCCAGGTCGACCAGCCGGTCGGTGGCGAGCAGCGCCAGCGCCTGCCGGATCGGCCCGCGCTTGACGCCGAACACCTCGCAGAGCTGCGCCTCGGTCAGCTTCGCGCCCGGCGCGAGCCGATGCTCGAGGATCGCCGTGCGGATCCGTTCCGCGATCGCTTCCGGCGTCGTCGTCGACGCCACGCTTTCCTTCTTCGTCATGTTTGCCATCTCGTTATGTTCAGCATCCTAGGGCGGACATAAATATTGTCAACAATCCGTCCCGTTGATTTTGCACAATTCTCGTTCACCGACGTGCTTGCTTTCGGTGCACATGGCACCAAATCGCGCACCGGCGAGGGATAGCACCAGATCGATCAAGACTTTCAGTCTCGACTGTCCTAATTTTTTGTCAACAATAATGCGCCTGAATTGGGCACGACAAATTTGGCAGCGACCAAATTTGTTGACCGTTAGTTGCATACCAGGGCGCAAAAAAAGGCGGTTGCCCGCCTCTTGCCGATCGAATCCGGCGACGCCGCCTTATCCGACCAGCGTCGGATAGTCGGAGACGGTCAGCCGGAAGCCGTGTTCGTTGGCGACCAGTTGCGCCTGGCCGCCCACCGGCAGGCTCACCATGTCGGGCACGTGGCCGAACTGCAGCCCCGTGATCACCGGAATGCCCACCACCTCGCGCACCTGCTCGATCACGGCCTGCATGTCGTAGCCGTTGTCGTAGTCGAAGGCGCGCGCGCCGGTGAACTGGCCGAGCACCAGCGCCTGCTGGCCGGCCAGCAGCCCGGCGAAATGCAGGGTGTAGATCATCCGCTCGATGCGGAACGGCTGTTCGTTGACGTCCTCGATGAACAGGATGCCGCCCTCGATGCGTGGCATGTAGGGCGTGCCGGCCAGCGAGGCCAGGATCGCCAGGTTGCCGCCCCAGAGCGTGCCCGAGACGTTCGCGCCCTGCTGCTGCGGCACCTCGGAGACGATCGTGGTCGTGCGCTGGGAGAGCGTCGACCAGAACTGCGTCATGGTGAATTCGCTCGGCGTCTCGGCGCCGAAGTCGGCCGACAGCATCGGCCCGCCGAAGCTCTTGACGCCCGACCTGGCGAGCAGCGCGAGCTGGATCGCGGTGAAGTCGCTGTGGCCGCACAGCGCGATCGGCTGGTCGCGCAGGCGTTCGAGCCCGCGGTAGTCGAGATGTGGCAGGATCCGCGCCGCGCCATAACCGCCGCGCACCGCCAGGCCGATGTCGGGCAGCGGCTGCGAGGGATCGGCCAGGCGGTTCAGGTCGGCCGCGCGCTCGGCGTCGCTGCCGGCGAAGCGCAGGTGGCGGCGCTCGGTCGCCTCGACGTTCTGCACCTGGTGCCCCTGCGCGCCGAAGCGCTCAAGCGCGCGGCGGATCGCGTCGGGATCGTGCGGGTAGCCGGAAGGGCCGAGCAGGCGGATGCTGCGCGGCTTGAGTGTGGAGTGGGCCATCGGTCGCGTATCGGTAATGGGGGTCAGCCCGATTAGAACCGCGTCACGGCGACTGGTTCAGTTCGCGGGCGGCAGGTCGTCGGAATCCGGCGCGACGCCCTGCCCAGCCGCCTCGCCAGGTTCGGGAAGCGCCGCGGCGGCATTGGCCGCGCGCCGCGCTTCGCGGGCCGCGCGACGGCGCTCGGCGAAAAAGCTGCGCAGCGCATCGCCGCATTGCTCGGCGAGCACGCCGCCCGTCACGCGGGTGTGGTGGTTCAGCTGCGGGTTGGCGAAGGCGTCGACCACGCCGCCGCAGGCGCCCGTCTTCGGGTCCGGCGCGCCATAGACCACGCGCGCGATCCGCGCATGCATGATCGCGCCGGAGCACATCAGGCAGGGCTCGAGCGTCACATACAGTTCGCAGCCGGGCAGGCGATAGTTGCCGAGCGCCTGGGCGGCCGCGCGCAGGGCCGCCATCTCGGCGTGCGCGGACGGATCGTGTCCGCCGATCGGATGATTGAAGCCGCGCGCGATCACCTCGTCGCCGCGCACGATCACGGCGCCGACCGGCACTTCGCCGGCCGCGCGCGCCTCTTCGGCCGCGGCGAGCGCCATGCGCATATAGCGCCGGTCGCGCTCGGCGGCCGGATCGGGATGCGGCGCGGCGTCGGAAACGGACGAGTCGGACGAGTCGGACGAGTCGGGCAAATCGGACGGATCGGGGAGATCGGCGGAGGCAGGCAGGTTCACGCGGTTCCCGCTTCGCCGGCGCCATCGTCGAGCACGCGCTCGGACAGGCGTTCGGCAATGCGGCGGCAGTATTCGCGCGGCACGACCAGCGGGCCGCCGCGCAGCGATTCGAGGGCCATGTCGAGCGCGAGCATCTTGGCTTGCAAGCGGCAACGTGTCGCACGGTCGCTGACCGCGCGCATTTCGTCCTGCAGGTTGCACAGGGCCCGCAACTGCTCGACCGCGGGCGGCACGAAACCCGCAGTCTTCAGGATCCGGTTGGCGATCCGCACTTCGGCCGGGACGCGCAAATCGTCGTCCAGCTCCGGCGGGGCATCGGTGACCGGGATTTCGTCGAACTCCCCGCGCGCGGCAGCGGCAGCGATACGTTGTTCGACCAGGGCATCAAGCAGTCTCATTCGAGCAATTCAAGGCAAAGCGGCCTCGCGATTCTAACAGGGGATTGGGCAAGTGCCAGCCCTCTGGAGCAAATGCTCGACTATCGAAATCGCGTATCGAGGAAAACCGTTATGCTCGATCGGATCGTCCGGTGGCCCTTGCCGGGCGCCGGTTTCTCCATTCGATTTCGAGGGAAGGATCACCAGGATGCACACCGTCAGGATAGGACTGCGATGGCTGGCCGCCGCCGCGCTGCTGCTCGGCCTGGGCGGCTGCGGCGTGTTCTGCAGCGGCGCCGGCACCAATGGCTGGGCCGGCGGCGCCTGCGGGACCACGGTCCGTTTTTGAGCCGGGTTTTCGCGCCTCGCGCGCGCCGCGCTCTCGCTCTGCTTCGAGCCCGCTTTCGGCTCGTTCCGGCCCCGTGACCTGCCCGGCCAGCGCGTTTTCGGCGTGATCGCGTGCCGGCAGGCGGCACGCGACCTGCTCGGCGTCAGCGATTGACCAGCGCCAGCCCGGCCGGCAGGTAACGCTCGCCGGCCACGCCGATCTCGGTCAGCACCGCGTCGAGTCGCGCCACCTCCTCGTCGCCGAGCACCAGCGTCGCCGCGCCGAGATTGTCTTCCAGATAGCGGCGGCGCTTGGTGCCCGGAATCGGCACGACGTCGTCGCCGGCACGCAGCACCCAGGCCAGTGCCACCTGGGCCGCGCTCACGCCGCGCGCGGCCGCGATTGCCTGGACGGCCTCAGCGATGCGCTGGTTGGCGTCGAAGTTGTCGCCCTGGAAACGCGGATCGTTGGTGGCGCGATAGTCGCCCTCGCCGATCTCGGCGCGCGACTTCATCTGCCCCGTCAGGAAACCGCGGCCGAGCGGGCTGAACGGCACCAGGCCGATGCCGAGCTCGCGCAGCACCGGCAGCACCGTGCCTTCCAGGTTGCGCTCCCAGATCGAGTATTCGCTTTGCAGCGCCGAGACGGGCTGCACCGCATGGGCGCGCCGGATCGCCTCCTCGCCCGCTTCGGACATGCCGAAATAGCGCACCTTGCCGGCGGCGATCAGCTCGCCCACCGCGCCGGCCATCTCCTCGACCGGCACGGCCGGATCGACGCGATGCTGGTAGAGCAGGTCGATGCGGTCGGTGCGCAGCCGCTTGAGCGAGGCCTCGACCACCTCGCGGATATGTTCGGGCCGGCTGTCGGTGCCGGCCGGGCGGCCGTCGGCGCCGATCCGGAAGCCGAACTTGGTGGCGATCGTCACCGCCTCGCGCCGCCCCTGCAGCGCCCGGCCGAGCAGTTCCTCGTTGCTGTAGGGCCCATAGACCTCGGCGGTGTCGAGGAAGGTGCAGCCCAGCTCGATCGCGCGATGCAGGGTGGCGATCGATTCGGCGTCGTCGGGCTTGCCGTAGGACTGGCTCATGCCCATGCAGCCCAGGCCGATCATCGAGACTTCGAGGCCCTGGTGGCCCAGCTTGCGGGTATTCAGCATGGATCTTCCTGATCGAGATGCAGGGGGCGCGTCCGGCCGTTCACGCTGCGCCTCGGGCGACGCGGGCGGAACATGCCGCGCCCGCGCCGCCCTCGCGCCGGCGAACTCAGCGCAGGTTCAGGTAGTGCAGCTTGCTGAGCGGCACGCCCTTGTGACGCATGATGTCGTAGGCCGTGGTCACGTGGAAATAGAAGTTCGGCAGTGCGAAGTTGGTCACGTAGCCCAGGCCCGTGAATTCGATCGGGCCGCTGCGCAGCGGCAGGCTCACGGTGCGCGTCTCGCTGCCCTCGAACTTCGCCACGTCGACCGATTCGGCGAAGGCGATGGTCTTGGCGATGCGCTCCTGCAGTTCGGCGAAGCTCTGCTCGTTGTCCGGGAACGAGGGAATCTCGATGCCGGCCAGGCGCGCCACGCAGCCCTTGGCGGCGTCGCTGGCGAGCTGAACCTGGCTGCTCAGCGGCAGCATGTCCTCGAACAGGCGCGCGCCGATCAGTGCCGCGGGATCGAGGCCCTGCTCGCGCGCATGGGCCTCGCCCTTGTCGAGCAGCTTCGACAGCGTGCGCAGGCCGCGCACCAGCACGGGGATCGAGATGTCATACAGGGAAACGGACATGAGGGCTCCTGGAGATGGGATGGATCCGCCGGCTCCGCGGCGTTCGCCCGCCAGCATAATGCGGTTCCGGAATCGCTGCTGGAGCGTCGCGATTGGTGCGGGAAAACGAGGAAATCAGGAGGCAGGACGAGCGCCGGGCACATCCGGCGCAATGATGGCGGCGCCGGCCAGGACGCTGGCGCCGGATGCCGATCGCGACGACCAGGGCAGGCGGCTCAGTTCCGCCGACCGCCGGCTGCACCGGGCCGGGCGTCGTTTGCCTGCGGCGTGCCCCAGTTGCGGATCGCCAGATTCTCGAACAGCGTCTCGCGCGCGCCATACTTGGCGACGTCGAGCAGGCAAGCGGCGAGCTGCTCGCAATCGACGCTGAGCCCGGGCCCGAACCACGAGATGACGGTGCCGATCGGCGCGAGCCAGCGCCCGATGTCCTGGCGCGGCCCGCTGATCGCGGTCGGCCGGATATAGGCCGGACGAAACACGTAAACCTTCCCGGCCAGGGCGCCCAGCGCGCGTTCGGTGCGCCCCTTGATGCGCCGGTACAGCGCGCGTTGCCGTTCTTCCGGATCGGCGCCGCGCCCGCTCAGGAAACAGAAGCGCAGTGCCGGATTCGCGGCGAACAGCGCGCGCGCCGCGGCCAGCGCGTAGTCGTGCGTGATGCGCACATAGGCATCCTGGCGCACCTGCGATTGCGACACGCCCAGGCACCAGACGCAGGCGCCGAAACCGGCCAGGTCGAGATCGGAATAATCGAGGAAATCGTCGCGCAGCACCTGCCTGAGCTTCGGGTGCTCGAGGCCGAGCGCGCGCCGCGTCAAGACGGTGACCGACTCGATGGTCGGATCGTCGAGGGCCTGGCGCAGCACCTGGCCGCCGGCAAAGCCGGTCGCCCCCGTCAGCAAGAGTTTCATTGCGGCACCTCCGATGCCAGGAAAAACGCCATCACGATCGGCGAGCCCCGGCCCGCGTCGCCGAACGGGATCGCATACCGCTTGCCGGCCAGCGTCGCGATCGTCATCAGCCACACTGGCTCGGCCGGCACATCGGAGTCCTGATCGCTGGCATCAAGGGCGGTGCGACCGCTATATGCAGGCGCGGACTATAAGAGCAAGACGCTGATTTTGTCTGCGCCCGTATATTTACCGAATCGCACCGCCCATTGCGCTCAGAAGCGCTCGCCCACCATCTGCTCGCTCTTCTCCCAAAGCGCCTTGGCGAGCTCCGGGTCGAGCGCATAAGCGCGCACGCCGGGCGCCGCCGGATTGAGCTCGGCATCGGTCACGCTCGACAAGCCGCAGTTCTCGGCGTAGCGCCCGCCCACCTCGTCGGCCGGGGCCACCACGCCGGCCCAGACCGAGGTGGCCGCGCCCTGCGGCACGGTCTTGAAGCGGAACGGCGGCTGGCCTTGCGCGGCCAGGTCGGCATTGATCTGGGTGAGCATGCCATCAAGCGCGTCGTCCGGCAGATGGCGCGCCAGTTCCGTCATGATGCCGCCCGGATGGATCGCCACCGCGCGCACGCCGCGCGCCTTGTGGCGGCGATCGAACTCGACGGCGAACAGGATATTGGCCGTCTTCGAGCGTGCATAGGCCACCCAGGGATCGTAGGGCGTGCGCTCGAAGCCGAGGTCGTCGAGCGAGAACGGCGCCATGCGGTGCCCCGACGAGGCCACGTTGACCACGCGCGCGCCCGGCGCCAGCAAGGACGCGATGCGGTTGATGAAGACGAAGTGGCCGAGGTGGTTGGTGCCGAACTGGGTCTCGAAACCATCGGCGGTATGCCCGAAGGGCGAAGCCATCACGCCCGCGTTGGCGATCACCAGGTCGAACGGCCGACCGTCGGCGAGCAGCGCGTCGGCCGCGGCACGCACGCTGGCCAGCGAGGCCAGGTCGAGTTCGAGCAGCTCGAAACCGCCGCCGTTGCCGGCCGCGGCCGCGCGCACCACCTCGGTGGCCGAGCGCGCCTTGGCCAGGTCGCGCGCGGCGCCCACCACCTGCGCGCCATGCGCGGCCAGCGCACGCGCGGTTTCCACGCCCAGCCCGGCCGACACGCCGGTCACGAGGGCGCGCTTGCCGCGCAGGTCGACGCCGGCCAGCACGTCGTCGGTGGTGCTGAATTCTCCGAATACTTGGGACATCTGCAGAGCTCCTGATCGTGTCGACGCCCAGGTGCCGGCGCCGGCACCCACGTCGAGTAAAATAAGCGGATCGATCCTCCGCATAAATATACGGAGGATATCTCCGCTTATCAACGGGAATTTTCGAGGGTGACCCAGGACAAGGAAAACGGCGCGCCGGCCCGCAAGCCGCGCGCCGACGGCGAACGCAATCGCCAGCGGCTGATCGAGGCGGCCAAGACCGTGTTCGCGGCCAAGGGCTCGAGCGCGAGCCTCGACGAGATCGCCCGCACGGCCGGGGTCGGGATCGGCACGCTGTACCGCCACTTCCCGACGCGCGACGCCTTGATCTCGGGCCTCTATCGCAACGAGACGACGCAGATGGCCGAAGCCGCCACGCGGCTGGCCGACACGCACGCGCCGGCGGAGGCGCTGCGCCAGTGGCTGCTGCTGTTCGTCGACTACATGGCGACCAAGCACGGCATGGCCGAGGTGCTGAACTCGGTGACGGGCGGCGTTGGCGCGCTTTACGCGGATTCGGCCACCTGCATCCTCGGGGCGCTGCAGGATCTCGTCGACCGCGCCACGGCGAGCGGCGAGATCCGCCTCGGGCTGGCGCCGATCGACGTGCTGCGCGCCATCGCCGGCGTGGGCACCGTGTCGAGCGAGCCGGGCTGGGAGAAATCGGCGCGCCAATTGGTGGACATCATCATGGCGGGAATTCGCGTGCGCTGAACCGGTTGCGTGGTCGGTGTCGATCGCACGCCCCATCGCGACTCGTGGTTCAAGCTCGCCGCTTCAACAGATCGAAGCAAATCAGGCTTTCCGCGCTCGCCACCAGCGCCTCCTGCGCCGGGCGAGGTGCCCAGCCCAGCCATTCACGCGCCTTGTCGCCGCTCGCGCGACGCACGACACCGAGTTGCGGCGCCATGGCCCGCATCGCGGGCGACACCACGCCGAGCGCGCGCACCGCGAGATCCGGCAGACGATGTCGCGGCACCCTGCCCGCGGCCGCGCCGAGCCGGCGCCGCAGGATCGCGGCCACCTCATGCAGGCTCAGCACCGGCCCTGATACCGCGATGAAGCGCTGCCCGTTCGCCCGCGGATCGCGCATCGCCCGCAGATGCAGGTCGGCGGCATCGCGCACGTCGACCACGCCGAACGCCAGCCTCGGCACCGCCGGCATCGCGCCATCGAGCAGCGCCTTCAGCAAGCCGATCGAACTCGAATAATCCGCGCCCAGCACCGGGCCGAAGATCCCCACGGGATTCACCACCGCCAGCTCCAGCGCCCCGCCCTCGGTCTCGATGAAATCCCAGGCCGCGCGCTCGGCCAGCGTCTTCGAGCGGATGTAGGGCGTGACGTCGGGCCCGGTCAGGTCGGTCCAGTCGCGTTCGGTGTAAATGGCCTCGCGCGCGCCGCGCCCGTAGCCGATCGCCGCGAACGACGAGGTCAGCACCACGCGCTTCACGCCCGCCTCGCGCGCGGCGCGCAGCACACGCAGGCTGCCGTCGCGAGCGGGCCGGACCAGCTCGTCCTCGTCGCGCGGTGGGCCGCCCGGGAACGGCGAGGCGATGTGCAGCACGTATTCGCACTCGCGCATCGCCTCGGCCCAACCCTCGTCGCGCATCAGATCCGTGACGGCGAATTCCAGCCCTTCGTCGCTTTGCGCGCCGCCCGCCGCGATCATCGCCCTCACCATCGAGGCTCGATCAGGATCCCGAATCGTCGCCCTTACCCGATATCCCTCGCGCAACAACTGCACGATCGCGTGCGCGCCCAGAAATCCCGATCCGCCTGTCACCAGCACCCGATTCATCACGCTCCCTGTGGTCCCGTTTCGATGCCGCGATACATGAAGTACGCGAGCTGCTAGCATCCATTCTCGATGTCGGGCAAATTCCCGCAAGTACGATGTTTCAAGATACCGAGTATGGAAAACCAGACCATTGAGCGGCTGGAAGGCACGGATTGCCCGGATACCTGCGTACCGCAGGCCCGGACCATCGCGCGTTTCCAGGCCAGCATCGAAGCGGTGGCCGGCAAGTGGAAGATCGGCATTCTCTGCGCGCTGCTCGACGGCAAGCTGCGCTTCAGCGATCTGCGCCGCGCCCTGCCCGGCATCACCCAGCACATGCTGACGGTGCAATTGCGCGACCTCGAAGCCAACGGGCTGCTGACGCGCACCGTCCACGCCGAGGTGCCGCCGCGCGTGGAATATGCGTTGACGGCGGCCTCGCTGGCCCTGCTGCCCGTGTTCCGCTCGCTGCGCGACTGGGCCGAGATCCACGGCGATGCGCTGCTGGCACGCGGCGCCGAACCGAAAGCGCCGCGCAAGAACGCGGCGACACGGGAGAAAAAAGCGCGGCGGGATTAGACGGGGCGCCTCTGCGGGAGGGAAAACGCGGACCTCCCTGCCATCGGCATCACTCCTCCCCGCCCTCCCCCGCCAGCCGCGCCGCCACGGCGACGATCACGGCCCGTTCATGCGCATCGAGATGATCGAGCAGATGGCGGCGCACCGCGCCCGCATGCACGGGCCGCGCCGCCGCGATTCGCTCGCGCCCTTCCACGGTGATGAGCACCAGCACGCCGCGCGCCTCGTCGGCCTGCCGGCGGACCACCAGTTCCCGCGCCTCCATGCGCGTGAGCTGATGCGAGAGCCGGCTTTTGTGCCAGCCCAGCGAGAAGGCGAGATCGCGTTGCGCGAGTTCGCCGCCGCCGAGGTCCTCGAGCCGCGACAGGATGCCGAAGTCGGCGCCCGACAAGCCCGTCTCGCGCTCGATCTCGGCGCCCACGCGCGCCAGCGCCTGTTCGCTCAGATGCTTCACCGCGCTCCAGACCGCCAGTTCGTCCGCCTGCAGGCGTGCCGTCGTTTTCTTACTCATAGTGCTTCACGGGAAAACGCCCCGCCATGGTGTCGAACATCGCACGATAGCCGGCTTTCGCCGCCTCGAACGCAGCGCTCGCGGTCGGGCCGTAACCGACCTCGTCGGCGTCTCCCGCCACCAGGGCAGCGAACACGGCATCGCAGTAGACCTCGAGATCCACGCCATGCACGGCGCCCTCGCCCGCCAGCGAGGTGCGCACGGCAGGCGGAATCAGCTCGACCACCGAGCAGGCGGTGTGCCGCAAGGCGAAGCGCAGGTTCATCGTGTAGCTGTGCAAGGCGGCCTTGCTGGCGCTGTAGACAGGCGCGAACGGTTGCGGCACGTAGGCACCACCCGAGCTGAGGTTGACGATCGTCGCGACACGGCGCTCGCTCAACAGCAAGGGCAGCAGCAGATGGTTCAGGTGGATCGGCCCCGACAGCAGCGTGTCGATCTCGGTCTGGCGCTGCGCCCAGGGCGCGTCGTCCTCGGCCAGGCCTACCCGGCGCTGGATGCCGGCGTTGTTGATCAGCACGTTCAGCGCGGGCATCGACTCGCGCACTTGCGCGGCAAGCGCCTCTCGCGCGCAAGGATCGGCGATGTCGCTGGCCACGATATCCAGCCCCGGATGGTCGGCCGCCACGCGTTCGAGGCGGGCGCGATCGCGGCCGGTGATCGTGACGCGCGCGCCGCCTTCGAGAAAGCGCCGCGCAAGACCGAGACCGATGCCGGAGCCGCCACCGGTGATCAGGACACAGGCCGCTTCGATATCAATCGACATGATGCTCTTCCTTCAGGTTGATACGACAACCTGAAATATAGAAACACCAGGTTGTCACGTCAACTCAAAATCCGGGGCTCGACGATCACGCCGGCGGCCAGCTCACGCCGGTCAGGCGCTCCGACTCGGCCCACAGCCTCGCCGCCACCTCGCGATCGAGCGCGGCTGCGCCGATCCTGGCCGGCCCGACCGGCCCGCGCAGCTCGAACACATGCCGTGGTCCGTAATACGCGCCGGGCCGCGCATCGAGCGAGGTCGCCGCGAACAGGGTGGGCAAGGCGCCGCTGGCGGCCGAATGCGAGATCAAGGGCCGCACGCCGGCCATCAGCGCCCGCGCGATCACCGCGCGACGCACCCCGCCCAGGTTCGGCCCGGCGCTTTGCAGACCGGTGCGCGCGAAACCGGGATGCGCCGAGGTGACTGTCAGCCCCCAGCCTCGCGCTTCGCTGCGCCGCTGCAACTCGAAGGCGAACAACTGCATCGCCAGCTTCGACTGCGCATAGGCTTGCCAAGGATCGTAGCGGCGCGTCCATTGCAGGTCGTCGAAGTGGATCGCCGCACGCAGGCGATGCGCGAGGCTGCCGACCACCACCACGCGCGGTGCCGCGGCACGGCGCAAGGCCGGCAGCAGCCGCGCGCTCAGCGCGAAATGGGAAAGGTAGTTGGTGCCGAACTGCAGCTCGAAACCGTCCGCCGTGGTGTGCCGCGTCGGCGGCGTCATCACGCCGGCGTTGTCGATCAGCAGGTCGATCGCCGCGTCGCCGGATTCGAACGGCTCGGCAAAGCGGCGGACCTGATCGAGACTGGCGAGATCCACGCGCCGGTATTCGACCTCGGCGCGCGGATGCGCGGCGCGAATCCGGCGCAAGGCCTCGGCACCCTTCGCATCGTCGCGCCCGGCCAGCAACACGCGAGCACCGGCACCGGCCAGGGCCAGCGCGGTTTCCAGGCCGATTCCGCCGGTCGCGCCCGTCACCAGCGCAAAACGGCCGCGCTGGTCGGGGATGTCGGAAACGCGCCAGCTCATTGCCGCCTCCGCAGCGCGTCGAGCCCTTCGGGCAGCTTCGCGTCGTCGAATTGCGTGGACAGCGTGGTCGCGCGCCAGCGCGCGGCCTCCTCGGCGCGCTCCGCCTCGGCCTGCTCGGCGACATACAGCGCATCGCCGCCGAGCAGCAGGCGCGCCGGTACGTCCTCGCGCCGCGACAGCTCGACGATCAGCGCCGCGATCCGCACCGGATCGCCGACCTCGTGCCCCGCGTAGGTGTCGAGCAGGGACAGCACCTGGCCCACCGAGGGCGCGTAGTCGGGCAGCAGGCCGTCGATACCCTGCCTGGCCTGCGCGGCCCAATCGGTGCGCATGCCGCCGGGTTCGAGCGTGCACACGCGCACGCCGAACGGCGCGACTTCCTTGCCCAGCACATCGCTGAAGCCACCCACCGCCCACTTGGCGGCCTGGTAGGCGGACAGGCCGGCCGTCGAGCTGCGCCCGCCGACCGATGACACCTGGAAAACGTGGCCCGCGCGCTGCGCACGCATCACCGGCAAGGCCGCGCGCGTCAGATTGACGACGCCGAACAGGTTGGTCTCGACCTGGTCGCGGAAATCGGCCGGCGCCATCTGCTCGAACGGAGCGGTATGGCCGTAGCCGGCATTGTTGACCAGCACATCGAGACGGCCAAAGGTGCTGCGCGCGAGTTCGACGGCCCGCGCGGCGGCGGCCTCGTCGGTCACGTCGAGCTCGACCGGAAGCAGACGATCGCCATGTCGGCGCTGCAGATCCGCGAGCCGCGAGGGATCGCGCGCCCCGGCCACCAGCCGGTCCCCCGCCGCCAGCACCGCTTCCGAAATCGCGCGCCCAAGTCCTCGCGCGGCCCCCGTCACCAACCAGACTTTCGACATACCTGACTCCTTTCAATGAAATGAATGATTACTCACTCATTAATAAGCGGGATACGAAGCCCGATCGCCTTCGTATCCCGCCAGATTCCGTGACCGGCGGCGCAAGCATCCATCGCGCCGCCCTGCTGCCCTCAATGCGCCTGCAAGGCCGCCCAGACCGCCTGGAACCCGGCCTCGCGATAGGCTTCGTGCCGTCCCGGCTCCTGGGCGATGAAATCCATGGTGGTCTCCGCCATCGACGAGAACAGCGCACCGCAGAAAGCGAGCCGCTGCTCCTGCGGCAGACCATCAGCGTTCGCCAGTTGCTCGCGGAAGATGTCGCGCACGGCGCAGAAGCCCTGCGCGCCGGCCACGCGATTGGCCTCCTCGATGCGCCCGCTGATATCGAGCTGGCGCATCGCGCGCCTTGCATCGGGATCGGCGACGCCCCACGACACATACGCGTTCCAGGCATGCCGGGCACGTTGCTCGGCACTGCCCTCGAACGGGAACTCGCCCATCATCGCGGTGCGCAGCCCGTCCTTCAGATGCAGGTACAAGGCATTGAGCAGCGCGTCCTTGCTCTCGAAATAGGTGAACACGGTGCCCTCGGCGACGCCCGCGAGTCGCGCGATACGCGCCGTGGTGGCGCTCGCGCCATGTTCGGCCAGCGCGCGCGCCGCGGCGTCGAGGATCGCTTCGTGTTTGTCGAGACTGCGGGGACGTGCCAAAACCTTGCCGCCTTTAAATGAGTGATTGCTCAATCATAGAGATCGGCGCTTTCGCGCGCAAGCGAAAATTCTCCCCTTCATTCATCGGAACAATCAGGCCGGATACGCCGGCGCCGCGCTCGCCATGACGGCTCGCGCGGCGCCGGTTCGCTCAGGCGGCGAGCCGCGCGAGCAGTTCGCCGAGTTGCGCGGTGCCGATCTCCGCCAACGGTTGCAGCGGCAGGCGCGGCTCGCCCGCCTCGAAGCCCTGCACGCGCAGCCCTGCCTTGATGGTGGTCGGCAGGCCGCCCTTCAGGATGAAGTCGAGCAGCGGCAGTTGGCGGTAGAACAGCTCGCGGGCCCGCGCGAGTTCCCCCGCCTGCACGGCCTGGTAGAGCGCCAGCGTCAGTTGCGGAATCAGGTTCGGCGCGGCCGTGCACCAGCCCGTCGCGCCGGCGCAGAACGCCTCCAGCGCGAGCGGATTGCTGCCGTTATAGAACGGGATGGTGTCGTCCGAGATCTGGCGCAGCGCATGCATGCGCTGGATGTCGCCGCTGCTCTCCTTGACCATCGTCACGTTGCCGATCTCGCGTACCAGCCGCGCGATGAAGGCCGGCTGCATGTCGATGCCGCTGGTGGCCGGGTTGTTGTAGACCATCACCGGAATGCCGATCGCCTCGGCGATGCTCGCGTAGTGACGGAAGATCTCGGCCTCGCCGAGCCTCCAGTACGAGATCGGCAGCACCATCACCGCGTCGGCGCCGGCCTGCTCGGCGAAGCGCGCGCGCCGCACCGCGTTGCGCGTGGTCAGGTCGGAGATGCCGACCACCACCGGCACGCGCCGCGCCACCTGGGCGATCGAGGCCTCGGCGGCCTGGTCCCATTCCTCGTCGTCGAGATAGGCGCTTTCGCCGGTGCTGCCGAGCGGCGCGATCGCGTGCACGCCGGCCGCGATCAGCCGTTCGATGCCGGCGCGCAAGGCGGCGCTGTCGATGCCGCCGGTCTGCCGGTCGAACGGCGTGACCGGGTACGCGATGATGCCCTTGAATAATTGCGATGCCATCTGCGGGTTCCTCGTTGGGAGTGCTACTTAATGAAGTGAGAAAAAATGCGATCCAGCGTCCCGGCTCAGGCCAGGCAGTCGCGATGCGCGCGCAGGGCGCGGCGCGCGTAATAGTCGAAGGTGACGGCATGGCGCTTGGGCGTGGTGATCCAGTCGTGCGCCTCCTTGGCCAGCGCCTCGGGAATCGGCCGGATCGTCCCGGCGGCCTGCGCCAGCAATTGCAGGCGCGCCGCGCGCTCCATCAGCAGCGCCAGCACGCAGGCCTCCTCAATGGTCTTGCCGGTCACCAGCATGCCGTGATGGGCCAGCAGCACGGCGCGCTTGTCGCCGAGCGCGGCCGAGATGATCTCGCCTTCCTCGTTGCCGACCGGCACGCCGGGCCAGGTCTCGAGGAAGGCGCAGTCGTCGTGCAGCGGGCACATGTCCATGTGCGAGACCGCCAGCGGCAGCTCCAGCATCGACAGCGCCGAGACGTGCACGGGATGGGTGTGGATGATGCAGTTGACATCGGGCCGCGCGCGATAGATCCAGGTATGGAAGCGGTTGGCCGGGTTCGGGATGCCCTCGCCGCCGATCGTCTTCAGGTCCTGGTCGACCAGCAGCAGGTTCTGCTCGGTGATCTCGTCGAAGCCCTGCCCGAAGGGCTGGGTGTAATAGGTGTCGCGATCCTCGGCGCGCGCGGTGATCTGGCCCGCGAGCCCCGAATCGTGGCCGCCATCAAATAGAATGCGGCAGGTCAGTGCCAGTTTCTGTCGAGGCGACCAGTCGCGCGACGACAGCGCGGTATCGAGTTGCCGGTGCGAGCGGGCGACCAGCTCGGACTTCGACAAGTGCAGCGTTTCAGGCATTCCGTTTCTCCTGGTTGAGCGGCCGTGGCAGCGGCGGACATCGGGTGATCGAGAGCAAGGACAAGTCGTCGAGTACACGACGGGCAGTATATGACACGACGTGTCATTTGATGCCGGATTTTTTTGGAGAGATACGCGTGGGCGCCATTCGCCTGAAGTTGTTGCGCAAGCAGCTTGGTTTGAGCCTGCAGGACCTGGCCGAGCGCGCCGGCCTGACCAAGAGCTACCTGTCGAAGGTCGAGCGCGGCCTGAGCACGCCCTCGGTGGCGGTCGCGATGCAACTGGCCACCGCCCTGCATGTGGAGGTCGGCCAGTTGTTCGCGTCCGACGAGGACGAGAAGGCGATCACGGTGGTGCGCGCCGGCGAGCGGATCCGCGTGGGCGGCGGCAGCGAGGACGGCGCCTCGGCCGGCTACGAGGTGATCGCCGCCGAGGCGGGACGCAAGCGCCTGCTGCCCTTCATGCTGCAGCCCCGACATGATTTCTCGTCCTCGGAGTTCCGCGAGCACGCGGGCGAGGAATTCCTGTTCGTGCACAGCGGCAGGATCGAGATCGATTTCGCCTCGCAGAAGGTCACGCTCGGCACCGGCGACGCGGTGTATTTCAATGCGCAGGTGCCACATCGGATCCGCTCGCTGGGCGCGAGGACAGCGCAGGTGCTGCTGGTGATCAGCGGCGACGAACTGTCGGCCGCGGAACAGCACGCGGCCGACTGAGCCGCTGCCGGCCTTCTCCTGCTTCGACGTGATCAAGGCGCCGCGCGTGGACGAGGACATCGCGCGCCTGCGCGAGCACCTGGCGCGCGTGGCCGCCTGAGCGGCGCGTTCAGCCCAGCACCATCTCGACGAAGCGCTGCGCCGGCAGCGGCACCTCGCCGAGCCGGTGCGCAATGCCGAGCTCCCACTTGCGGCGGCTGGCCGGCACGTAGCGCAAGGTCACGCCCTCGATCGAGAAACGCGCGACCGAGGCCGGCACCAGCGAGATGCCCTGCCCCGCAGCCACCAGCGCCTGCACCGCATGGAACTCGCCGGCTTCCTGCACGATCCTCGGCCGGATCCCGTGATGTTCGTACAAGGCCATCACGGCCGCATGGAAACCGGGCGCGCGATCGCGCGCGATCAGCACCAGCGGCCGCTCGCCCACGCTCTTCATCGACACCGCCCGATCGGCCAGCGGGAAATCCCGCGGCAGCACGAAGGCGGGATAGTCGCTGGCGAGCCGATGCTGGCGCAGCCGGCGGTCTCGCGTGAGGCGCATGAAGGCGACGTCGAGCGAGCCGTCGGCGAGCGCTTTGGCCTGCTCGATCGACGGCAGGTCGCTCACCTGCACGCGCACCTCGGGATAACGCTCGCGAAACGCCGGCACGGTGGTGGCGACCAGGTCGATCGCCCAGGAACCGAAGCCGATCCGCAGCTCGCCCAGCTCGCCGGCCGCGATGCGGCGCCCGCGCTCCAGCACCGCATCGGCGTGCTCCACCAGCCGGCGCGCTTCCTGGGCGAACAGGCGGCCCAGCTCGGTCAGCTGCGCGCCGTGCCGGCCGCGCGAGAACAGGCTGCCGCCGAGCTGCGCCTCGAGCTTGCCGAGCTGGCGGCTCAGCGCCGGCTGGGACAGGTTCAGCAGCGACGAGGCGCGGCCGAAATTCGGCGTCTCGACCAGGGCCAGGAAGGCGCGGAGCAGGTTGATTTCCATGCGCGAAACGTATCACGGTGCGCCGTAAATGTCATTGGACGCATCGATCGGCAAGCCGTGTAATGAGCGCTCCTCCACTTCCGCGCCCCGCTTGCCGCTCGCCCGATGAACAATATCCTCACCGCCTCCGGCTGGGCCTTCGGCCTGCTCGAAACCGGCGCCGACGGCCGGATCGCCGCGATCCGCGCCAGGCCGGTCGGCACGCCCCTGCCCGGCTACGGCTACCTGCTGCCGGGTTTCGTCGACCTGCACGTGCACGGCGCGGGCGGGGTCGACCTGATGGACGGCGGCGAGGCCGCGCAACAGGTGGCCGCCTCGCTCGCGGCCAGCGGCACCACGGCCTTCCTGGCGACCACCATGACGGCGCCGGAAGCCGAACTGCGCGAAGCCACCGCCGCGATCGGCCGCGTCGAGCGCCGCGAGCGGCCGGCGCATTGCGCGCGCCTGCTCGGCGTCCATCTCGAAGGCCCGTTCCTCAACCCCGGGCAGCTCGGCGCGCAGCCGCCGCATGCGCGCCGGGCACGGGACGGCGAGATCGACACGCTGCTCGCGCTCGCCAGCGTGCGCCTGGTGACGCTCGCGCCCGAACTGGAGGGGCAGCTCGACACGATCCGCCGGCTGGTCCGGCGCGGCATCCGCGTCCAGCTCGGCCATTCGAGCGGCAGCTACGAGCAGGGCGTGGCCGCGCTGCAATGCGGCGCGAGCGGCTTCGCCCACCTGTTCAATGCCATGAGCGGGCTGCATCATCGCGCCCCGGGCCTGGTTGGCGCGGCGCTTGCTCATGCCGAATACGCCGAGATGATCCCCGACCTCGCCCATCTTCACGCCGGCGCGATGCGCGCGGCGCTGCGCGCGATCCCCAGGCTCTATTGCGTGAGCGACGCCTGCGCGGCCACCGGCATGCCCGACGGTGCCTACCGGCTGGGCGCGCAGCGCGTGTTCCGGCGCCCGGGCCAGGCCGGCGCACGGCTCGCCGACGGCCGGCTGGCCGCCAGCACGCTGACCCTGGATGCGGCGCTGCGCAACCTGGTGAAGCTCGGGCTGTCGATCGCCGACGCCTCGAACCGCGTCTCGCGCTTTCCGGCCGACTTCCTCGGCCTGCCCGAGCGCGGCCGGCTCGCGCCCGGCGCCTGGGCCGACACGGTGCGCCTCGATCCGGAACTGCGCGTGGAGGCCGTCACCATCGAGGGACGCACGGTGGAGCGCGCGGCCCCCTCGCGCCGACAGCCGCCCGAAAGCCGGCCGGAAAGCTGGTCAGAAAGCCGGCCCGACCCGCGGCCCTGCACCGAAGCCGGGCATGTTTAGCCGCCAGCCGCGCAACAAGCCGCCGAACGGCGTGTTTCGGCATTTGCGCTGCCCCATTGCGCAACGCGAATGCACGGAACCCGCCAAAACCGTGCACACTTAGCACTTTCCGCTGCACCGCGGCACCGGTGCATCAGCCGTTCGTTCAACGCTCATCGACTTTGACCGCGAACCACCCATGACGAATCAGCACAACCAGCCCGCACAAGACCAACCCGTCGACATGATCATCTTCGGCGGCGGCGGCGACCTCGCAGCACGCAAGCTGCTGCCCGCGCTCTACATGGCGCACCTGCACCGCAACCTGCCGGCCGAGACGCGCATCATCGCGGTCGGCCGACGCGACTGGGGCATCGACGGCTACCGCAAGTTCATGGAGGAGCAATCGCGGCCCTTCATCGACGGCAAGGCCTTCGACCAGCAGGCCTGGGACCGCTTCCTGGACCTGTTCCAGTACGTGCTGATCGACGTCAACGAGGCCGGCGACTACCAGCGCCTGGCCGAAGCCTCCCGCAAGGAGGCGATCCGCGTGTTCTACCTGTCGACCTCGCCGGAGCTGTTCACCACCATCTGCGACAACCTCTCGAACGCGAACCTGCTCAACGAGAGCTCGCGCGTGGTGCTGGAGAAGCCGCTCGGTCACGACCTGGCCTCGGCCCAGGCGATCAACAACGATGTCGGCCGCCATTTCTCGGAATCGCAGATCTACCGGATCGATCACTACCTCGGTAAGGAAACGGTGCAGAACCTGATGGTGCTGCGCTTCGGCAACCCGATCTTCGGGCCGCTGTGGCAAGCGCCGTACATCCGCAGCGTGCAGATCACGGTGGCCGAGACGGTGGGCGTGGGCAGCCGCGCCGGCTTCTACGACCACACCGGCGCGCTGCGCGACATGGTGCAGAACCACCTGCTGCAGTTGCTGTGCATCGTCGCGATGGAGCCGCCGGTCTCGCTGGACCCGGACGCGGTGCGCGACGAGAAGCTGAAGGTGCTGCGCTCGCTGCGGCCGATGACGCCGGCCGACATCGCGCGCGACACGGTGCGCGGCCAGTATGCGGCGGGCGCGGTGGACGGCCAGCCGGTGAAGGGCTACCTCGAGGAGGACAACGTGCCGCCCGACAGCCGCAACGAGACCTTCGTCGCGCTGCGCGCCTACATCAACAACTGGCGCTGGGCCAACGTGCCGTTCTTCCTGCGCACCGGCAAGCGGCTGCAGAAGCGCCAGTCGGAGATCGTCATCGAGTTCGCCGACCTGCCCTTCTCGATCATCCCCGACGGCCCGCGCCACTACAGCAACCGCCTGGTGATCCAGCTCCAGCCGGAAGAGTCGATCCAGTTGCAGATGCTGGCCAAGGAGCCGGGAAGCGGCATGAACATGGTGCCCGTGAGCCTGAACCTCGACCTGCAGCAGGCGATCCCGGAACGGCGCGCCGAAGCCTACGAGCGCCTGCTGATCGACGTGATCCGCGGGCGCCTCACGCACTTCATGCGCCGCGACGAGCTGGAAGCCGCCTGGGCCTGGATCGAGCCGATCCTCGACGGCTGGCAGCAGCCGGGCGACCGGCCGCGCCTCTACACGGCGGGCACCTACGGGCCGGCCGCCTCGTCGGCCCTGCTCGCGCGGGACAACATGTCCTGGGCCGAGGAGGCCTGAGCATCGGCGGCCGCTGAAGGCCGCCGCCCGATCCGCTGCGTCGATCGACCAGCCGGCCCGTGATGGCCGGCTTTTTTTCCGCCGTCATTCGTTAGGATCGCCAATCGTGTGCGGCAAGCCGCGTCACGTCGCGCACGCGCGCCGCCTAGATCGCCATCCCGCCGTCGATCGTCAGGCTCGAACCCGTCATGTAGCTCGATTCGGCGCTGGCCAGCCAGGCCACCAGCGCGGCGATCTCGTCGGCATCGGCGGCGCGCTGCAACGGGATCCGCGAGCGGATCGCCTCGATGTGCTCGGCCGTCATGTCGGTGACGGTCGGCCCAGGCTGCACGTTGTTGATGGTGATGCCGCGCGGCGCGAGATCGATCGCGATGCCCTTGACCATCACCGCCACCGCGGCCTTGGTCATCGAATAGACGCTCGAGCCGGGATAGTTGGTGCGCTCCGCCGTGTTGCTGCCGATCGTGACGATCCGGCCGCCCTGCTGCAGATGCCCGAGCGCGGCCTGGATCGACAGGAACACGCCGCGCACGTTGACGGCCAGCATCTGGTCCAGGTCCTCGACGGAAAATGCCGCCACGTCGGCGATCCGCAGGATGCCCGCGTTGACCACCACGATGTCGAGCCCGCCGAAGGCGGCCGCCGCCTGGTCGGCCGCGGCGCGGATCTCCTCGGCACGGGCGCTGTCGGCGCGGATCGCCAGCGCGCGGCGCCCCATCGACTCGATCTCGGCAACCACCTCGGCCGCCTTGTCGGGCGCCGACACATAGGTCAGCGCGACGTCGGCGCCGTGGCGCGCGAGCCGGCGCGCGATCGCCGCGCCGATACCGCGCGAACCGCCGAACACGATGGCACGGCGCTGCTGCAAGGGACTGGTATTCATGCTGCGCTCCTTTCTGGATTATTCAGTCAAAAACTGATCATAAAAATGCCGGCCGCATCGGCCGGCTGGTTTCAAGCCGCTTCGTCAGACCTTCAGGCTCGCAGTCGCTCCACCGCGAAACGCGCGATCCCGCGCAGGCTGTCCGCCGCGACGCCCGCGCGCGCCGCCACCTGGATCCCCTGCATGGTGACCTGGATGTAGCTCGCGGCCTGGCTCGCATCGAGTTCCGCATCGATCTCGCCGCCCTGCTGCCCCTCGCGGATACGCTCGACCAGGGCCGCGTCGAGCACCGGCCCGAGCTGCTCGCGCATGGCATTCAGTTCGGGATCGCGCCCGCCGAACTCGCAAATCGCGTTCACGCCCATGCAACCGGGCACCTGCTGATCGCAGCCGTCGTCGATCAGCCCGGCGAGCATCGCCTCGATACCGGCGAGCGGCGACGCCGCGCTCTTCAGGCGCGTCAGATGCGTGGAGACATTGCGCTGCGAATAACGCAGCAGCGCCTCGAGGTAGAGCTTGCGCTTGTCGCCGAAGGCGTTGTACAGGCTCTGCCGGCCGATCTGCATCGCATCCAGCAGGTCGTCGGTCGACGTCGCCGCGTAGCCCTGCTCCCAGAACACGCGCAGCGCGCGGTCCAGCACCTCGTCTCGATCGAATTCCCTGGGTCTGACCATGGACGGAGAATACGGATTCTGGATTGGACAGTCAAGAACCGCGACGACGGAATTTTGTATGCCTTCGTAGCCCCGGCCGCGACATGCGTGAGCTCACTCGCCCGCGCGCGCGGCTTCGCCCGGCAGGATCAGGCGCTCGGGGATGCGGCGCGACGAGGCGCGCGCGCAGGCGTAGTACAGCAGCGCCGGCACCAGCAGGCCGAGGATCCAGGAGATGTCGGTGCCGCCGAGCCGGTCGACCAGCGCGCCGGTATAGAAGCTGGTCGAGATGAAGGGCATCTGCACCAGGATGCCGATCACGTAGACGGCGATCGCCGTGCGGTTCCAGCGCCCGTAGCGGCCCGCGGGATCCGACAGCGCCGGCACGTCGTAGCGCGAACGCGTGAAGCAGTAGTAGTCGACCAGGTTGATCGCGCTCCAGGGCGTGAAGAAGGCCAGCAGGAACAGGATGAAGGCCGTGAATTCCTTCAGGAACGAGTGGCGGCCCGCGATCGCCAGCGCCGTGGACACCGCCACCATCGCCAGGATGTAGACCAGCCGGCGCCGATGCGAGATCGCGCGCTGGCCGCGAAAGCCGCTGACGATGGTGGCCATCGACATGAAGCTGCCGTAGGCATTGAGCGTGGTGACGGTGAGCTTGCCGAAGGCGATGCTGAAATAGAGCAGCGCGGCCACCGCCCCGCTCGAACCGAGCCCGACGATGAAGGCCACCTCGTGGTGCGCGAACCGGGAGCCAGCCAGCGCGGCGGCGAACACGCCGAACACCATCGCGGCCTGCGCGCCCATCACCGAGCCCAGGCCGACCGCGAGGAAGGTGCGCGCCGAGGAGGTGCCGCGCGGCAGGTAGCGCGAATAATCGGCCACGTAAGGGCCGAAGGCGATCTGCCAGGACGCCGACAGCGACATCGACAGCAGGAAGCTGGCGATCGAGAAATGACGGTTGGCTATCAACGCGCCGAGATCGTGGTTCGAGAACAGCCGCGCGAACATGAACAGGAAGGCGATCACGCCGATCACGCTGCCCACGCGGCCGATCAGGTGGATGGTGCGATAGCCGAGGATGGTCAGGACCACGATGCAGATCGCGAACAGCGCGATGCCGGCCACCTCGTCGACGCCGAGCAGTTGCGCGACGGCTGCGCCGGCCAGCACCGAGCCGCTCGCCGAGAAGCCGATGTACATCAGGCAGACCAGCACCAGCGGGATCGTCGCGCCGTAGACGCCGAACTGTACGCGGCTGGAGATCATCTGCGGCAGGCCGAGCTGCGGCCCCTGCGCGCCGTGCAGCGCCATCACCGCGCCGCCGATCAACTGCCCCAGCAGCAGCGCGACCAGCGACCAGAACACGTCGCCGCCCAGCACCACGGCCAGCGCCCCGGTGACGATCGCGGTGATCTGCAGGTTGGCCGACAACCACAGCGTGAACTGGCTGGCGAGGCTGCCGTGGCGCTCCGCATCGGGGATGTAGTCGATCGATCGCGATTCGATCAGCTCGCCGCTCGCACGGCCCTCTCTCTGGTTCGCCACGTGCTGCGCTCCGGGTTGATGTCGTCGATGGGGATTCGGGCAAGGGCCTCGGCCTGGTGCGAGGCACCCGCGCTCGAATCTTCTTGTATAGACAGGTCGGCAAAAATAGGGAATTACCCGGCGCGCCCGCCTGGGGAACAAGAGCCTGCCCGTCAAGCATCCAGCAGCGCTCCCGGTTCGCGCGAGGCCGCGATCCGGTTCGTCATCTCAACCGGCCAAATTTGAATAGTCAACCTGGACGTCGCATCGCCGCGTTCCGTCAATCGAAGGCCGGATGAAAATGCACCACGCCGGCCGGGATCGCCGCGGCCTCGCCCTGGAAGGATTGCGCCATGAAATACTCGGCCGGCACGTCCGGCACCGACAGGCGATGCGCGTGGTGGAAGCCGAAACGCGTGTAGTAGGCAGGGTCGCCCAGCACTACGGCGCCGGCCGCGCCGCGCTCGCGCATCATGGGCAGCGCCGCCTCGATCAGGTTCGCGCCGATGCCCTGGCGCTGGCACGCCGGGCTCACCGAAACCGGCGCGAGCACGAACCAGCCGTCCGCCGCCCCGGCGCCCTCGATGCGGATCGGCGAAAAGGCCAGATGGCCGACCATCGCGCCGTCCCGCTCGGCCACCAGCGACAGGCTCAGCGCCCCGGCCGCGCGCAACGCGGCGACGATCCGGTGCTCGGTCACGCCCTGCCCCGGCGCGTGATGCGGATGGTTGTCGAAGGCGGCCAGGATCAGGGCCTCGATGGCGGCGATGTCGGATTCGGTTTCGTGGCGGATGGGGGTCTGCATGAATGTCTCGTTTCCTCGTTTCCGTGATCAGGACGCCGCGTCTCTCATCCGCCGCGCGATGAACTCGGCGAAGGCGCGCGCCGAAGCCTTCGCGGCCCGCCCAGCCGGCAGCACCACATGGATGTCCACCGAGCCCATCTCCCACTCGGGCAACAGCCTTTGCAGCGTTCCCGCCGCGAGCTCGTCACGCACGCTGCGATCGCCGGTGGAAAGGATGCCGAGCCCGGCCACCGCCGCGGCCGTGGCCGCCTCGGTCGAATCGATCACGAAGCGTTCATCGACGCGCACCGAGGCGGCGACACCCTCGCGGCGGAACGACCAGGCCTCGGCGGCCCGTCCGGCGCGCCGCACGATCAACGCATGCGCGGCCAGCTCGGCCGGTTCGCGCGGCATGCCGGCCCGCGCCAGGTAAGCGGGCGCGGCCACCAGCACGCGCTCGACCGAGCCGACCCGGCGCGCGACGAGATTGCTGTCGGCCAGCGCACCGATCCGCACTGCCACATCGACGCCCTCGCCGATCAGATCGTGGCGCGCATCGTCGACCAGGCATTCGATCCGCAGCAGCGGATGACGATCGGCGAAACGCGGCAACTCGGGCATCAGGGTCCGGCTCGCGAAGATCGGCGAAGCGGCGATGCGCAGCGTGCCACGCAACTCGCCGGTGCCGCGCGCGGCGTGATCGGCCTCATCGAGCGCGGCGAGGATCGCTTCGCAGCGGGTGAGATAGTCGGCACCCGCCTCGGTCAGCCTGAGCGCGCGCGTGCTGCGCGTCAGCAGGGCGACACCGACCTGCTTCTCCAGCGCGGCAACGATCCGCGAAGCGGTTGGTTGCGTGATGCCGAGTTCGCGCGCCGCCTCGGAAAAGCTGCCGCCGCGCGCGACTCGCACGAACAGTTGCATGGCCGTGAAACGATCATTCATACAGGAATTGCATATCTGAAAGGCGATTCGGAAGACTACCACCACGAATCGCATCAAACTAGATTGAGCGGGCACCGAATCCCCTTTCAGGAGCCTGCATCATGAAATTGTTCGAACCGTTCCGGCTCGGCGAACTCGCCTTGCGAAACCGTGTCGTGATGGCGTCGATGACGCGTGGACGCACCACCGATCCCGGCCATGTGCCGGGCGAGCTGCAGGTCGAGTACTACCGGCAGCGTGCCGGCGCCGGCCTGATCGTGACCGAGGGCACCTGGGTCAGCCACGAGGCGATCGGCTTCGTTCACGCCCCCGGGCTGTTCACTGCCGCGCAGGCGGCCGGCTGGCGTCGCGTGACCGAGGCCGTGCACCGCGAAGGCGGACTGATCTTCGCCCAGCTCGCGCATTCGGGCGCGGTCTCGCATCCCGACTTCTTCGCGGGCGCGGCGCCGCTCGCGCCCTCGGCCGTGAATCCGCGCCTGCGCGCCTTCACGCCGGACGGCTTCAAGGACACCGTCACGCCGCGGGCGATGTCGCCGGAGGACATCCGGCGAACCATCGACGACTATCGCGAGGCCGCGCTTCATGCGCTCGCAGCCGGCTTCGACGGCATCGAGCTGCATGCGGCGACCACCTATCTGTTGCCGCAATTCCTGAACGGCACGCTCAATCTCCGCGACGATGCCTATGGCGGCAGCGCCGCGAAGCGCGCGCGGATCGTGCTCGAGGTGCTGGCCGCCCTGATCGATGTCTGGGGGCCGGGGCGCGTCGGCCTGAAGCTGTCGCCGACCGCCGCCCAGGGCGGCTTCCAGCCCGATGCGCAAACCGTCGACACCTACGATCACCTGTTGCGCGCCCTGGATGCCCTGCCGCTCTCGCATCTGCAGGTGGTGCGCGCGCTCGACGCGCCGGAGCTTGCGCCGCTGCCGGCGCCGGCACGGCCGATGCGGGACACGCTCGCCTTCGTGCGCGAGCGCTTCGGCGGCACGCTGATCGCCAATGGCGGCTTCGATGCGACCCGCGCGAACCGGCTGCTCGAAGACGGCGGCGCCGAACTGGTCTCGTTCGCGCGGCCCTTCATCGGCAATCCCGACCTGGTGGCGCGCCTCGAGCGCGGCCTGCCACTGACGACGCCCGACCCCGCCAGCTTCTACCAAGGCGGCGCCAGCGGTTATCTCGACTATCCTGCGGCGGGATGAGGGCGAACAACCGGCCTCGAACGAAATCGAGACCGGCTGTAACCGGCGCGGGGCGCACGACGAACTGGCGACTGGTTGCCTCCACTCACACGATCGTCCCTACCATGACCGTCCACTTCTCCTGCACGATGTGCGGCCGCTGCTGCCACGACCTGCGCCTGCCGCTGTCCGTCGACGAAGCCCTCGCCTGGCTGGCGCGCGGCGGCGAGGTCCAGTTGTTCTGCGACGCGATCCCCTGGCCCGAGGAGCCGCCGCTCGACAACCTGCTCGCGCAGCATCGGCGGCGGCGTTCGTTCGCGGCCTCTTGCGGCGCGCTGCCGGTGCGCGTGTCGGTCACGCTGGTGGCGTCGTTCGCGGGGCCCTGTCCGCATCTGCGCGCCGACATGGCCTGCGGTGCCTACGAGCAGCGCCCGCGCGTGTGCCGGATCTACCCGGCCGAGGTCAATCCGGCGCTGGTGCTCGATCCGGCCGCGAAGGCCTGCCCGCCCGAGGCCTGGACGGCGGACAAACCCGTGTTGATCGCCGGGGGACAGTTGGTCGACGAGCAAACCGCCGAGTTGATCGCGCAATCGCGCGAAGCCGACCAGCGCGACCGGCTCGCCAAGGCCGGCGCCTGCGCCCTGCTCGGCTACGACATCGCGGCGCTCGCCAACGAAGGCTTCGCGATCTACACGCCGGAACGCTCGCGCCTGGCCGCGGTGCTCGAAGCCGCGAAGCAGGCGGCCGAGCAGGGTCAGCATGCCGAGCCGGCCTCGCCGACGCCCTGGACCCTGCTCACCAATCGCGCCGCGACGCTGGCCACGCTGCAGTCGATCGACGCGTTCGCGCAACTCGACGCGGCAGCCTCGGCGAGCCGGCCCGAGCTCGCCTATCTCGGCTTCTTCGAGGGCGATGCCGCACCGACCTGAGGCATGCGGGCCTGAGACAGCCCGGCCTCAGCCGGCATGCGCGACGATCCCCGGCTGCCGTTTCACGCTCGGCCGTTCGCGCATCCTCGCGTACCAGGCATGCAGGGCCTCGTACTCGCGCGGCACCGGCAGCTTCACGATCGCCGCGAACACCAGGCCGCCGATCACGGTGATGTCGGCCATCGAGAAGGCATCGCCGGCGACGAAGGGCTGCCGCCGCAGCAGTTCGTCGAAGTAACGCATGGCCCGCAGGCCCTTGTCGCGCTGGCGAAAACCCCATTCGGCATTCTGGTACAGCTCGACCTCGGGCCCCAGGCCCGGCGTGCCATGGTGGAAATAGACGCTGATCGTATCGAGCAGCTCGATCTCGGCGCGCTTGTTCATCATGTGGATCAGCCCCTTCTCGCGAGGCGTCCTGCCGGTCAGGATCGGCGCGCCGTCCAGCGCATCGAGATACTCGGTGATGGCCGTGCATTCGGCGATGCAGGTGCCGTCCTCAAGTTCGAGCACCGGCAGCGTGCCCGAGTAGTTCTTGTCCGCGATGAAGCCGGGCCGCTTGTGCTCGCCCTTGTACAGATCGACCGTCTCGAAGCGCGCGCGCGACTGCAGCCCCTTCTCGGCCAGGGCGATGCGCACGCGCGTCGGGTAGGGCCCGGTCGGGAAATCGTGGATCGTCATGAGGGGAATCGTTTCGGGATCGAAATCGACGATGTCGGAATGCATGTCTTGCCTCTCCAGGTTGGGTGCCGCCGCCGGGATCGACGCTCGTCCGGGGTGGCAGGCCATTACGCTATCTAACGGTTGTTAGGTTTACGGTAAGGCGTACAATCGAGCCCGTCAACGAATTTTTGTGGGGGCAGGCGCAGTGGCAAAGGAAGCGGGTACGAATTCGAAGGAGCGGATCCTGGAAGCCGCCACGCTGATCGCGCAGGCGCACGGCTACGGCGGCCTGAACCTGCGCGATCTGGCCGACCAGGTCGGCATCAAGGCGGCCAGCCTCTATCACCACTTCGCGAACAAGGCCGAGCTGGGCGCGGCGGTGGCGCGCCGGTATTGGGAAGACACGGCCGTCGGGCTGGACGCGCTGCTCGACGAGGCCGGCAGCCCGGCCGAGGCGCTGCGGCGTTATCCGGAGATGTTCCGCAAGGCGCTGGTGACCGGCAACCGGATCTGCCTGTGCAGCTTCATGGCGGCGGAAAGCGAGGACCTGCCGGAGCCGGTACTGGTCGAGGTGCGGACCTTCGCCGACGTGAACGTGGCCTGGCTGGAGCGCATGCTGAAGGCGGCCAAATTGACCAAGCCGGCCGACAACGCGGCACGCGCGCGCGCGATCTTCGCGGCGATCGCCGGGGCGCAGTTGATCGCGCGCAGCCGTGGCGATGTCGCGGTCTACGACACCCTGGTGGAGGGATATCGCGCCGCCGGGCTGTTGCCGAAATAGAGGAAGGAAGCGGCGCGCGCCGCATCGGGCCAGCCGGGAGGCCCGCCGGCGCGACGTGCCTCGCCGCGAAGGAAACCGCCATCCGCGCCGGCGGCGCTCAGGCCGCTGCCCTCGCCTTCAGCGCGAGCCAGGCCGGCGCGTGATCGATCGAGCGCAGGAAGGCTTCGAGATTCTCCCGCGACAGCGCCACCGTCGCCGAGTTGTCGAGCGGATGCAGCAGGAACACGGCCTCGCCGGCCAGTTCCGCGTCGATCACGAGACTCACCTGCCCGGCGGGATCGTTGACCAGCGCCAGCGGGCTGACCGAGCCCGGCACCACGCCGAGCAGCGCCTGCAGGTTCTCGGCCGAGGCGAAGGACAGGCGCTTGCTGCCGAGCGCGACGGCCGCCTCGGCGAGATCGAGCGACTTGCCGCCGGTGGTCATCACCAGGAAGAACCGGCCGCCCTTGTCCTTCAGCACCAGGTTCTTGCAGCGCGCGCCCTGCAGCGACAGCACCAGCGTGTCGGATTCCATCATGTTGAACACCGGCTCGTGATGCTCGCAGTCGAACGCAATGCCCGCCCGCGCCAGCAGCGCCAATACCTCGTCTTTTCCTTTCATCGCCTCGCTTACCTTGCTCGATTCGTTGACGGCGCGCGCTCAGGCCTCGAACACCGGGCGCGACGCCGCGAGGATCGCGGCCTTGGCCGCCTCGGGCGCGAGCAGCCCCGATTCGTCGAGGATCGCCAGCAGCGGCCGCCCCTGCGCCACCGACTGCCGCGCCAGCTTGCTGACGCGAGCATAACCGAGCGTCGGCACCAGCGCCGTGGCCACCGCCATCGAATCCATCAGGTGCCGCTCGTTGCGCTCGGCATCGGCCTCGATGCCGGCCACGCAGCGGCTGGCGAAGCGCCGGATGCCCTGGTCGAGCATGGCGATGCTGTCGAACACGCGCGAGGCCACCAGCGGCTCGAAATGGTTGATTTCCAACTCGCCGTATTGCACCGCCTGGGCGACGGCGACGTCGTTGCCGGTAATCGCGAAACCGAGCTGGATCATCGCCATCGGCAGCACCGGGTTGACCTTGCCCGGCATGATCGAGGAACCGGCCTGCGCTTCCGGCAGCCTGAGTTCGCCGATGCCGCCCACCGGCCCCGAGGACAGCACCGTCAGGTCCGAGGCGATCTTGCCGAGCGACACGGCGCAGGTGCGCAGTTCGGCGGAGACGCGCGAGAACACGTCCATGTTCTGCATCGCGTCGAACGAGTTCGCGGGCGGCAGGTAGGCCACGCCCGTGATCTCGCCCAGGTGCCGGTAGAGCGCCTCGCGATAGCCGGCCGGCGCGCCGAAGCCGGTGCCGATCGCCGTGCCGCCGAGCGGCAGGGTCCGCAGCTTGTCGCGCACGGCGGCCAGTTCGTCGGCCAGCCGCTGCGTGAGCGAAGCATAACCGCCGAACAACTGGCCGAGCCGCATCGGCTGCGCATCCTGCAGGCAGGTGCGACCGAGATGGAGGATGTCCGCGAAGGCCGCGGCCTTGGCCTCGAACAGCGCGGCCAGCGCCCGCGCCGCCTCGATCAGCGGCCCCATCATCGCGTACGTGGCCATCTTCAGCGCGCCCGGGTAGACGTCGTTGGTCGATTGCGAGCGATTGACGTGATCGTTCGGATGCACCACCTCGTAGGCGCCCGGCGCATGCCCCAGGTGCTGCTGCGCGCGATTGGCGATCACCTCGTTGAAGTTCATGTTGGTCGAGGTGCCGCCCGAGCCCTCCATCAGGTCGACCACCAGCGAGGCATCGAGACGTCCCGCGATCACCTCCCGGCAAGCCTCGACGATCGCCTCGCAACGCGCCGCGTCGAGCACGCCGTTGTCGCGATTGGCCAGCGCCGCCGCCCACTTGCACTGCGCGAAGGCGCTGCGAAAGGCCGGGTAATGGGCGATGTCGAGCGGCGAGACCGTCAGGTTCTCCACGCCGCGTACCGTGTTGACGCCATAGAGGCGGTCGCCCGGGATCGATACCTCGCCGACGTAGTCGCGTTCGACGCGCGCGCCGTCCTGTTGATGCTCATTCATAGGAGTTCCTATCACCCATCACAATCCATTGGTCCATGTTTTTGCCGAGCGCCTTCAGCCTCGGCAGGAAAGACGTTTCGATCACCTCGCGCGCGGTCTCGCAGGCATCCTCGAAGAAGGCCCGGTACTCGTCGCGCCGCGCGACCAGGTAGAGCGAGCGTTCCAGCCCCATGCCCTCGACCGCGTGCACCTTCAGCCGGCCGGCGTGGGCCGCGCCCTGCAGCAGGCACATCGGCGAGGTGATCGCCCAGCCGATGCCCTCGGCCACCATCGAGGCCAGCGCGTCGGCGTTGTCCAGCTCCAGCCGGTTCGGCATGCGCAGCTCGATGCGCCGCAGATAGCGCTCGATCTGCATGCCCACCTGCGAGCCGCGGTTGAAACGCACGATCGGCAGCGCGTTCGCCAGCGCGCGCAGCTCGTCGAGGTGGCGCACCGCCTGGCGATGCTCGCGCGGCGTGATCACGAAGTAGCGCTCCGAGAGCAGCCGATAGCGCACCACGTCGTTCGCGTCCATCAGCGCATCGCTGGTGACGATCAGGTCCAGGTCGCGCCGCAGCAGCGCCTCGCCCTGCTGCGGGCTCAGGCCGGTGCGGATCGACAACTGCGAGACCTTGCCCAGCAGGCGCTTGGTGAATACCGAGCCGCAGGTGGCCGCGAACGAATCGACCAGGCCGATCCGCAGGTCCGGCTTGATGCCGCGGCCGGCTTCCACCACCTGCGCCTTCAGGTTGGCGATTTCCTCGCCGAGCACCGCGCCACGGTTGCGCAGCGCGATGCCGAACGGCGTCAGCGCCAGCGGCCGCGTGCTGCGGTTGACCAGCACCACGCCCAGTTCCTCCTCGAGCTGCCGGACGATCTGGGACACGCCCGACTGGGAAATGCCGAGCCGGGCGGCCGCGGCCGACATGCTTCCCGCTTCCGCGACCGCGACGAAGACCTGGACGGCGTGCATGTCGATGGGTTTGTTCGATGGCATCAGGACCTCGGGAAAACTTGATCGCGCCCATCTTCCGCCAGCCGCCGCGATGCGTCCATGCGTGCCTGCCGGCTCAGGCGCGCCGGTCGCCGACCGGGCCGGCGTAGGCAGCCGGCTCGTCGCCATCGGGCGCTTCCATGTCGGCAAGCTTCTCGCCGCCGGTTTCCGGCGCGAACGCATGGCAGAACACGCCGCCCGCCAGCAGCACCGCCACGCACACGCCCAGCGTCGCGTGGACGCCCACCCGCTGCACCGCCAGCGGCAGCAGGAAGGTGCTGATGGCCGAGCCGAAGCGGCTCGAGGCGACCGCCAGGCCGACGCCCGAGGCACGCAGGTGGGTCGGGAACAGCTCGGGCGGATAGACGAATTCCAGGTTGGCCGCCGCCGACAGCACGCAGGCGAACAGCCCGAAGGCCAGCATGGTGCCGACCGGCCCGAATCCGGCATAGGCGAGCACGGCAAGACCCAGCGCCGCCAGGTAGAAGGTGCCGATCAGGAAGGCCCGGCGCGAGACGCGGTCGACCAGCAGCAGCCCGACGACCGCGCCGGCCAGCAGCAGCACGTTGTAGACCAGGCCGCCCACGAAGCTGTCCTTGACCTGCAGCGCCTGGAGCACCTTGGGCGCGAAGGTGCCCAGCGCGAAATACGGGATCACCTGGGCCGTGTAGAACACGCAGCCCACCCAGGTGTTGCGACGCCAGCGCGGGGAGAACAGCTCGGCCCAGGCACCGGCGCGGCGCGCAACCAGGGATGGGGACGGCGCGGCCAGCGTGACGTCGGGGCCGAACTTGCGGCGCACGATGGCCAGCGCCTCCTCGCCGCGTCCGCGCTTCATCAGCCACATCGGCGATTCCGGCACCGTCAGGCGGAACGGCAGGATCAGCAGCGCCGGCACGCCGCTGGCGGCAAGCATGATGCGCCAGGCATCCGGGCCGATATCGCGCAGCGCGAAGCCGGCCAGATAGGCGCCCACATAACCGGCCGCCCAGGCCGCCGCGAGGATGCTGAGCAGCCGGCCGCGATAACGACGCGGCGCGTATTCGGTGACGAGCGACTTGCTGACGACGTAGTCGGCGCCGAGGATCAGGCCCAGCAGCAGGCGCAGCACCAGCAGTTGCGAGGGCGAGGTGACGAAATACTGGGCGGCGGACAGCGCCGCGAACAGCAGCATGTCGAAGGCGAAGATGATGCGGCGTCCTGAGCGATCGGCCAGCGGGCCCGCCAGCAGGCTGCCGAGGAACAGCCCCGCCAGCGAGGCCGCGCCGAGCAGGCCCATCCACACCGCGTCCAGGTGCAGCGCGCCGGCGGCCATGCTCACGGCGATGCCGATGATGCCCAGCACGAAACCGTCGCTGAACTGCCCTCCCGTGCCGCTCAGGGCCACGCCCAGGTGGAAGGGCCGTAGCGGCAGGTCTTCCAGCAATACCTTCGTGCTCACCGTCTGTCTCCTCTGATCTTTTCGATTGTCCGCGCGTGGATGTTCGCGCCATGGAGATCAGTGTAGGCGGGCAGATTCAGGAAATCAGCATGAAGGACGGGAGTATCAGGAAAGCTAATGGATTGTGCCGCGATGGCTGAACCTGGCGCCCGTATCAGCCTGCCCGGCTTCAACGCATCGACGCGAGCGCCTCGAACAAGGCGAGGTTGAGGTGCTTGACGTCGTTGTTGGTCGGCCAGGGCTGCGAGGAGAACTTGGCGATCACCGTCTCGTTGGCCCGGTCGACATACAGCCACTGGCCATGGATGCCGATCGCGAAACAGGCGCCGCTGGCATTGCCGAACTGATACCACTTGTTGCGGTACTTGCCGTTCGGCAGCCAGTCCGAGAAATCGCCTTGCCGCCAGGCCTCGGCGCTGCCGCCCGTCAGCGTGTCCTCCATCCAGTCGGCGGGGATCAGGCTGCGCCCTTGATGGCTGCCGCCCAGGCGCACCAGCTCGCCGACCCGCGCCAGGTCGCGCACGCCCATGCAGAGGCCGCCGCCCGAGCGCGCCGTGCCGGCGATGTCCACGGTCACGCAGCCGTCCTGCCGCAAGTCCAGCGCCTGCCAGAGACGTCGCGAGGCGAAATCCGCGTAGCGCTCGCCCGAGGCGCGCTCGATCACCAGGCCCAGCACGTCGGAATTGGGCGAGCAGTAATGGAACGGGCCGCCGTGCTCGCCCTCGCCCTTGGGCAAGGCGGCCAGCAGCTCGAGCACGGTTTCCCTCGGCTCGCCGTCGCGACGCGGATCGAGCAGCCCGGCGCGCCGGTAGCGCGCGTAGATGCCGTTCGGATCGAGATAGTCCTCGTTGAAGGCGAGGCTGGTGCGCATGTCGAGCACGTGCCTGACGCGCGCGTCGCCGAACGCCGAACGCCCCAGTTCCGGCACGTAGTGCGCGACCGGCGCCTCGGGATCGAGCAGGCCGTCGCCGTAGAGCATGCCGGCCAGCAGCCCCGCCACCGACTTGCTCGCCGAGAACAGGATATGGCGGCTCTGCAGCGTGAAGTTCGGCGCGTGGAAATCGGCGACGATGCGCCCGCCCCGCATCACCGTGATCGCGTCGGTCCAGGTCTCGCGCAGGATCGAGGCCACCATGCGCCGCTCGCCGCCGATCTCCAGCTCGTGCCGCGTCAAGGCTTCGGCATCGACCAGAGGCGGTTCCGCCAGGCCCGGCGTGGCCGCGATGCGCGCGCTCGGGATCAGCTCGTGGACATGGCGAAACGCCCAGACGTTCCAGGGCGCGTCGCGCCAGTTCTCGTGCCGGACGCTGTCGCGCCGGAATCCATAGTCGCTTTCGAAGCGTGCAGGGATCATCTTGCTCAGGGCTCCCGATCAATGAACATGCTGGAGGAACTCGCGAAACCGCTCGCCCGGCGGCGACGCGAGCATCGCGGCCGGATCGCCGTCGTGCACCAGGCGCCCGCCTTCCATGAACAGCAAACGCGTGCCCACCCGCTGGGCGAAGCCCATCTCGTGCGTGACCACGATCATGGTCATGCCCTCGCCGGCGAGCGTCTGCATCACCTTGAGCACTTCCTGGCGCAGCTCGGGATCGAGCGCGGAGGTCGGCTCGTCGAACAGCATCAGCTTGGGCTGGATCGCCAGCGCGCGCGCGATCGCCACGCGCTGCTGCTGGCCGCCGGACAACTGCGAGGGATAGTGGTTCATGCGCTCGGCCAGGCCCACCTTGCGAAGCAGCGCGGCGGCGATCTCGCGCGCCTGCGCCTTCGATTTGCCGCGCGCGCGGATCGGCCCGAACATCACGTTCTGCATCGCCGTCAGGTTCGGGAACAGGTTGAACTGCTGGAACACCATGCCGGCCTCGAGCCGGATGCGCCTGACGTCGCGCGCGCTGCCCAGCACGCTGATGCCGTCCACGCGCAGGTCGCCGGCGCTCAGCGTCTCCAGGCCGTTGATACAGCGCAGCATGGTCGACTTGCCGGAGCCCGAGGGGCCGACGATCACTGCCACCTCGCCGCGCTCGATCGACAGGTCGAGCGGCTGCAGCACCACATGGTCGCCGAAGCGCTTCGACGCCTGGCGGAATTCGATCATGCTCATTTCAGGCGCACCTTCCGTTCGAGCACTCGCAGGCCCAGCGCCAGCACGCTGATCACGAGCAGATAGATGACGGCCACCGCGCTCCAGATCTCCACCGCGCGGAAATTCTCGGCCATGATTTCCTGGCCGCGCCGGGTCATCTCGCCCACGCCGATGACGAGGAAGATCGAGGTGTCCTTGACCAGGTTGACGAACTGGTTGCCCATCGCCGGCAGCGCGCGCCGGTAGGCGATCGGCGCGATCACGTGGGCCAGCACGGTGGGAAACGGCAGCCCCATCGCCAGCCCCGCCTCGCGCAGGCCGATGGGCACCGCGTCGAGCGCGCCGCGGATGATCTCCGCGTTGTAGGCGCCCGAATTGACGATCAGCGTGATGATGGCGGCATGGGTGGCGCTGATGCGGATGTCCATCATGATCGGCAGGGCGAAGTAGACGAACATCACCTGCACCACGATCGGCGTGCCGCGAATCAGCGCGACATAGACCTGCGCCGGGATCGAGACGACGCGCCCGCCGTAGGTCAGCGCGACGCCGGCCAGCACGCCGAGCACGACGCCGCCGCCCAGCCCCGCCAGCGCGATCAGCAAGGTCAGGCGCAGGCCTTGCAGCAAGTCGGGCAATGCGGCCCAGACGGCCGCCCAGTCGAAACTCATGACGCCGCCTCGCCGAACCATTTGCGGTTGAGCGCCTGCAGCCGCCCGTCGGCGCGCATGGCGGCCAGCTGAGCATTGGCCGCCGCCACCAGTGGGCTGCCCTTCTGGAAACCGATGCCGACATCGAGCCCTTCCAGCGGCGGCTGCACCACGCGGATCCTGCCCTTGCCGGCGGTGTTCGCGTAGTAGAGCAACTGCGGCTTGTCGTAGACGACCGCGTCGGTGCGGCCGGCCTCGAGCGCCAGCAGCGCGTTGTTGATGCTGGGCAGCTGGTCGAGCGTGACGCCCTTGAGGTGTTCCTTGATATACGCCACCGCGACGGTGCCGGTTTCGGTGCCGATGCGCTTGCCGTCGAGATCGGCCGTGTCGTGGATGCTGGTGTTGTCGGCCCGCGTGACCGCGATCAGGCCGCTCTTGTAGTAGGGCGTGGAGAAGTCGATCACCTGCTGGCGCTCCGGCTTGATGAAGAGCTGGGAGACGATCGCATCGAGGTTGTGCGTCTGCAGCGCCGGGATCAGCGCGCCGAACTCCATCGGCTGCAGGCGCCACTTGCGGTTCATGCCCTTGGCCACCTCGGCCCAGACCTCGACGTCGAAGCCCGAATAGCCGTTGCCCTGCTTGAACGCGAACGGCGGGCTGCCCACGTTGGAGCCGATCACGAGCTCGGGCTCGTCGGCCAGCACCGAACGGGACAGCAGGATGGCGGGACCGGCCGCGAGGCCGAGTTGCAGCAATTGACGGCGGTTCATGGTGCTCTCCACGAGGGGTTGTGCATGCCGGGCCTGTCTCTTCGCGAGGCGGCCGGCTTGGTGTAAAGGCTTGGCGCCAGGCGCCACGGGGCCGCTCGGAGCGTCACTGCGACTCGAAGCGGACCGGGCCGCCCAGCCAGCAGCCGTCGGGACAGCCCGGCTCGATGCCCGGCGCCAGGCTGAAGCTGACCGAGATCTGCGAGGGCCGCCGCATGGCGCGCCCCTGGCGGATCGTGATGGTTCGCGCCGAGGGCTCGACCAGGCCGTTGGCCAGCAGGCCGAACGACAGCGCGGCGGCCGCGATGCCGGTGGCGGCGTCCTCCGGATAACCCGAGCTGCGCGGGAACTGCCGCGCATCGAAGATCTGCCGGCCGGCATCGAGGCTCGCGTAGGGATAGAGGCCCGTGGAGCCGATGCGATCGCAGAGCGCCTCGACTCGGTCGAAGCGCGGCGCGAGGGCATCTAGCACCGCGGGGCTGGCCAGCGGGATCAGGGTCTTGACGCGGCTGGTGCTGGCGTTCTGGATCGGCAGCGGCGCCATTTGCGTCTCGTCGATGCCGAGCACCTCGAGGATCGCCGCGCGGCTCTCCCGCGCCTGCGGCAGCGGCTCGACGCGCCCCAGCGGCTGCGAGATCTCGACGGCGGCGCCTTCGGCCGACTGCCCGGTGATCCTGGCCTGCACGCGGCCGCTGCGGGTCAGGATGTTCAGGCGATCGCCCCGCAGCCGCCCGGCCTGGTGCAGCAGCCAGACCGCGCCGACCGTGGCGTGGCCGCACATCGACATCTCGTGCCTGGGCACCCAGAAACGGAATTCGTAGTCGCAATCGGATCCGGGCGGCGCCGGCAGCACGAAGCCGCTCTCGTGCCCATGACGCTGCGCGACCTCCTGCATCTGCGCGTCGGACATGCCGGCCGCGTCGATCACGATGGGAGCGGGATTGCCGCCGCCGGGGCCGGCGGCGAACACGCTGAGGATTTCGACTCGATGAGCTGAGGGCATTGCGCTGGGGACCTCGCAGGCTGAAGGACGCGTTTCGTTCCACTCAGCTTACGAGGATCGCTGCCGCGCCGCGCGCGCGAGCGGGCCCTGGTTTTTGATCGAACGGGCCATGCCGGCGGCGGTGCCGCGCGCGCCCGGACATGCGGGTGAACCCGGATATTTCCCCGGGGCTGGCCGGGCGAATCCGGGTTGGACGCGATGTCCTGGGGATATTTTGAATTGCTATGCTGCCCGGGAGCCGTTCATGGACGGGCAGGCGCACGCCGGATCGCGCCGCCCAAAGCCGGGGCGTCACTGTTCACCGATCGGATGGGAGCCGCGCCATGCTGCGCTCGTTTCATCAACTGTGCCAGCCGGCCAACAAGAACCAGCTGGTCGCCGCCGACGACGGCTCCGCCACGCTGACCAGCAGCGGCAGCTACGCCATGCCCTGGCACTGGCACGACTGCCTGATGTTCATCCTGCCCAGCCACGGCGCCGTCGAGATCCGCCACGAGGATCGTCGCGCGGGAATCTGGCTGTCGCAGGACCGCTTCGCCGTGGTGCCGTCGGGACAATTCCACCAGACGCGCGCCGGCTGCGCGCCGCATACGCATGTGGCCGTCTATGTCACCGCGGACGCGTTGCGCAAGCTCGACAGCGGCGTGGGTTCGCTCGGCGAATTCCGTCGACGCACGAGTGCTCCGTTGCTGGTGCGCCGCTCGGCGGCGATCCGCAGCCTGCAGGATCTTTCGCTGCGCGGCGAGACGGGCGCCTATGGCAGCGCGGCGACGCGCCAGGCCCTGGCCTCGGCCCTGCTGATGCAATGCATCAGCGAGGTAATCGCGGGCAATACCGAGCCCGCCACCTCGCCCGGCGAGCACGGCATGGCGCTGGTCGCCGACCTGGAGGCGTTCATCACCTCGAATGCCGACCAGGAGATTCCGCTCGATGCGCTGGAGGCGCGTTTCGGCATTTCGCGGCGTCATATCACGCGGCTGTTCCGGGAGGGCACGGGGCTGTCGATCGGCGAATTCCAGCAGCGCGTGCGCTACCGGAATGCCTGCCAGTTGCTGGCGGAAACGGACTTGCCGATCGGTGAGGTGGCGTTTCGCGTGGGCTTCGGCAGCGGCGCGGCGCTGGCGCATGCGATGCGGCGCATCGGCGGGCATGCGCCTTCGGAACTGCGTCGCAGGAGTGGATCGGGCGGCCTGGATGTGAAGGCCGCCTGATCGCTGACGGGGATCTGTCGATGGGTCTGCGAGGCTGGCGCTTCACGCCACCGTGTTGAGGACGGTTCCCTTCATGTCCAGCCGGACGGCATTGCTCTTGCTCGCGTCGGTGACGGCTGCGGCCGTGATCTGCGTGCTTTTCGACGCGTCGTTGCCGCGCAGGCTCTGCTGCGTGATCTGCTGTTGCAGGGCGCGCGTCGAGTTCGCCTCCGCCTTCGAGCTGGCCGCCAGCTTCTTTTGCGCCACCATCCCGCCCAGGCCCTGGATGTTGTCGATGGTGGATTCGATCGCCGTGATCTGCGTGGTCAGGTTGACGATCAGCGCCTGGCTGGCGGGATTCGAACCGGCGCCCTTCTCCGCTTCCTTCAATTGCTTCGCCAACTGCTGCTGGACCTTGCGCAGGTCGGCGATCTCGGGCGCCGTGTTCGGCGCGGCCTTGGCCTGGTTGCTCGTGTCGGTCGGATCCTGGTTGGCGGGATCGTTCGGGTCGAGGTTGTTGGGATCGAGCGGGTTCGGGTCGGTCGCGCTCGTGTCGTAGGCGCTGGAATAGGACGATGTCGAGCTGGAAACGGGGGCGATGGACATGGTGGGATCGCGGGTTGGGGTTGCCTTGGCGAGCGGGGGCTGGCCGGCTGGAGATGCTGTGTGTTCAGCGGGGCGCTACGTCTGGGTTATCGGCGGCGCGATGGCGGGCTTGAGGGACGCGCGGCGTAGCGTTGCTTGGTTTGGCTGGGATTGGGGGCCCGTTCGTAATTTCGTGTTCGTGGCAACAAACTTCTACAAATCAGGAGCCATGGAGCGTTCCATCTGGCGCAACCCACAAGATGGCGGGCATGTCGTAGAAGTAATTGGTAAGCGAAACATCCTTCTCTGAACTCGCGCCAATCGGCCATCGAGACCTTAGATACTCCAAAATCGTATCTGCATCAGCATCCCACACATCGTATCCCTCACACCAAAACTCATTCGGCGGACAAAACTTAATTTTCCCTTCGTTCAGCAACTGCTCAAGCAAGCCGAAGAATGCCTCTCTTTGCTCCTGGAAGGTAATACCAGAATTCCAGCCACTTATGGCACTAAAGAGCCCCGAGATCCAGAGCCCAAACGAGCAGCGAAGAATATCCTCGATATGGTCAATCTTCATTGCGATGTTCCTCTCAAAAACTTGATTTCCTTGTTGGAAGACATTCCAATGGCCTCACTCGGGACTTCAATCGTCCATGCCGGTCCGGTCTGTGATTGCGAAGGGGATACACTCCGCTGAGTGAAATTCCCCGATGGCGTTCCGACCGTGTCGCGTACGCCTTCAACCCCGCGAATAATTAAAGGCACCGGATTCGGTAAAAACGATGCACCCGAAAGCTCCAAGAAATATTGTTGAACTTGTGCATCGCTCGCGCCCGCAAACATTGCGGCATTCCCTGCATTCGGCAACGTTTTGAACGTTGATCCGTCAATCTGAATGCTGCCCCGAGCGTTCGACGAGAACAAGTCGGTCACCTGCTGCAAAGCAGATGGCGTATTCGTGGCCCGAGAAGTAGACGCCAGCGAACCATTCGTCGGTGCGGAGGGCATTTTAAGTCCCGCAGCCCCTGCCGCAATCCCCTCTGCTGCTTGCCCAATGACGGATGCGTAGTACGCATCAACCGGCGAAGCCCCGCTCGCATACATTAGTCCGCCGAGGATTCCCGCAAGCGGGCTCCCCAACATATTGTCGAGTGTCGCTGCCGCCGGGCTCGGAGCTGTAAATGTAGGTTGCGGTGTTTCGACGGCAACCGTCGTCCCTCCCTCTGATTGAATGGTGTTGCCCGTCAGATAAGCCAGGGACTTCTGGTAAGCGCAGGCCACCGAACCGGGTGATTGGCACGCCGTGGCAAGCGCTTGGTCACGCAAACTTGATTTCTGCATCAACGTGGCCGCCGACGCGCAAGCGGCAGCGTTCCCGCTCTCGCATCCCGCCCGTGCTTCCGTGGCCTGCTGAGCCTCGGACTTTTGACCCGGTAAGACCGTGACGTGATTGAGCCAGTTGTTCAGCGTTTCGTTCTGCGCGGCTGTCGCTGCGCCCTGCGCATTGAATCCGAGCGCTGCGGCAGCTCCACCACCGACGAGTGTCTCGATACCGGCCAGCATCGCAGGCGGGATATTGCCGTTCGCATCGATGATCGGGTTCAGTCCAGCCGAGACCGCCCCATCAATCGCCCCACCGCCGCATCCTTGGCCCGTAGCAGCACCCGCAGCACAACCGAGCGCCGCATGCTACCTACATCGAAAACGGGGGAAACGTAAACTTATCATTCACGCGACGAGAAACAAATTCGTCACCAGTCAAAATATGACGAATAGAATTTTCACTTTCATTTGCATAGTCAATAATATATGCATCGTAAAAATACGCGTCCCGCTGATCCACTTCGATCAATTCACCATCACCCTCAGACCTTGCGATGACAATGGTAAAGAAGATGTTGCCAGAAACACCCAATCTGCCCCTCTCCTCCGAAACCGTTATTCGACCATCCTTCAAACGATTTCTCCAAGATTCGGAATATGTTCCGTCGCGCATGACATTCATCAGCGACATCGACTGAGTGCCGTCACGTGCATTTTGGCGGTCGTACCATAGCCCTACGAATACATCCTTTCGGGCTTGGGCATCTTGATCAACAGAAAGCCCATATTTTTCCCATTGTTTGGCCGACGTAAGATTTGCTGTTTCTTGTGAGGCACATGCACTCAATAAAAAAACGACCATCGCAAAGAGTATTTTTATCACAGTTCGTTCCCCGCACCTAGCCACCATGTTCGACACCTGCGCCGCGCCTGATTATTTAAATTCAGCAACCAAAACCAAGCAATCACCCCGCGTCGCGCGCCCCCTCTCGCTTAATTCCCCTCAACTCCTTTATCAATTGATAGGCAATACCGCCAAATATAGTTACATATAGCGGCATTCCAGCCAGCGCAGGCTTCCATCCAGAACCATGCGCGATTGAAATCACCACTGCAAGAGCCACAATGCCTAAGGCTCACGAATAGGCTATCAAAGCCCGCCAAATCAATTTTTTTAGTGCTTTCGACTGATCATTAGAGGAAATTGTCATTTCCCGCTCCCTCCCTGGGTCACCGCGGTCTGTACTGGCCCTGCTGCACCTTGAATTGCCTGATTCAAGAAATTCCCAATCGCTCCTGGAAACAACATTTTCACCGCACTACCCAACGCCGTAGCGCCCGCCCCAAACCACCAGCGGCGTCTAGTATTCCCTGGGCAGTCCAAGCTGCCGTTTAAACAGCCGTCGTGTTTGTCGCAACACCGCCATGTCGCCGGACCTATCGCAGATCATCCCCGCCTCAAGCGTTCTGCCATTGGTCTATCGATTGCTTCGCGGCAATGAATCTTTGAAGCTGAACAGGATCTCGCTCGAGAATTCCGACGTAATGCTGATAGTCACTAACCAAGGCGTCATAGCCAATAAGCGCTGTAATGCCGAACGCCGCCAGCAACCCCTGATAGTCGCGAACTTGTTCCGTTAAACATATCCGCCATGCAGGAAGGGCTGAATCCGTGACCGAAAATAGATTGCTTGGCATACAGTAAGGACCTGCGCCTCCCGGACACACTAGAAAGTCAACCCGGCTGAATAAGAACATCAGCCCGTAGACGATGTACTCGTCGCCAACCTTGAGCGGGGCAAATTCAGTTCTATCCGTTTCACCGCGACACCGTGCGTTCTCCGGAAGACTGGCACCCGTATTCGATTGACAAAGAATCCGCATAGCTGTCACTTGAATTTGAAATCGTCAACTGCACCGGAGTTGACATTCCGGACGTAGTGTATTTCCACACCATTCACGTTTTGCGGCATTTTCACCCACCCGTCGGCGGCCGGCCACCGAGAGTCGCCCAATGGGATAGGCGACTGTACTCCAGCCGCCGGGTTCGACATCGCCTGTTGAAGAGCCAACTGCTCCTGCAGGTTGTTCGGGACGGCGCGTCCGGTCGAACCGAGGCCGAGAGGCGCGTTGTTTGTGGCCCGGGAAGTAGACGCCGACGAGCCGTTTGTTGGTGCCGAAGGCATTGTAAATCCCGCCGCCCCTGCGGCAATCCCCTCAGTTGCTTGACCGATCACTGACGCGTAGTAGGCGTCCGTCGGCGAAGCGCCAGCAGCGTACATCAATCCGCCAAAGATTCCCGCAAGCGGGCTGCCCAGCATATTGTCCAAGGTTGCCGCTGCCTGGCTCGGCGCTGTATATGCCGGCTGCTGCGCATCAGTTGCAACCGTAACTCCATTGGCAACGGAAATGTTGTTGTCTGCCAGATAGGCGCGTGACTCCTGGTATGCACATGCCAGCGAGCCGGGCGACTCACACGCCGTGGCCAGCGTCTGGTCATTCGCGCTCGACGTCTGCATCAACGTCGCGACGGTGGTGCACGCGGAGGAATTTCCGCTATCGCATGCGGCCATGGCGGACTGAAGTTGCTGCGCCTGCGATTGCTGGCCCGGTAAGACCGTAACGTGGTTCAGCCAGTTATTCAGTGTCTCATTCTGAGCCGCCGTCACCGCGCCCTGTACATTGAACCCGAGAGAGCCGGCGACGCTGCCGCTCACCAGCGTTTCAATCGCCGTCAAGACCGCCGGCGGGATGTTGCCGTTCGCATCAATGATCGGGTTCAACCCAGCCGACACGGCCCCGCCAATGGCCCCACCCGCGCACCCCGTCCCCATCGCCGCCGAACTCGCACACCCCAAGGCAGCATGCGCGAGCCAATACCCAGGCGTCCCCGCCTCGACCAGCGATCCCGAGACACTCGCATCCCCGATCGCATTCGCGCCCGCGGCCGACACCTCGCTCACCAGCGAGCCCTTCAGCGCATCGAGGAAACTGCCGCCCCGAATCGCCGTCCCCACGCCCGCATCGATCACCCCGCCAGTCAGCATTGCCAGCCCGCGCGTGCCCAGGTCGACCGTCACCGCCGTGGTCGCCTGGTTGGTGACCGTACCGACCACCGGCTTCACGCCAGCCAGATTGGCGAGCGTCTGAGTTCCCGCACCGGCGGTAACAGGTTGCGTCGTGAAACCGAGTCCACTCTCGGCGCTATACGTGATGCCGTTCATCAACCCGGCCGTGATCGCCGCAATGGCCCCGGCCTCGAACGCACTACCCAGGTTCAGCTTGCCGGTGCCGACCAGTTGCCCGGCAGCACTCGACGCAATCCCGGCGATAGCCGAAGACAACACCACATTGCCCAGGCCGGCGCTCGCGGAGCCAGCCGCCGCGAACGTGCTGCCCGTCGTGGCGAGGGATCCGATCGCCGTCGAAGCCGCGCCATACGTCACGATCGAAGCCACCACGGCCATCACCAGCATGCCGAGCTGGTCCATCCCGAACGCTCCGCCTTCCTTCACGAAGTCGGTATGCAGCTGATCGGTCAGCGTCTGCTGCGTGAAGTTGCCGCCCAGTTGCTGCTGCAACGAAGCCAGCAGCGCCTGCGTGCCCGCCGCATCCACCGTGCCGTCCGGATTGAGCTGCTTCAGCGCGCCGCCGATCTGGTTCAGCGCCTCGACGTTCAGATCCATGTTGGCGGCGCTCATGAAGCCGCCCGGCTGCACCGTCGTGCCGGTGGTCTTCACATAACCGCCGTCCACCTTTTGCCAGATCTCGCCGACGTTGACCTGGTTGGCCTGGTTCGTCAGCGTCTGCGTATCGACGGAGAGCGTGCCCGAGGCGGTGATGCTGCCGGTGTTCAGCACACTGCCGTGGCCGTCCTGGTTGAAGCTCAGCGTCACGTCCTTGCCGACGATATTGCCGCCCGCCGACATCGCGCCGACATCCTTCGGCAGGTAAACCTGAGGCATCAGCGCCGTGATCGTCGGGCATTGGCCCGTTCCCGTCGCCGTGCAGGCGGGGTCGGGAAAGGTTTGCTCGACGTACCACAGCATCGGCCGATCCAACTGGTCGACCTGCGACTGCGTCAGCGCCTGCCCGAGCTGCAGGTCGTTCTGCTTCGCGTAGTCGATCGCGTTCTGGTACAGGTAGGCCTTCTCCTGCTCGACCACCGACACGCCGCTGGTGCTGTCGTAGCTGAGCCCGTCGACGAAGCTGGCCTTGCCGGTCTGCTGCAGGGCCGCCTGCTGCTGCAGCAGGTTCTCCTCCCGCGGGTTGTAGTAGAACACCGCCGGCCCGGATTTCAGGCTCGCCGGCAGGTTGTCGAGCAGGTCCTGCGCACCGAGCGAACCGATCGCCGAGCTGCCGAGCGAATCGTCGACATAAACGGCCTTGCCGGGCACCGGCGTCGGCAAGGTGCCGGTGCCGACCGTGCGCGGAATCGACAGGTTCAGCCCCGGCAGCGTGGACGGGCTCAGCGTGATCACGCGTTGCGGCGCGCTCACCGACGGCGTGTACACGTTCGGTTGCGTAATGCCGTTGATCAGCTTCTGCCCGCTCAGCGACACCGAGGTGCCGATCACGTTGCCGACGTTCTGGATCTGCCCATTCGAGACGATCGACAGGTTGGGCGCCTGGATGGTCGCAGCGATGTTGCCGACCGGCGTCGGCGGATCGATCTGCCCGCCGGTGCTCGTATAAGCGCTGCCATACAGCGCCTGGCACTGCTCGGGCGTGCCGCAGGCCCAGATATCGTGGCGCTTGTCCTTGCTGAACATGCCCGTTTCCTGGACCCAGTGCGAGTGCCAGTAGACATTGAGCGTCTGCGCCTCGTTGACGACCGGCCCCGACACGACGATCGAGGCCGCGTTGCCGGCCGCGATCAGGCTGCCGATATTGGTCAGCGAGCCGGCATTGATGTCGAGCTTGTTGCCCGCGCTGATGACCGACGAGCTGCCCGACTGCTGATCGACATAGGCCTCGCAATAGCTCTCCTTGTAGCCGCCCGCCGTCATGCAGCCGGCGTACTGCTCCTGCTTGCCGTAGTTCTCGTGGACCGGAACCGGCGGCGGCAGGTTGTTGGTGATCGCGCCCGACACGTTCAGCTTGATGTCGTTGCCGGCGACGATGTTGCCCGAGGTGTTGTTGAGGCTTTGCGCCGGCGTCGTCGAACCTGCCGTCGTGCCGACTCCGCCGAGCGCGATGTCGTGCCCGGCCAGCAGGTTGCCGTAGGTGTTGTCGATGTTGCCAGCCGCCACCACCAGGTCGTGGCCGGCGTAGATGGTCGCGTCGCTCTGGTTGTAGCTGAAGCTGCCGGTGACCGGATTGTTGCCGCGCGGCTGGCCCGCGTTGCCGCAAGCCGAGTTCGGCACGCCCGAGGCGCAACCGACCTGCCCCGAGAAGTTCTGCTGGTTGCCGCCCTGGTTCGAGAAGCTCTGCGCGCCGATCTGCACGTCGCGCCCCGCGTAGAGCAGGCCGGCGTTGACGAGATTGCCGCCAATCAGGCTCAGGTTGCCGAGGACAGCGTGAAATCGCCGAGCGAGGCATTGAGCGCGCCCGCGCTGCGCACGCCGGGGCCGCGATCGGTGACGATCAACTGCACGCGCCCGCTCGTCAGGCTGCCGGCGGCCGTGATGTCGACCGCGAACGACTGCGCGGTGGCCGGCGCGTCCGAGCCGAAGCGCGTCAGCCATTCATTGGCATTGTCGGTCGGTGAAATGCCGGTATTGAGCTGCACGCGGCTGTTGCCGGCCAGCACGCGCAGGCCGGCCGTGCTCGAGCTGAAGGTGTTGTTCACCGGCCCCTCGACGCGCAGGTTCCTGGCGATCAGGTCCAGCGAGATCAGGGCGCTGGTCAGGCCGTTGGGACCGACCACGATCGTGCCGCTGTCGGTGTCGAGCACCACGTCGCGCCGGATCACGCCGGGCGCGAGCGTGATGTCGTCGAACGAGACGCGGCCGGTCGACAGGACCACGTGGCCGGTGTTCGTGAACGAGCCGCCGTTGACGGTGATGCCGTTGGGATTGGCCAGGATCACGTTCGCGCGCGTGCTGCCGAGCACCGCGATATTGCCTTCGATCAGGCTGCGATCGGTGCCCGTCACCTGGTTGACGATGGTGCGCGCGTTGATCCCGACGTTGTCGAGCGAGGCGCCCGCCGCCGAGACGTTGAAGCTGCTGTAGGTGTTGTGCGATACGCCCGCCACGGCGGGCGCCAGGCCGACGACCTGCCGGCCGCCCGCGCCGATCGACACGGACGTGGCGGTGCCGCCGTCGGGCACGATGCCGGCGGCCGCGGCGACGAGCGGTGTCATCGCCAAGGCCGCGAATAATGAATTCCGCGATACGCGCAGGCCCCCGCCCGCGTATCCGGTCGACTCTCGGTTTGCCATTCTTTGTTGGTCTCGCCGCTTCTTGTCGAGCGGACTCTCGCCGCTGCTTGTTGGTATCGCGGGCTCTGCTCGGCCCGACGCGGTTGAAGGAACTTATCGGCAGCCTGAAAGGGGACTTTAGGGTCGTCGACATATTTTTTTCATATTGCCAATCCAATGCCCTGGTTTTCCAAAAACAGAAAATCACCTTCGACTTTCAGCCGTTCTTTTTCGCCGAGGAAAAAACCAGAATAGCCGTCATCCCCCAAGGCAAAGGAGCCCGCCATGAAATACAAGACCCTCGGCAACACCGGCCTGCTGGTTTCGCAGCTCTGTCTCGGCACCATGACCTTCAGCAGCGGCACCGGCGTCTACCAGCACATCGGCGAACTGGACCAGGCCGGCGCCGACGCGCTGGTCAGGGAAAGCCTCGAGGCCGGCATCAACTTCTTCGACACGGCCGACGTGTATTCCGACGGCGAGAGCGAGCGCACGCTCGGCCAGTCGTTCCGCAACCTCGGCATCGCGCGCCACGACTACGTGCTGGCGACCAAGGTGGCCAGCCGCATGGGCCAGGGCCGCAACGACGTCGGCGCGTCGCGCGGCCACATCATGGATGCGGTCGAGGCGAGTCTTGCGCGGCTGAAGACCGACCATATCGACCTGTACCAGATCCACGCGACCGACGCGCTGACGCCGACCGAGGAGACGCTGCGCGCGCTGGACGACCTGGTCCGCCAGGGCAAGGTGCGTTATATCGGCGTATCGAACTGGCAGGCCTGGCGCATCGCGACCGCGCTCGGCATCTCGGCGCGGCTCGATCTGGCGCGCTTCAATACCCTGCAGGCCTATTACTCGATCGCCGGCCGCGACCTGGAGCGCGAACTGGTGCCGCTGCTGGAGGCGGAGAAGATGGGGCTGCTGGTCTGGAGCCCGCTGGCGGGCGGCCTGCTGTCGGGCAAGTTCAGCCGGGAGCAGCAAGCCAGCGAGGGCTCGCGCCGCTCCGGCTTCGACTTCCCCATCGTCGACAAGGCGCGCGCCTGGAACGTGATCGACGCGATGCGGCCGATCGCCGAGGCCCATGCCTGCAGCCCCGCGCGCATCGCGCTGGCCTGGCTGCTGTCGAAGCCGGTGGTGACCTCGGTGCTGGTGGGCGCCCGGCGCCTGGACCAGTTGCGGGACAACCTCGCGGCCATCGACATCGTGCTGAGCGAGGAGGAAATCCGCCAGCTGGACGCCGTCAGCGAACTGCCGCCGGAGTATCCGGGCTGGATGCTGGCGACCCAGGGCGCGGATCGCCTCGGCCCGGTCGATCTGTGGGCCGACAAGACCGTCGCCACCCGCTGAACCACGAGCCGATCGCGCCAGGGCCGGACGTCGAGCGCGTCCGGCCCGCTTCGCGCAGGCAGCTCCACCCGCATTCACTTCAGGCCATGACACCCTCGAGTTTTTCCGAATCGGCATCCCGCCAGGACAGCCCGCGACTGTCGCGCCAGTCCCGCCTCGCGATGGCCGCGCTGATGGATCGACGCGTCGATCAAGCGTCGCCGGCAAGTTCGGGGCTCGTCCTCACGACCTGATCAGCGAGGAAGTCGGCTACCGCGCGCACGCGCGCCGAGGCGACCAGGTCCGCGTGCGTCACCAGCCACAGCTCGTTGCTGAACATCTGTTCGGCGGGCACGACCTGCACGAAAGCCTCGTCGACGGCGAGGAAGTCGGGGATCACCGCCAGGCCGAGGCCGGCCCGCACGGCAGCGATCTGGGTGGGCAGACTGCTCGTCACCAGCGCGACCTTCGCCTCTGGATGCTCTCGTGCGAGCCAGGCGGCGGCCGGCAAATGCGCGTGGCTGTCGTCCCAGGCGATGAAGTGCCGGCCGCCCAGGGGCTCGCCATCCACCGCCGGATGTCGCGCGAGATAGTCCCTGCTGCCATAGACCGAGTACCGCATGTGGCCGATCCGCCTGACCTTCAGGTTGCCCCGCGTCGGCCGCACCACGCGCAGCGCGATATCGGCCTCGCGGCGGCCCAGCTCCGCCGTGACGGTGCTGGTGATGATCTCCAGGCAGATCCCCGGAAATCGCTCGCGAAAGGCCGGCATGGCCGGGATCACGAGATCGGTGGCGAGGTTCTCCGAGGTCGCCAGCCGAACCGTGCCGACCGGCGATTTCTCGATGCCTGCCACGCCGCGCTCCAGGGCCAGGATGCTGTCCTCGACCTGTTCGGCATGCCTGAGCACTTCGCGGCCTTCGTCGGTCAGGACATAACCGGTCTGGCTTCTCGCGAACAGGCTCATGCCCAGGCTGGCCTCCAGCTCGCCGATCCGGCGGCTGACGGTGGACTGGCTGGCCTTCAGCTCGCCCGCCGCCTGGGTGAGGCTGCCGCTGCGGGCCACCGAGAGGAAATATCGCAGGTCGTTCCAGTCCATGTCGGATTCGTTGGCGAATGGGGATGCCTATTATGTTTGAGTTCCGGCACGCCACGGCGGCTCGCCCGCCAGTTGCCAGCGCCGAAGGACATCGTAGCGATGCTGGCCGAGCCAGCTGTGGATCAGCAGGAATTCACCCACGGTCCAGGCGATCGGCTCGATGGCGCGTCGATCGAGCCTGCCGGTGCCATACATCAAGGTGAGATGGGGGGTAAAGCGCCGCATCGACATCCGCAGGCCCGTTCCCCTGAGCGCGCCCGCGAGCCGGCGCTGAAGCTCGGTCAAGGCCTCCAGGCCGGCACCCGGCATCAACACCAGCGGCCAGTGCTCGGGCCGCCCCTTGAAGCTGAGGACCTGATCGAAGCCCAGTTCGAAGGCCGGCATCTCGACACTGGCCGCCGCGATGCACGCGCGGGCAAGCTCGACCTCCGGGACATGCATGTAATCGCCCACGAGCTGCAGCGTGACGTGCAGGCGCGCCGCCTCATGCGGCTTGCCGCCGATGCCCGCCTCGGCCGCCAGCCGGCTGCCGCGGTGCGCGATGCGCTCGGCCGTGCCGGGATCGGGCATCACGGCAAAGAACAGGCGATGTTTCGGAATCCATGGTTCGGTGTCGAATCCCGGCAGGGCCAGTTGGGGCGTATCGGTTTCGGCGCTTCGCATCGGGCCACCTCCAAACGGCGCAAGAGACGTATTTCCCTCATTTCAAGACAGATACGGCGATCGCTTCTTTTCTCCTTAGAATGCGACTTCACCAGGGTTTTCAGCCGGCCACCTCATCATGCATCGAATCGGGTTCTACGTTTGTCGCGGTTATGATGCGCTCGATCTCGCCGGGCCGCTGTCGAGCTTCAACCAGGTCGCCACGGCCGCCGGCCACAGCCCCTACGAGCTTCACGTGCTTTCGCAGGCGGGAGGACCGGTTCACGGCAACACGGGGCTGCCGATCGAGACCCGGCCGATCGGCAGGCGCGCATTCGATACCGTGATCTTCGTGGGTGGCGATATCGCCCCGATGGAGGAAGCGGACAACATCGCCGCCGCCCGGAAATTGAGCGCGAGGGCCTCGCGGGTGGCGAGCGTGTGCACGGGCGCCTTCCTGCTGGCGGCAACCGATCTGCTCAACGAGCTGAGAGCGACCACGCACTGGCGGTATGCCGCCCACCTGCAATCCCGCTTCCCTCGCGTCAGGGTCGAGAGCGACAGCATCTACATCGCGGACGGGCGCATCTGGACCTCGGCGGGCATCGCCTCCGGCATCGACCTGGCGCTGGCGATGATCGAGCAGGACATGGGCGCGGACGTCGCGCGCACGGTGTCGCGGCTACTGGTGGTGCCCTATCGTCGGCCGGGGGGCCAGTCGCAGTTCTCGGCCATGTCGCAGATGGAGCCGGAATCGGATCGCATCCGCATCGCCCTGAACTTCGCCAGGGAGCATCTGGCGGAAGCGCTGCCGGTCGAGCGACTCGCGGATGCAGCAAGATTGAGTCCTCGACAATTCGCCCGGGCGTTCCGTCGCGAGACGGGCGAGACGCCCGCCAAGGCGGTGGAACGCCTGCGCGTGGAGGCGGCGCGATTGCGCCTGCAGGACGGCAGCGAGCCGATCGAGCAGATCGCGCTGGCGGTGGGCTTCGTCGATCCGGAACGAATGCGCAGGGCCTTCGTCAAGCTGCACGGGCATCCTCCGCAATCGATCCGGCGCGAGAGCCGATTGCTCGGCAAGCGGTGATCGACGATCAGCGCGGGTAGTCGTTCCACATGTCGCGATGCAGTTTCCAGGCGCCGCCCTGCTTCAGGAAGACGAGGATCTGCTTGCCGCGGATCTCGAGCCTTCCCTCGTGATCGCGAACCTCCGCGTCCGACACCTCGGTCACGATCCGCTCGTCGCCGTAGAACTCGTAATGGCTGAACGACACGGTGCCCGGCTTCGTTCCGGCATAGCCCTTGTTGAAGTAGTCGGTGATCGCGCTGGCACCCGTGACCTTGTCGCCGCCGGGCGGCAGGAGCGTGCCGTCGCTCGTGTAGAGCCGGCCGATCGCCTCGTAATCGCCCCGCGCGAAGGCTTGCGCCCAACGTGCGTTCTCGGCCTTGATGGCCGCCTGGATTTCAGGCCGTGGGCTGCCGTCGGTTGCCGGCGAGGCAAACGCGAGAACGGGAAGACAGGCCGCCAGGACGGCGGCATAAAAACGAATCGGTTGCATCGAATGGTTTCCGAACAAGGTGTGGATCGGGAAAGACGGCGCGCCGAACGGCGCGCATGCGGCATGCTCAGCGAACGCCCGGAATTCGCGCGAGCCCCTTGGAGGCACCGGGCAGTTCCTTGTCGACCATCGCGACCACTTCCGGCCGCGCGTCCCTGGGATGGCCGGAATGGAACGGCGGCGCCGGGTCGTATTCGATGACGAGCTGCGTGAATTCGGCGGCCTGTCGTCCGCGCAGCTTCTCGGCCACGCGCAGCGCGAAATCGATGCCCGCGGTCACGCCGCCGCCGCTCATGAAGCGGCCATGGTCGTCCTCGACGAAGCGATCGGGAACGGGGATCGCGCCGTATTCGGCCAGCTTGTTGACGAAGGCCCAGTGGCAGGCGCTGCGCTTGCCCTTGAGAACGCCGGTGGCGGCCAGCACCAGCGATCCGTTGCAGACCGACGTCACGTGCCTGGCGCCCTCGGCGAGACGACGGATCTGGGCTTGATATTCCGGCCTCATCGGCACTGACAGATCGGATCCGCCGGGCACCAGGATCAGGTCCGTGCTTTCGATATCGGCCAGTCGCTCGGTGTTGCCATACACGACGCCGAATTCGAGCGTCACGTTGCCCCCGTTCAGGCTGGCATAACGGACCTTCGTGTTCGGCAGCCGGTGGAAGATCTCGCTGGGGCCGGCGAAATCGAGCAGGGTCCCGCCGTCGTAGTTCACGATCAGGATATCGAGCGGCTCGTTCGGCGCGAGTTCGCCCTGGCTCGCCGCTTCGGCGAGAGCCGGGCTGGCGTGGCCGAGCAGGACGCCCCCACCCAGCACGGCGCCGAGCGTGGCGGCGCCGCCGAACCTGAGGAGACTGCGCCGGGCATGGCCTGCCCGGTCGAGTGCCTCGTCGGCGATAGGCTTGTTGCTTTGGTCGGTCAAGATCGTTTCTCCTTGTACTGCGGCCCCTGCGCGAGCGCAGCCGCCTCGGGCCGGATTGAAGCACCGCCGCGGCGGACAGCCGGGCGGGCGTTTGATGAAGAGGGAAGTCGCGCAGCCAGGATTTAAAGCTGCGAGGCGCCGCCGTCGACCACCAGCTCGGTGCCAACGACGTACGAGGATTCGTCGCTGGCGAGGTAGAGCGCCGCGTGGGCGATGTCCTCGGCCTGGCCCACATGGCCGACCGGAATGGCTTGGGCGAACTCGGCCTTGCGCTCGCGAACCCACTCGTCCGACATGCCCCACCTGCCGATCAGCGGCGTGTCGATCACGCCCGGTGCGATCGCGTTGAAGCGGATCCTGCGATCGAGGAATTCGTAGGACCAGCTGCGGGCCAGCGATCGCACGGCAGCCTTCGCCGCGGCGGTCAGCGAGATGCCGTGCTTGCCCGTCCGGGCAACGAAGGATGTATTGAGGATGACTGACGAGCCTTCGCGCAAGAAAGGCAGCACGGCTTGCAGCGTGAACACCACGCCCTTGACGTTGATGTCCATGATCTCGTCGTAGAGCCTTTCGTCGATGTCGCCGATCGCGGAGGGAAAGGCCCAGCCCGCGTTGGCGAACACGATATCGAGGCCGCCGAACCGCTCCTGCACCTCGGCCGCGATCGCGCGCATGTCCTCGATCGAGCGGACGTCGCCCTTCAGGACCAGTGCATGTTCGCCGAGCTCGGCCCTCACGCGCTCGAATGCGGCTTCGTCGCGGCCGGTGACCGCCACACGCGCGCCTTGCGCAATGAAGAGCCTGGCCGTCGCAAGGCCAATGCCGCTGGTGCCGCCGGTGATCAGCGCCGTCTTGTTGCTGAGTCTCATCTTCGTGTTCCTCTATCTGCTTCGCCATGGATCGGGCTGAAGTCCGGCGCATCGTTGCGCCGGCTCCGGCCTGATTTCGTGAGCAGATTATGGAATCCGAGGAAGATGGCTCAAAGGACTTATAACCCTCAAAAAAAGCCATTCCCGCTTCGTGGTCGGGATTCGGCGAACCGGGGATGTCGAGGACGGCGCGCCGCCAACGCGCCCTACGTGCCCTTCTTGTCCAGCAGCGCCTGGTACTTCTGCAGGCTCTCGTCGATCTTGTCGAGCGCGATACTGGCGGCCTCCCCTTCGATTGCCTCGGCGGCGCCCGCGACGAGCGCCGCGGTGGCGACGAACAGGTCCGTCAACAGCAGGCCCATCGCATCCATCGCCATCCCGGGCACGTTCTCGTCGACGGTCTTCTGCGCCAGATCCTTCATCAGCACGCTCTTGCCCGCGATCGCCAGCGAGGTCGATGCCTCGAAGTAATTGGCCGCCGCCTGCGCGACCATGCCGCCCGCCTGCGTGATCATCATGTTCGGGCCGACGGCGATCTGCGTGCTCGCGTAGGAGGCCGCCTCCGCGTTGATCGCCTGCACGGTCTGCAGCGCCGAGCCGCCCGCCCCGGGCGCATCCTCGATCCGGTTCGGTGCCTTCAGCGCATCGGTGAGCCGGCGCAGCCGGATCGGCATCAGCCCGGACCGCGCAAACAGGCCCCGATCCCGATGCCAACGGTAAGCCAGTGCATCCGGCACGGCCGTCGCGGCCGATGCCTCGCCGCCACCTGCCAACTGGTTCAAGCTCGCCGTCAAGCGGTCGATCGCCTGCGTCAAGCGGTCGATCGCCTGCGTCAAGCGGGATACATCCTGATCCGACATCGTCGTCTGCATCGTTCGTGGATCCGTCATTTGCAATTCGTCGCGCGTCATTCGACCATTCCCCGCATGTCGGGGGCCGCGCCTCGCAGCGGCCGACGAAACCACTCCGCGCATGCCACGCCGATCAGCGCGATGCCACCGCCGATCACGTGGTACGCACGAACCGGCTCGCCGAGCATGCCGATGGCGATGACGGCCGTGAGCACCGGCAGCAGGTTCATGAATATCGCGCAGCGGTTGGGGCCGAGCACATGCACGCCGCGAACCCACAAGAACGGCAGCACCACCGAGGCCAGTCCGCCCGCATAGGCGATCAACGGCAGCGTCGCGGCGTTCAGTTGCCGCGATGCCGGAGGCGTGACGAGGAAGGCCGGCAACATCACGACCAGCGCGCAGATGGACTGCACGTAGGTCGACTGCCAGCCGGTGACGGGAAGATTCCATCGCTTGAGCAGGACGCCGTACAGTGCATAACCGATCGCTGCCACGAAGATCAACAGATCGCCGGGATGCGCGCCATTATCGAAGAGCGAAACCGGGTTGCCCTTGCTGACGAGGTAGATCAGGCCGATCAGCGAAAGCACGCCGCCACCGACCATGCCGACCGTGGGAGTGTCCTCGAGGAAGAACGCGCTCAGAACCACGGTGAGCAGCGGCGTCAGCGCGGTGAAGACCGCGAGGTTGGTTGCCGTGGTCGACGAGGCCGCCGTGTACGAGAGCACCTGGAAGAAACACAGCGCCAGGAAACCGAGTATGGCCAGCTTGCCGATGTGCGGCCAGATCTCGTCGCGATTGCGCCAGGCTGGCCTGGCGACAAACACGCTCATGATGAGAACGGCAAGGAGCAGGCGATAGAACGTGATCGCCCCAGGGCCGATGGTATGGGCCGACAGGCGGGACACGATCACGTTTCCCGACCAGATCACGATCGTGAAAAAGGGAAACAGGTAGGCAGCTTTGTGCTTCATGGCGACTCGTCGGAGAAAGGCTTCGAGAACCCCGAGGCTACGCCTTCCCAAGTAGTCAGTCTGACTCTATAGTGGCAGCAACTGTAGAGATAGGGACATGATCGAAAATCTCGCCCTGAAGCACCTGGACTTCCACGACACGGACCGCGCGATGTGCGCGATGGACGTGAACTGGCCGAGCGGGACGTCCACCGGCTGGCACGCGCATCCCAAGGCTCAACTGCTGTATGCGATCGAGGGCGTGATGGTGGTCCGGTCGATGGCCTGTTCGTGGGTGGTGCCGCCGAACAGGGCGCTATGGCTCGCTGCCGGCGTCGAGCATGTGGTGAAGATGTCGGGGGATGTCAAGATGCGCACGGTATTCATCGATGCCGCGGCCATCGGTCTGCCTCTGGAGAGCTGCGTGATCAATGTCTCCCCTCTCCTGCGGGAACTCGTCGTGGCCGCCGTGCGCGTCCCGCGGGATTATTCGGACGACACGCGGGACGGCCGACTCATGCGCCTGCTTGCCGACGAACTGCTGACAGCGGACGTTCTACCGCTGCATCTCCCGGCGCCTCAGGATGCCCGCATCAAGTCGATTTGCGCGGCCCTCGTCGACGATCCCGCCAATGCCTCGACGGTCGGCCAATGGGCCGCCACGCTGGGCGTCACCGCCAAGACCGTGCATCGTCTCTTCCAGAAGGAGACGGGTATGACATTCGGGCAATGGCGGGACCAGGCCAGATTCCTGTTCGCCCTCCGGCAACTGGCTCAGGGCAGGAGAATCATCGATATCGCCCTGGATTGCGGCTACAGCAGCCCCAGCGCGTTTACCGCGATGTTCCGGCGATACTTTGGCGTCCCGCCTTCGGTTTTCCATCGCCAACTGGAAAAATCCTAGCTCGCGATACCGTGCATCTCGCGCGTCCAGTGTCGCGCCCCGCTCGCTTCGCGGCCCGCCCCTTCGATTCCACCCCAAAAACCCTTTCATATTCCGCTTGCGCCCGCCGCCGGCCCACGTAAAATACTGTACGCATATACAGTATCGGTGGCGACGTGGAACTGCAAAAGAAGCTCGAGGTGTTGGCCGACGCGGCGAAGTACGATGCATCCTGCGCCAGCAGCGGCGCGCCCAAGCGCGGCTCGCGCGGTATTTCCGGGCTCGGTGCCAGCACCGGCGCGGGCATCTGCCACAGCTTCACGCCGGACGGGCGCTGTGTGTCGCTCCTCAAGATCCTGCTCACCAACTTTTGCCTGTACGACTGCCAGTACTGTGTGAACCGCCGCTCCAGCAACGTGCCGCGCGCGCGCTTCACGCCCGAGGAAGTCGTCGATCTCACGCTCGATTTTTACCGACGCAACTATATCGACGGCCTGTTCCTGAGTTCGGGCATCATCCGCTCGTCCAACTACACGATGGAACAATTGGTGCGCGTGGCGCAGTCGCTGCGGGAGGACCACCAGTTCCGCGGTTATCTGCATCTCAAGACCATTCCCGACGCGGACCCGGAGCTCATCGCGAAAGCCGGTCGCTATGCGGATCGTCTGAGCGTGAATATCGAATTGCCGACGGACGGCAGTCTCGCGCGCCTCGCGCCGGAAAAGAACGTGCGAACCATCAAGCTGGCGATGGGATCGATCCGGCTTGCGCAGGAAGAGGCGCAGGCCGAGACCAAAGCGCCGCCGTTCACGCCGGCCGGGCAAAGCACGCAAATGATCGTCGGGGCCGACCAGACGAACGATCGCACCATCCTGCAGACGGCCGAATCGCTCTACGGCTCGTTCAAGCTCAAGCGCGTTTACTACTCGGCCTTCAGTCCCATTCCAGACAGCCCGTCCGCCTTGCCCGCGCAGGCGCCGCCTCTGCTGCGCGAACATCGGCTTTATCAAGCCGACTTTCTGCTGCGCGGCTACGGCTTCCATGCGGACGAGCTGTTCGGGAGCAGCGCGGACCTGGCGCTCGACATCGATCCGAAGCTCGCCTGGGCGCTCGCTCATCGCGAACATTTTCCTGTCGACCTCAACCGCGCGCCGCTTCGCGCGATCGCGCGCGTGCCCGGCATCGGCATGCGTAACGCAAAACGCATCGTGGAGTTGCGGCGCACGCGTCGTGTCCGTTACGAGGATCTGGTGCGGCTGCGCTGTCCGATGGAGAAGATCCGGCCGTTCGTGGTGACGCAGGATTATCGCGCCGCCCTGCATGATGCGTCGTCCGAGGCGCTGCGCCGCGTACTCGCGCCGCCGCCGGTGCAACTCGCGCTGTTGTGAGGAAGGCCGATGCGCACCATCGTGATCGAGGATCGCTTTGCCGCGTGGCGCGCGGCCTCGCTCGCGGCGCTCGCTGAAGACCTTCCGCCGGCGTCGATCCACTGGCGTCTCGCGGAGGCTATCGAGATGCCGCAGCAGCAAGCCTCGATCGACTACGCGCCGGCATCGCCAGGCACGGCCGCGGCTTCGACTCGCCTGGCCGAGGTTCAGGTGTCGAAGGCGTTCGCGGCGCTGCTGAGAGACGCCGCATCGTTTCGCGATCCCCAGCGCTGGGCGTTCTTGTACAAGGTGCTGTGGCGCTGGCATCACGGCGACCGCTCGGCGGCATCGCCCGCCGATACCGACGGCGCACGGCTTTACCGCATGGCCAAGAGCGTGCGCCGCGCGCAGCACGACATGATCGCCTATGTGCGATTTCGCAAGCAGCCGGATGCCCAGGCCGTTCCCGAATACCTCGCATGGTACGAACCCGAGCACGACGTGCTCGAATGGGCAGCGGAACATTTCGCGCAGCGCATGGGCCGATCCTCGTGGCTCATCACCACACCTCGCGGCGCGGCCTTCTGGGACGGCAGCCAGTTGCATCTGGACGCGCGTCGCGCGTTGCCGGGCGATCATCGTCATGACACCGAGGATGAGGCCGAGGCATTGTGGATCGCGTATTACCGGAGCACGTTCAACCCGGCGCGACTGAACGAAACCGCGCTGGAGCAGCATATGCCGGTACGTTTCTGGAAGGGCTTGCCTGAGGCCCGTTTGATTCCCGGCATGATCAGCGAAGCCAGAAGCGGTGCGCGGCGGCTCGCTCAAGCCAGCGGTATCGGCACGCTGAACGGCAAGGCGATTGCTGTCGAAGCCGAGGTGGCGCAACCGGTTCGAGAGCAAGCCTCTTCGCTGGATGCTTGCCGACGTTGCGACTTGTGGCGTAACGCCACGCAGGCGGTAGGCAGCGCGGGGCCGAGCAGCGCTCGAATCATGTTGATCGGCGAGCAACCGGGCGATCAGGAAGACCTGAGCGGACAACCGTTCGTCGGGCCGGCGGGACAACTGCTCGACCTTGCCATCGAGCGCGCGGGTCTATTGCGCGACCAGGTTTATCTGACCAATGCAGTGAAGCATTTCAAGTGGGAGCCGCGCGGCAAGCGCCGTTTGCACAAAACGCCGATGCAACGTGAAATCGAAGCCTGCCATCACTGGCTCGAGCATGAACTGGACACGGTTCGACCTGCCGTGATCGTGGCGCTAGGTGCCACGGCGCTCACCGCGCTGTTGCGCAGGCAAGCCAAGCTTCGCGATTACGTGAATGCGCCTTTCGAGATCGATGGTGGATGGGCCATCGCCACCTATCACCCGTCGTTCGCGTTACGCCAGCAGGATGACAACTCGCGCGACGAGGTGCTCGACGACATGATCCGGGCACTCGTTCTTGCGCGCGAAATGGCGGATGCCGATGCGCCGCTCCATGGTCGCGCCCGGAACGATTCCGCTTAACGGTTTGCCTTCGCCAATTTCTCCGTCAGCGTCAACGCATTGGGAATGGCCTCGCCGCGCGCGGTATTGTCGAAAATGCACCAGACCTCGGAGCCGGAGCGGCTGGCCTCGACCGCCCGAGCCGCCACCGCGTCGAGGAACGGCTCGTCGTATGCCGAATAATAAATTTCCGGCGAACCGTGCAAACGGACGTACAGGGTGCGTGAATCGCCCCTTGGCTCGATATCGGCGACGGGCGGCGGGTCCGCCCGCACGCAGCCGACCCCGGCACGTTCCATGATCGCCGCCCCCGCCTCGGTGAACCAGCTCGCATGGCGCGGTTCGCAAACCACCGGGGTTGCCGTGCCGCTTCGCAGCAACGAGAAAAAGCCGAGGGCCGTGGCCTCGTCCAAGGCCAGGCTGGGCGGCAATTGAAGCAACAGGCAGCCCAGCTTTTCCTTCAGCGGCTCGACCTGAGCCAGGAATTCGCCGAGGGCGGCGTCGGTGTCGCGCAACCTCAGTTCATGCGAGATTCGACGTGGCAGCTTGACCGAGAACCGGAATTCGTCGGGTACACTCGCGGCCCATCGCGCATAGGTCTTCGGCTGATGAGGACGATAGAACGAGGAGTTGATCTCCACCGAGGAGAAGACTCGTGCGTAACGCTCCAGATGGCTGCCTTGCGTGGGAAATCGCTCGGCTAGCCGCGATGACAGCGCCCATCCGGCACATCCGACATGGATCGGACATGCGTTTGATTGAGTTGCGGAGCGCGTCCTGAAGGTCATGGGGTTGGGAGCGTATCGGCCGGATTGACGCGTGATGCCGCCAGCCTAGCATGCCGGGAGTCGCCCACTCGGATAGAAACCGTGCGCCTCCTGTCGGGACTAGTGCGACCGTGCACTCGTTTGCTCGCCCGGCAACAACTTCCACGCCAGGGCCAGTGCCTCGTCTCTCGTCGCAACCGTCAGCATGGGAAAGCCCCAAAATTTCTCATACATCAGAGCAAATGCCTTGGTCGCCAGCCGCTTGGCGGTATTCGGTTCGATGTAAATCCCTGCCCTGACGAAGGCCCGCAATTCGCTCTTGTGGCGTTTCATCCACAGCGAGGTTTGCTTCATTTCTTCCTGCGGATGTTCGTGCTCTCCCTGCTCTCCTTTATCAAGCCCCTCGTCGTTGAGCAAAACAAAAACCTGCTTCCGCGCGAGCAATCCCTCGAACTCGGCAAAAGGCGAGACTGTGGGGTCGGCGCCCGGCGCGTTCAGTCGCATCCAGACCATGGGGAACTGCGAGGCGTCAATCAACATGCCGAATACTCCTTCGTAACATAAGGGGAAATAGCTGGCAGCCCCACCTCGTCAAGACAATGGGATACCTCTGCAGGTCGGAAGCGCAATGGCCCTGATAAGCAGAACGGCCAGCATGGTCAAGCACACGATACCGACGGAATAGCTCGACGTCACTGCACAATTTGGCCATAATATTTTTCGATTAGGCCAGCGCCTAATCTTCGACCCGAGGTCTGATACGCACCATGTCAAGCATTGCCATCACCGATTTGATCGTGTCCAAGGACGTGGACAACGTCCCCCGGCCCGTTGTCGCGCTGAGCGCCATGACGGTGACGAAGGACTGGGAACATGCGAAGCATCGGCATCGGCGGGCGCAACTGCTTTACTCCGTGCGCGGCATTCTCAACTGCGAAATTGAAGACGGCGTCTGGATCGTGCCGCCGCAATGCGCGGTATGGATACCAGGAGACTTGCCCCACGCGGCACGCGGATCGGGCGAAACGGAGTGCCATTGCCTGTTCGTGGAGCCTGACGCCGCACCGGATCTTCCGAAATCCTGCTGCACGATCTCCGTCTCGCCATTGCTGCGTGAACTGCTTCTGAAGGTGGCCGGCTTCCCCGAGTTATATCCGCTGGGAAGTCGGGAAGACCGGCTGATTGCCGTGTTGCTGGATGAACTGGCGATGGCGCCGGTGGAAGACCTGCATTTGCCGATGCCGCGCGATCCGCGATTGCGCCGACTCGCGGAAATGCTGTTGGCCGATCCTACGGACAAAGCCTCGAAGGGCGATTGGGCTACCCGCATCGGCATGAGCGAACGAAGCATGAGCCGGCTGCTGATGCACGAAATCGGCATGAGCTTCGGACGCTGGCGCCGGCAACTGCATGTGATCCTTGCACTCCAACGCCTGACGAAAGGCGAAAGCGTGCAAACGGTGGCGCTGGAACTGGGCTACGAAAATGCCAGCGGGTTCGTCACCATGTTCCGCAAGGCGGTAGGCAAGCCGCCAGCTCGATACCTTGCCGATCGAACGACAAACGCACAGGCTGCTGCCATCCGCGGCATCGTGCTTGCCGATCAGGTCTCGCCTTGACTGCAGCGTGCGCTCGTTCACCGAGCATGGAACCCGACGGAAAACCCGGAGATAGCGCCTGGGCATCAGCGCCAAGCTGCCGTCGAATTTGGCGAGCTCGGTTCGCGCTCGCCTATCCTCTTCTGCCTTGGACCATCCGACATTCCGCACACTTCATGGTGATGGTGAAAGCTGACTCCTCGTCGAGATCGAAGCCTTCCTGACTCGCCAACGATCGGAGATGCTCGAGTAAGACCCGATCCTCGATAAAAACCAACCGCGCGCCACAGTGGCAGCGCATGGTGTCGTTCTGAAGATTCTTCCTGTCCGGCTTGAGCGCGTAGAGAGCACGGCCTTGCGCGCCTTCCATACGGACCAGCAATCCCGAGGTCCATAAATCGTTCAGCGCCCGGTAGATCGAGGCCGGTTTGAGGCTGTCGAATTGCGTGCAGAGGATGCGATACATTTGACTCGCATCGAGACAGCGCGGCGCCACCTGTTCCAGTACGGACAACACACTGGTACGAGCGATCGTCGGGCGCAGGCGGCTAGCGGCCAATCGTTGCTCCTGAGACGACATCGGCGATCTGGTCGCCGGACAGGCTGCTGCGGTGTGCTTCATCGTCTGGTTGCCTGACGGCAGGCTCTTGCTACCGAACGATGTAATCAGGTCAATGATCCGAGGCGGGTCGTCGTGCGGGTCCATATCCGTATTCCTTCGCTATGCCGGATCTCCGGTTGTTCGTGACAACGCCGAGCCGCGTGGCTAATGGTTGGTATCGGACATCGGCGCGACGGTGAGGTCGCCAACGCGCCGACGCCCTCGGGCATTACTGCGTACTGGCCTGCTCCCAGCCACCACCAAGCGCCTTGAATACGCTAACTCGCGCAGAGCCGACGCGCTGGTCGGCCGCGGCCACCTGGGCTTTCGCATCGATCAGGCTGGTCTGTGCCACGATCACGTCGAGGTAGCTGATCGAGCCCGCCCGGTAACGCTGGTCAGCCAGCTGGAAAGCGTTCTTCGCCCGCTCGCGCGCGTCGATCAAGGCATCACGTTGCTGCATTGCCGCGTCATAGGCACTCAACGATTGCTCGGACTCCTTCAGGGCATTCAGCACGGTGCCATCGAAACTGGCCAGCGATGCCGCGCTTTGTGCCCTCGCCTGTGCGATGCGACTGCGAGCCACCATCATGTTGGGGAACGTCCAGGAGATGAGTGGCCCAAAAGAGAAGGACAAGGTGCGATTGCCTTTCAGGTAGTCGTCACGCAGGTAGTTACCCGAGGCGCCCAGCGTGACGCGCGGATAGAGATCCGCCACGGCCACGCCAATGCGGGCGGTATCTGCCGCCAGTTGGCGCTCGGCCTGACGCACGTCCGGCCGACGGCGCAGCAGCGCGGTGCCGTCGCCGACCGGCAACGCACCGGCAATCTCGGGAGCCTCGGTGCAGGCACGCGCCGCTTCCGGCACTTGCGAGGGCGTGCGCCCCATCAACGCGGCCAGCTCGAACAGTGCGGCCTCGCGCTGGCCTTGCAATGGCGGCAAGGCGGCCTGGGCCTGGGCCAGCGTGACGCCAGCCCGTTCCACGTCCAGATGCGACGCCGAGCCCGCATGCGCCTGGCTGTCGATGAGATCCAGGCTGCGCCGTGCCAGCTCGACGGACGAGCGCGCCACGCCGATGGACTCACCGTAGCTGCAGGCGTCCACATAGGCCCGCGTCGTCTCCGCAACGACAACTACCCTGGCGGCATCGTAGGCGGCGGCGACTGCATCGGTGTCGTCGCGAGCAGCCTCGATGTCGCGCCTGACCCGACCGAACAGATCGAGTTCATAGGAGACGTCGAGGCCGGCGCTTTCACTCCATTGCGCGGGGGCCTGGCCGGTGCCCGTCCACGTGGTCTGATCGCGCCCGTATCCCACGCCTCCCGACAGACTGGTCGAAGGGAATTGCCCGCTGCGTGCTTCCTTGTAGATGGCCCGCGCGCGACCGAGGTTGGCCATCGCCACGCGCAGGTTGGTGTTGGCCGACAAGGCTTCCTGCACCAGATTGTTGAGCGTGGGATCGTCATACAGCTTCCACCAGTTCGCAGGCAGCGCTTCGGCAACATCCGTATTGGCTGGGTGACTGACGAAGGGACCCGCCGCGGTCTCCGGCAAGGCCGGTGCGTGGTAATCGGGGCCGCTGGCGCAGCCTGCGGTGATCATGGCGAGGGCAATCGCCATGATCGCAGCGCGCGGACGGGCAAGCTTCACCGGACGCGACACCACCGGCATCGCGGGAATCGGTTCAAAGGGCGACATCGGGAGCCTCCGCAGTAGCGAGTTCGCGGGCGCGAGGACTTTCCGCCGTTGCCCGGTGATCCTTGGCGATGAAGCTGTAGACCGTGGGTAGCACGAACAGCGTGAAGAAGGTGCCGACCATCATGCCCATCACCACCACGATGCCGATGGAGAACCGGCTGGCCGAGCCCGCGCCGTCTGCGAACAACAGCGGCACAAGGCCGGCGACCATTGCCGCGGTGGTCATCAGCACAGGACGCATCCGCACCGCCGCCGCCTTCTCGATAGCTTCGATGCGGCTCAGGTTTTCGTGGTGCTGGATATGATTGGCGAAGGTGACCATCAGGATGCCGTGCTTGGAGATCAGGCCGATCAAGGTGACCAATCCGATCTGGGTGTAGATATTGAGCGTGGCAAAGCCGAGCCACAGCGGCACCAGCGCGCCGCAGACCGCCAGCGGCACCGTCACCAGGATCACCAGCGGATCGCGCAGGCTCTCGAATTGCGCCGCCAGCACCAGGAAGATCACCACCAATGCGAAGCAGAAGGAGACCAGCAGGCGGTTGCCCTCCTGCACGAACTGGCGGCTGTCGCTGAGCCAGTCCACACTGGTGCCCGGCGGCAGGGGCTGTGATTGCAGGAACTTCACGGCCTCGCCCATGCTCACGCCCGGCGCCGGCAGCATCTCGAGCGTGGCTGAGTTCATCTGGCCGAACTGGGTGAGCTGGTTCGCTTGCGGGCGCATCTCGACTCGCGTCACAGTGGACAGTGGCACCAGCGCGCCGGAGGTCGTCTTGACATAGAAGCGCCCAAGGTCTTGCGCAGTCATGCGCTCGGTACCGCGCACTTGCGGGATCACGTCATAGGAGCGATCGTGGAAGTTGAAGCGATTGACGTAGTTTTCGCCAACCAGCACGGCCAGCGTATCGGCGATGGACTGCATCGTCACGCCCATCTCACTGGCCTTCGCATTGTCGATCGTAATGTGCGCCTGCGGGCTGTCATAGGACAGGTCGTTCTGCACGTAGAGGAACAGGCCGCTGGCATAGGCCGCTGCCTTGATCTTCTCCCCGGTCTCGTACAGCACCTTGAAGTCGTCGGGCGAGCGCAGCACCATCTGCACCGGCAGGCCGCCGCTGGAACCCGGTAACGGGGGCAACTGCACGGCGGTCAAGGTCTCCCCGTCGATGGCGCCGCCGGCGGCTTGAATCTGCCCCTGGATTGCAGTGGCCGACCGTTTGCGTTTCGACCAATCCTTGAGGATCGCGCCGCCGAGCATCATGTTCTGGCCACCGGCGGCGTCGCCGATATTCATGAAGCTGCTGTCGAACTCGGGAATCGTCTCGAACAGTTTCTCGATCTGCCGGGCATAGCGGGCGGTGTAGCCCACGCCGGCATATTGCGGCGCCTTGGTGACGACGATGACGGCGCCCTGATCCTCGGTCGGCGCCAGTTCGCGGCGGGTACCGGTGAACAGCACGACGATGGCGGCCAGCACGGCCACGCCGACCAGCAGCACCGCACCGCGAGCGGCTAGCGTGCGGGCCAGCAAGCGCCCATAGAACGCCGTCAGTCCTTCCATGTAGTGCTCGACCCGCTTCGCCAGCCGCCCCTCGCCCTGCCTGGAACTGAGCAGCATCGAGCTCATCACCGGCGAGAGCGTCAGCGCGACCACCCCGGAGACGATGACCGAGCCGGCCAATGTGAAGGCGAACTCCTTGAACAGCGCGCCGGTCAGCCCCCCCATCATGCCGATTGGCGCGTAGACCGCCGCCAGCGTGATCGTCATGGCGATCACCGGACCGACGATTTCGCGTGCGCCGAGCAGTGCCGCACGCACCGGTGTCAGCCCCTCCTCGATATGTCGATGGATATTCTCCACCACGACGATGGCATCATCCACCACCAGTCCGATCGCCAGCACCATCGCCAGCAGTGTCAACAAGTTGATCGAGAAACCGCAGACCAGCATCAACGCAGCGGTACCGACCAGCGACAGCGGAATGGTGACGACCGGAATGATCACCGCGCGAAAAGTGCCGAGGAACAGGAAGATCACCGCGATCACGATCACGATGGCTTCCACCAGTGTGCGTTTTACCTCCTCGATGGAGGCATTGACGAAGCGCGCCACGTTGTAGTTAGGCGCCACCGTCAATCCCGGGGGTGCCATTGCACGAATCCTGGTCAGCAGTTCGTTGGCATGCTTGACGATCTCCAGCGGGTTTCCATCGGGCGTGGGCTGGAGGGCGACGAAGATCGCGGGTATGCCGGTGGCGAACGAGAGGTTGTTGTAGTTTTGGCCACCGATTTCCACCGTGGCGACATCCGACAGCCGCACTATGCCTGCGTCGGGGCTGGACTTCACGACCATCTGGCGGAAATCCTCGACGCTGCGCAAATCGGTGGCGGCGCTGATGTTGGTGACGGTGAGCGAACTCTTGAGCTGGCCCGGCGCGGCCTGCACATTGTTGGCGCGCAAAGCGGCCGAGATCTCGCCGGCCGACAGCCCGTGCGCGGCCAACCTCACAGGGTCGATCCAGATGCGCATGGCCAGCGTCTGGCCGCCATAGACGTCCGCGGAGGCGACTCCCGGAATGCTGGTAAGCAGAGGCTGCGCGACCCGCGATGCGAAGTCCGTCACTTGCGGGATCGACAGCGTCTTGCTGTAGAAGGCGATGTATTGCACGGCCGTGCCGCCCTCGGTGGACTTGCTGATGACCGGATCGGTGATACCCGCGGGCAACTGGTACTTGACCTGCTGCACCTTGGCAAGAATTTCAGTCATCGCTCGATCGGCGTTGGCGTTGAGCACCAAGCGCGCCTTGATCTCGCTCTTGCCTTGCGTGGTAGTCGAACTCAGATATTCAATACCGCTGGCCGTGGCGATGGACTGCGCGATCGGCGTGGTCACGAAACCCTGCATCACGTCCTGGGTTGCCCCCGGAAGCGTGGTACTGACGGTAATGGTGGCGTTTTCGAGATATGGGTATTGCCGCACCGGCAACAGGAAAATCGAGGTGGCGCCCGTCAGCAGAATGAGCAGGCTGACCACCAGTGCCAGGATGGGCCGACGGATAAAGATGTCTGTAAAGCGCATGGCGTGGTTTCCTTTACCGCGTGCTGGCGCTGGAGGAAACAACGGCCGAGTCGCTCGGCGTCGCCGTCGCCGAAGGGGGCGCGCTGCTGATTTTTACGGCTGCACCGGGCGGCAGACGGTTCTGGCCGGCCATCACCACGATGTCGCCGGGCTTGACGCCTTGGGTGACTAGAACATCTTCCCCGAGCTGGCGGCCGGTGACGACCGGCACGGCAACCGCCTTGCCGACTCCCTGCGCATCGGCGCCTTTCACGACCACCACACTGTCGCCCGAGGCAGAAGTCTGGATCGCCGTCAGCGGCAATACGATATTGTCGGTCGTGGCGGGCAATGCCAGCCGCGCAGTCACGTACATGCCGGATTTCAGCAACCGGTCGGTATTGGGCAACAGCGCCTGGATGGCCACATTGCGGGTTTCTCCATCGATACGCGGTTCGATGGTGCTGATCTTGGCCGTGAACACCCTGCCCGGCACCGCATCCACCGTTACCTGAACCGGTGCACCCAGCGTCAGCTCGGGCAAGTCCTGCTGCGGCAACGTGAAGTTGACATAGAGCGGGTCGAGTTGGGTCAGCGTGGCGATCGCATCCCCGGCGTTGAGATACTGACCCAGGTTGATCCGTCGGATGCCTAACTGACCGGAGAACGGCGCACGGATCGTCTTTTGCTGGATGCGTGCGTCCAGTTGCCGAACTGCCGCGGCAGCCTGGGCGGCGTCCGCCTTGTGTTGCTCGAGCAATTCGCGCGGCTCGGCCCCGGTAGGCGCCAACGCTTGCGAACGCCTGAGTTGCAGCTGTGCGAAATCGGCTTTAGCCACGGCGGCGGCACGATCAGCCTGCTCGGGGGCATCGTAGAGTTGAATCAGCGCCGCCCCTTCCTTGACGGACTGCCCTGCGTCGAAATCGATGGCAGTCACTCGCCCCGAGGTATCGGGAGCCAGCATCACTTCACGCACGGCTCGCAAGCTGCCGACGGCCTGCCACTCCTCGGCCACGCTGCGGGGCTCTGCACGGATTGTCGAGACGGGCATCGGCGGCATGGCCTGTTGTTCCGCGCCGCCGCTTCGAGCAGCGCGCCAGGCATACAGAAGGCCGAAAACCACGGCCAGCCCGACAACGCTCACGACAATGGGTTTGGCACGGGAGATCGCGGCGGAGCTCATGCGCCCCCCCATTGAAAAAGGAGGATCGAGATGGCGCGTGATCGACCGCGCATGGCCGATCTGCCGATGATGTGTGAGTGCACGGGTATTCCTCGAAAAAGACGAAGTACTCGGCCGGCCACATTGACACTCCGACGACAGGAGGCATGGCAGGCCAGGATGAGGCGGAGCCTATCCGTGCAAGCACCTTTCTACATTGCGAAATCTAGTCAACATATTTCGCATTACGGCCATTTCGACAGGAAATCACTCGTCTGGCCTGATTGGATAAGGACTTGGCCAAATTTCGCTACTGAGACATCTCGGGGGATCGGTAAATTGACGACCTCGAAAATGAAAATGAGTCTCGTTTAATGTCTAGCACGCCTCATATTGAAGGGCAATGCGCGGTACATCGCGCTCCCCTTCATCAATCCCTTGGCAGAAGTTCGGGCTCGATCGATGCGGTGCGCGAAGGGCTCCCGGCATGTGGCTCACGTATGGTCCGTACCGTCCGACATACATGGCTCAACGCAACGATTGCCGCAGCCGTCGCCGTCGCTGCTCCAGACGTGTTAGCTACCGAGGGAAAGCAAGCGCAATCGACCACCGAGTCGTCGGATAGCGGCACGTCAGCATCGAGCGCAGAGAGCACCGTCCTCGAGCCCGTCACGGTCACTGCACGGAAAACGACCGAACGCCTTCAGGATGTGCCTGAAAGCATCACGGTTTTGCAGGCGAAGACCCTGAAGGAATCGCCCTTCGATCCCGGCGTGGCGATCGCCGGGCATGCGCCCAATGTGCAATGGGTCAACCGCAGCACGGGCTCGCAGTGGTTCTCAATTCGCGGCGTCAGCTCACTTGGGACGCCTGCCAACTACTCCGACGGCACGATCGCATTCAATGTCGACGGTGTGCCCAACAGCATGATGAGCGCGTCGAACATGCTGCTCGACGTCGACCATATCGAAGTCCTGCGCGGTCCCCAAGGCACGCTATGGGGAACCAATGCACTGGGCGGTGCCATCAACGTTGTCACGAAACAGCCTGACGGAACTCGAGATGTTCACGTGACAACCGAGGTCGGCGAACACGGATATCGCATGGGCGAGGCAGTTCTTGGCGGCAACATCGTGCCCGGTGAACTCGACGGACGGATGGCGATCCGTTATGGCCATGAGGATGGTGATGTACGCAGCCTCTACACCGACAAGCTGGGCAAGCGCAACATAGGTGCATTCCGTGGAGGACTACGCTTCACGGGGCTGGACGACACGCTCGTCACACTGACGGGTACCTATCTGCACGATCAGGCCAACGCCCCGCTATACCTGCTGCGCAGCGCCAGTCAGTTTCCGACCAGTGGCATCCTGACCGAGCCGGACTCGAAAGTGACGCAAACGGGCGCCACCCTGACCATCGAACATTTTTTCGACCATTCTCAGCTCACGTCCATCAGTTCCTACCAGCACAACAAGCTGGACAGCGAACTCGACACCGTGGACAAACTTGTCTATGACGCGATCGGGTATCCCGCGTCCAGTAACGTGGGCCACTCGACGGATCAGGAAAACATTTTCAGCCAGGAGATTCGGCTGAATTCGCTCGAGGGTGCCCCGGTTCGCTGGGTCGTCGGTGCCAGTGCCATGCGAACCAACGGCATACGCTGGTGCAGCAGTACGCAGTGCGCGCCGCCTCCGTATTCCGGCTCAGTCACGATGACAAGCGATCTCGACACGACGAATCTAGGACTGTTCGGGGACATTTCGATCCCCTTTGCGAACCGCTGGGAATTCTCGATCGGCGGTCGGGTAAGCCATGACCATATCGAGATGAAGCAGGACAACTCCCTGGGCCTTGCGTCGCTGACCGGCTCCAACTCGACGTCGCAAACCTATCCGACAGGGCGGGTAGCATTGTCGTATAAGTGGACGAACGACATTCAAAGCTACGTGTCGGTTGCTCGTGGTCACGCGTCACGGGTGTACGCGCTTTTTAGCTATCCGATCGATGGCGTCGTGGCCAACCCCTATCCGGCCGCTTTGGGTTGGACTTACGAGACAGGCGTCAAGGCCGATCTTCTTAGTCATCGTCTTCAGATCGACGCCAGCGTCTATCACAACGACATCAAGAACGGTGTCATGTCCTATCTCGATCCTTCGCTCGGCGCTTTTCGGACGACATACCAGGACTACAAGACCAGTGGTTTCGAGTTGCAGGCACGCGCGCTCATCGCTGAAGGCTTGAGCTTCTCCGGGGGCGTCGGCTATATCCATAGCGAACTGGGAGCGAACGGCGCCGCAGTCAATACGGTCGCAGGCAATCCTGTTCCGAACACACCGAAATGGACGGCGACGGCCGGGCTGCAATACGAAACATCAGCCAAGATCATTCATTTGCCAGGCAAGCTCTCGGCCGACCTGCAATACCAATATACGGGCAAGCGCACCGCGGATATCGACAAATCTTATTACTTTGATGCCTATAGCCTCGTGAATGCCCGGATCGGATGGCGGAACAAGGATCTCGAAGTCTATCTGTTCGGCCGTAATCTTTTCGACAAACGCTACGAAACCTTCGGCAACCTGTACTACGGCATGCAGCTGGTTTCGGTCGGTCGCGGTCGTATTTTGGGAGCAGGTCTGACCAAAAGCTTTTGATTGCCACCAGGATGGGCAGCTCGTCGCGAGATTTAACACCGTGGCAGGCAAGGCGCTCGCGACGGCTTCAACGCAAGGAACACGGGGCCTGCTGATGCTCGGGAAGCCGCATGTAACCATGCTTTCCCGAGAAGACTTTCACCGTCAAAGACGGCTTTGGTCTGGATAGTGAACTAGCAGGCCCTAACCAGTACTTCGGCTCTCACCGCGAGTTCTACCGCCAACCCATGCTGCTGGCTGGCGATAGTTCCCGAAGTACCTGATTTCACTCCCACTCGATCGTCGCCGGCGGCTTCCCCGACACGTCATACACCACGCGATTGATCCCGCGCACTTCATTGATGATGCGATTCGAAGCCCGCCCCAGCAACGCATAAGGCAGATGCGCCCAATGCGCCGTCATGAAGTCGGTGGTCTGCACCGCGCGCAGCGCGGCCACGTAATCGTAGGTACGTCCGTCGCCCATCACCCCCACCGACTTCACCGGCAGGAACACCGCGAACGCCTGGCTCGTGAGGTCGTACCAGGACTTACCCACCTGCGAAGCCTCGCAGATCCCCGCCGCCACGTCCTGCTCGTTGGCGATCGTCGAACGCAGTTCCTCGATGAAGATCGCATCGGCGCGACGCAGCAGCTCCGCGTACTCGCGCTTCACCTCGCCCAGGATCCGCACGCCCAGGCCCGGGCCCGGGAACGGATGGCGATAGACCATCTCCGGCGGCAGCCCCAGCGCCACGCCCAACTCGCGCACCTCGTCCTTGAACAGGTCGCGCAGCGGCTCCAGCAGCTTCAGCCCCAGCGTCTCCGGCAGGCCGCCCACGTTGTGGTGGCTCTTGATGGTGGTCGCCTTCTTGGTCTTCGCGCCGCCCGATTCGATCACGTCCGGGTAGATCGTGCCCTGGGCCAGCCACTTCGCGTTCGACAGCTTCTTCGCCTCGGCCTGGAACACCTCGACGAACTCGCGGCCGATGATCTTGCGCTTCGCTTCCGGATCGGTCACGCCGGCCAGGTGGCCGAGGAACTGCTCCGAGGCATCGACGTGCACCACCTTCGCATGCAGGCGCCCCTGGAACATGTCGAGCACCATCTGCCCTTCGTTCAGACGCAGCAGGCCATGGTCGACGAACACGCAGGTCAGTTGGTCGCCGATCGCACGATGGATCAGCGCGGCGGCCACGCTCGAATCGACGCCGCCCGACAGGCCGAGGATCACTTCCTCGTCGCCCACCTGCTCGCGGATCAGCGCGACGGCTTCCTCGATGTGATCGCGCATCACCCAGTCGGGCTGCGCGCCGGCGATCTCGAGCACGAAGCGCTCGAGGATCTGGCGGCCCTTCACGGTGTGCGTGACTTCCGGGTGGAACTGCACGGCGTAATAACCGCGCTCCTCGTCAGCCATGGCCGCGATCGGGCAGCTCGGCGTCGAGGCCATCAGCTTGAAGCCCGGCGGCAGCTCGCCGACCTTGTCGCCATGGCTCATCCAGACCTTCAGCATGCCGTGGCCTTCGGCCGTGGCGAAGTCCTCGATGCCGTTCAGCAGGCGCGTATGGCCGTGCGCGCGCACTTCCGCGTAACCGAATTCGCGGTGGTCGCTCCACTCCACCTTGCCGCCGAGCTGGACCGCCATGGTCTGCATCCCGTAGCAGATGCCAAGCACCGGCACGCCGAGATCCCAGACCGCCTGCGGCGCGCGCAGTTGCTGATCCTCGTAGGTGCTGGCATGGCTGCCGGACAGGATCACGGCCTTCGGCGCGAACGAGCGGACGAATTCGTCGGTGACGTCGTTCGGATGGATTTCGCAGTAGACGTGGGCTTCGCGAACGCGCCGCGCGATCAGTTGGGTGACTTGCGAACCGAAGTCGAGAATCAGGATTTTGTCGTGCATGGCTGCGGACGGGATGAAAAACAAACAGGTAAGAAAAACAGCGCGCGAGGCGCTGCATCTGAATCAGGGACGGGCCGGGCAATATGCCCGAATGGCCCAAATGGCCCGACGAACGCCGCCGGGCCGCGCCGCGAGATCAACCGTGAACCGGTGGATCGCCGCGGCTCGTCGAGCTGCCGGACGAGCCGTGCAGGCGGGAATCCGTGGCGGCGCCAGGCGCGGCCGGCGGCGCATACGAAGGCGCCGCGTCGATGCTGCCGGACTGGACCACCGGCTTGGCGCCGATACCCGGCTCCACACGCGTGGCGGCAGGTTCGAGCGGCGCCGGATGCGGCTGCGGCGGCACCACCACCGGCGCGGGCTGCACCGCCGAAGCCTTGGCTTCGACCACTTGCACCCGCTCGCGCCGACGCACCGCCGAGGACAGCCTCACGCCGCCCAGCCCGATCACGAACAGCACCACCGCGGTGACCACCGACACGAGCTGCCCGAAGGCGGTCAGCTCGGGCCGGTGCAGGCCGATCAGCCAGACCACCATCAGCACACCGATCAGCCAGTTCACATGGCCGACGACGCGCGCGACGCCGGAGGTCATGCCGCCGTTGACGGACGCGTGGAAGGACAGCCAGGCCAGCCCGAGCAGCGCGATGCCGAAGGCCTGACCGACCATCGCCGGATCGACCGGCACCAGTTGCAGCGCGTCGTACAGCCCCTTCCAGGGCGTCAGCACGAACAGCAGGCCACCTGCGAGCAGCAGCAGGGCATCGATGACGAGTACGACGCGCAGCAATGGCTTCATCGGCGATCAGTCCACGTGGTAGTTGGGGGCTTCCTTGGTGATCTGCACGTCATGGACGTGCGATTCGCGCATGCCGGCCGCCGTGATCTGGACGAACTCGGCCTTGTCGTGCAGCTCGGCGATGGTGCGGCAGCCGCAATAGCCCATGCTGGCGCGCACACCGCCCACCAGCTGGAACAGGATCGCGTTGACCGAACCCTTGTAGGCGACACGGCCTTCGATGCCTTCCGGCACCAGCTTGTCGATGTTCGCGGAGTTGTCCTGGAAGTAGCGATCGGCGGCGCCGTCCTTCATCGCGCCGACCGAGCCCATGCCGCGATACGACTTGTACTGGCGGCCCTGGTACAGGAACACGTCGCCCGGCGCTTCCTCGGTGCCGGCCAGCATGCTGCCCATCATCACGGCATTCGCGCCGGCGGCCAGGGCCTTCGACACGTCGCCCGAGAAGCGCACGCCGCCGTCGGCGATGCAGGGCACGCCCGAGCCGCGCAGCGCCTCGGAAACATTGGCGATCGCGCTGATCTGCGGCACGCCCACGCCGGCCACGATCCGCGTGGTGCAGATCGAACCCGGGCCGATGCCGACCTTGACCGCGTCCGCGCCGTACTCGACCAGCGCCTTGGCGGCGGCGGCGGTGGCGATATTGCCGCCGATTACCTCGACCCGCGGGAAGTTCTGCTTGACCCAGCGCACGCGCTCGAGCACGCCCTTGCTGTGGCCGTGCGCCGTGTCGACCACGATCACGTCGACGCCGGCCTGCACCAGCAGCTCGACGCGCTCTTCGTTGTCGGCGCCGACGCCGACGGCCGCGCCCACGCGCAGCTTGCCGTGCTCGTCCTTGCAGGCATCCGGGTGCTCGGTCTGCTTGGTGATGTCCTTCACCGTCATCAGGCCGCGCAGCTCGAAGGTATCGTTGACGACCAGCACGCGCTCCAAGCGGTGGCTGTGCATCAGCGCCTTGGCCTCGGCCAGCGGCGTGCCTTCCTTGACGGTGACCAGGCGCTCGCGCGGCGTCATGATCGACTTGACCGGCTCGTCGAGACGGCTTTCGAAACGCAGGTCGCGGTTGGTGACGATGCCCACCAGTTGCGCGCCTTCCACCACCGGGAAACCGGAAATGCCATGCTGGCGCGACAGCGCAATCACGTCGCGGACCTTCATCGACGGCGGCACGGTGATCGGGTCGCGCACCACGCCGGACTCGAAACGCTTGACCTTGGCGACTTCGCGCGCCTGCTCGGCGGGCGTGAGGTTCTTGTGGACGATGCCGACGCCGCCCTGCTGCGCCATCGCGATGGCGAGACGGCCTTCCGTCACCGTGTCCATGGCGGCGGACACTAGCGGCATGTTCAGGGCGATGTTGCGGGTGAGTTGGGTCTTGAGGCTGGTGTCGCGCGGCAGGACGTCGGAGAACGCCGGGACGAGGAGCACGTCATCGAACGTGAGTGCTTTTTGGATAAGACGCATGGCAGATCCTATGGGCGCAAAGCCGAATTATACGCGATACGCGGCGAATTTTCACAACACGAACAACGGCTTAGCGCCTTTCCGGCCGGGCGTTCGCTTTCGGCTTCGCCGCGCGTTCGTCCGGATTTCGCCGCCGGGCCGCGATGTTCGGATACGAAAATCCAGGACATTCCGCAGGTTCGGCACGGAAACAGTCGGCCGCAAAGGGCCGAAACGAGGCCCGAAAAACCCGTCGTCGCCTAAGGGTATTGATGTATCTGCATACGATTTTGGCTGCCCGGGCCGCAGCAGCATGCAGGATTCGACAAGACAGACGCCCTGCCCGGCAGCTACGATGCGCCTCGTTCTGATTTTTCAGCCGGTTCGGCAAGACAAGGAAGGAAGTGATGATGCAGCGCGGAGTCCTGTACGGCGTTCTGGCCGGCGCCCTGTGGGGCATGGTGTTCCTGGTGCCCAGGCTGCTGGCCGATATCTCGCCGCTGGTGCTCAGCGCCGGGCGCTACATCATGTACGGGCTGGTTTCGGCGCTGGTGGCGCTGCCAACGGCGCGCTCGCTGCTGACCCGGCTCACGCGCGCCGACCTGGTCGCCCTGGTGCTGCTCGCGATCGTCGGCAACCTCGGCTACTACATGCTGCTGTCAAGCGCGGTGCACCTGATCGGCATCGCCCCCACCTCGCTGATCGTCGGCGTGCTGCCCGTCACGGTCACCTTCGCCGGCCTGCGCGACGCCGACGCGGTGCCGCTGCGCCGGCTCGCCCTGCCGCTCGCCCTGGTCGCCGCCGGCATCGCCGCGATCAATATCGACCTGTTCACCTCGAGCGCGGCCCAGGCCACCTCCACCGTCGACAAGCTGGCCGGCATCGCCTGCGCCACCGGCGCGCTGGCGAGCTGGACCTGGTACGCGGTGGCCAACGCGCGCTACCTGCGGCGCCATCATCATTTCGACGGCAACGAATGGTCGGCGCTGTGGGGGATCGTGACGGGGCTGGTCGGCGCGCTGGCCTGGCTGGTGCTGGCCGTGCTGCCCGCCGGCAGCGTCTCGATGCCCGCCGCGGGCGGCTGGCCGCTGTTCTGGCTGCTCAATCTCGGCCTGGCGATCGGCGCTTCCTGGCTCGGCAATGGTCTGTGGAATGCGGCCTCCAAGCGCTTGCCGCTCACGCTGACGGGCCAGTTGATCGTGTTCGAAACGGTCTTCGCGATGCTGTATGGCTTCGTGTTCGAGGCGCGCCTGCCGCGCGGGCTGGAAATCGCCGCGCTCGCGCTGCTGCTGGCCGGCGTTTATGGCGCGGTGCGCCAGCATGGCGATACCGCGCCGCCGCCGGCCGGTCCGGGCAGCCCGGATCTGGAGCAGCAGCCGGACGTAGCACGCCGGCCGGCGCATTAAAACGCCGGCGGCAGCCAGGTCAAGAAATCGGGACAGGATAATGGCGGCGGAAGGATGGTGCCGCGCCCATGTGCGAACCGACTCCCGCCGGACGGGATCGCGCCGCGCAGTCGCCAAACGCGGGGCCGTCGTGCGTCGCTCAGCTCAGCGCGAATCCTTGGGCAGCCACTTGCGGCCCTCGACCGAACCTTCGCGGCGGGTCTTGTCGACGCGGCGCTGGCGCGCCGCCTTCGGGTCGACGATCAGCGGCCGGTAGATCTCGACGCGATCGCCCTCGTGCAGCGGCGCGTCGAGCGGCGCGAGCTTGCCGAACACGCCCGTCTTGGCCACCGAGATGTCGATGTCGGGATGCAGCCCGACGATCCCGCTCGCCTCGATCGCGTCGCGCACCGTGGCGCTGTCCGGCAATTCCACGTCGAGCAGCGTCTGGCAGGACGAAAGCGCGTAACACACCTGGACACGCAGCATGATCAGCCCTTGCCGTAGCGCTGGTCCGCGCGCTTCACGAACGAATCGACGAAGGTGTTGGCGATATGGCTGAACACCGGGCCGATGATCTTTTCGAGGATCACGCTGGTGAATTCGTAGTGCAGCGCGAACTCGATCTTGCAGGCATCGGCGCGCAGCGGCGTGAAGCGCCAGTAGCCCGTGAACTTCTTGAACGGGCCGTCGGCGAACTCCATGTCGATCCGGTGCGGCCGCTCCTGGGTGTTGCGGGTCGCGAAGTGCTGCCGGATGCCCTTGAAGTTGATGTCGATCCGCGCCTCCATGCCGGTCTCGTCCTGGCGCCGGATCTCGATGCCGCCGCACCAGGGCAGGAAGTTCGGGTAGTCGGCCACGTCGGTCACGAGGTCGAACATCTGTTCCGCCGAATGGCGGATCAATACGGTTTTGTGGACATCTGCCATAAATCTCGCGGCATCAAGAGTGGGGGCCGAGCCGGGCCAACTACGCCCCGCTTTGCTAAAATCGCGATTTTAAACGAGTTGGCCAATTCCTTTCATGAGCATCATAGACAACAGAAAGGCATTCTTCGACTACCACATCGAAGAACGCTACGAAGCCGGGCTCGTGCTGGAGGGATGGGAGGTCAAGGCCCTGCGCGCCGGCCGCGGCCAGATCAAGGAAGGCTATGTGATCGTCAAGAACGCCGAGATCTTCCTGATCGGCACCCACATCAGCCCGCTGCCCGAGGCTTCGACCCACATCAAGCCCGATCCGGTACGCACGCGCAAGCTCCTGCTGCACCGTGAGGAGATCAAGAAGCTGATCGGCAAGGTCGAGCAGCGTGGCTACACGCTGGTGCCGCTGAACTTCCACTACAAGGGCGGCCGCGTCAAATGCGAGATCGGCCTGGCCAAGGGCAAGAAGCTGCACGACAAGCGCGAAACCGAGAAGAAGCGCGACTGGGAACGCGAGAAGGCGCGCATCATGCGCGACGGCGCCCGCAGCTGAACGCCCGCGCCACCCGCTCCATCAGCACCGCAACGACAAATGGCCCGCGCATGCGGGCCATTTTCTTGGATCAGACGAATCGGGCGGCCGAGGCCGCCCGAATTACCGCCGGCAGGCGCCGCGGCTCAAACCTTGGGAGCCGGCGTTGCGCCGCCGCGCTTGACGATGCTCAGCGCCGAAGCAATCGCCGTGCTCAGGTCGGACAGGTTCGACGGCACGATCAGCGTATTGCCCTGCTTGGCGAGATTGCCGAAGGCGCTCACGTACTGCTCGGCCACCTTCAGGTTCACGGCATCCATGCCGCCCTGCGACTGGATCGCCTGCGCGATCTTCTGGATCGCCTGCGCATTGGCCTCGGCCACCGCCAGGATCGCGGCGGCCTCGCCCTGCGCCTGGTTGATGGCGGCCTGGCGCTCACCTTCCGACTTCTGGATCGCCGATTCGCGCGCGCCGGCCGCGATATTGATCTGCTCCTGCTTGCGCCCTTCCGAGGCGGCGATCAGGGCCCGCTTCTCGCGCTCGGCCGTGATCTGCGCCTGCATCGCGTGGAGGATTTCCTTGGGCGGCGTGAGATCCTTGATTTCGTAGCGCAGCACCTTCACGCCCCAGTTCGAGGCCGCCTCATCGAGCGCCGAGACGATGCTGTGGTTGATGAAGTCGCGCTCCTCGAAGGTCTTGTCGAGTTCGAGCTTGCCGATCACCGAACGCAGCATGGTCTGCGAGAGCTGCGTGATCGCCAGGATGAAGTTGCTGGACCCGTAGGACGCCTTCATCGGATCGGTCACCTGGAAGTACAGCACGCCGTCCACCTGCAGCTGCGTGTTGTCGCGCGTGATGCAGATCTGGCTCGGCACGTCGAGCGGGATTTCCTTCAGCAGATGCCGGTAGGCGATGCGATCGACGAAGGGCAGCACGATATTGAGGCCCGGCGACAGCGTGGCGTGGTAGCGGCCGAAGCGCTCCAGCACCCAGGCATGTTGTTGCGGCACGATCTTGACCGTCCTCGACAGCACGACGAACACGATGACAAGCAATACCGCCCAGAAAATCAGCGCATCCATGAACCAGCCTCCTTGTTTTGTTGGCAGATCGAAGTATCGCGACGGGCTCTCAGCCCCGGGACTTCGCGACCACGACCAGACAATTTCCCCGTAACGCGCGCACCTCGTAAAGCTGCGCATCGTCGCGCTCGCCGGCGGCGAGTTCGACGTCCCAGTCGGCCCCGCGATACGGCACGCGGGCCCGGCCGTCCTGCCAATGCTCGACCGTCAGCGTCGCGCCGATGTCGAGATTGATGTCGGGATTGGCCGAGGCGTCGCGCTTCTGCCGGCTGCCGAAGCGCGAGCGGCGCAGGACCACCAGCAGCACCAGCGCGACCACGGCCGCCGCGGCCAGTTGCAGATGCGGCGCGCCGCCCGCCAGATGCACCAGGCCGCCGGCGACGAAGCCGATCGCCACCATCAGCAGGTAGAACGTGCCCGTCATCAGCTCGGCGACCACCAGCACTCCCACGCCGATCCACCAGATCAGTTGGCCTGACAACATCGCGATCTCCCAAACGAAAACACCCCGGTAGCTACCGGGGTGTTTATAGCACAGAGACGTGCCCGAATCGGTGAGCGGCGACGATGTCGCGCCACCGATCTCAACGACGGCTTACTTCTGCGTCTTGGCCAGCGCCTGCCAGGTGTCGATCACCGTGTCGGGGTTCAGCGAGATCGACAGGATGCCTTCCTCGGTCAGCCATTGCGCGAAGTCCGGGTGATCGGACGGGCCCTGGCCGCAGATGCCGACGTACTTGTCGAGCTTGCGGCAGGTGTCGATCGCACGCTTGAGCATGAACTTGACGGCCGGGTCGCGCTCGTCGAAGTCCACCGCCAGCAACTCCATGCCCGAGTCGCGGTCCAGGCCCAGCGTGAGCTGGGTCAGGTCGTTCGAGCCGATCGAGAAGCCGTCGAAGTGCTCCAGGAACTGCTCGGCCAGGATCGCGTTCGAGGGCACCTCGCACATCATGATCAGGCGCAGGCCGTTCTCGCCGCGCTTCAGGCCGTACTTGGCCAGCAGGCCGACCACGCGCTCCGCCTGCTTCACGGTACGCACGAAGGGCACCATGATCTCGACGTTGGTCAGGCCCATCTCGTCGCGCACGCGCTTGAGCGCGAGGCATTCCATCTCGAAGGCCTGGGCGAAGTCGTCGGCGATGTAGCGCGAGGCGCCGCGGAAGCCCAGCATCGGGTTTTCCTCGTCCGGCTCGTAGCGCGAACCGCCGATCAGCTTCTTGTACTCGTTCGACTTGAAGTCGGACAGGCGCACGATCACGGGCTTCGGATAGAAGGCCGCGCCGATCGTGGCGATACCCTCGGTCAGCTTGTCGACGTAGAACGCACGCGGCGAGGCATGGCCGCGCGCGACGCTCTCGACCGCCTTCTTGAGGTCCGAATCGATGTTCGGGTACTCGAGGATCGCCTTCGGGTGCACGCCGATGTTGTTGTTGATGATGAACTCCAGGCGCGCCAGGCCGACACCGGCGTTCGGCAACTGCGAGAAGTCGAAGGCGAGCTGCGGGTTGCCCACGTTCATCATGATCTTGACCGGGATCGACGGCAGTTCGCCGCGCTGGACCTCGGTCACCTCGGTTTCGAGCAGGCCGTCGTAGATCTTGCCTTCGTCGCCCTCGGCGCAGGACACCGTGACCAGCGCACCGTCCTTGAGAATCTCGGTGGCGTCGCCGCAGCCGACCACGGCCGGCACGCCCAGCTCGCGCGCGATGATCGCCGCGTGGCAGGTCCGCCCGCCGCGATTCGTGACGATCGCCGAGGCGCGCTTCATCACCGGTTCCCAGTTCGGGTCGGTCATGTCGGCCACCAGCACGTCGCCGGGCTGCACGCGTTCCATCTCCGACGGATCCTGGATCACGCGCACCGGGCCGGCGCCGATCTTCTGACCGATCGCGCGGCCGGTAGCCAGCACCTGCGACTGCCCCTTGAGCTTGAAACGCTGCTCGGCCTTGCCGCTGGCCTGGCTCTTCACGGTTTCCGGGCGCGCCTGCAGGATGAAGATCTTGCCGTCGCGGCCGTCCTTGCCCCACTCGATGTCCATCGGGCGCTGGTAGTGCTTCTCGATGATCACGGCGTAACGCGCCAGCTCGATCACGTCCTCGTCGGTGATCGAGTAGCGGTTGCGCTGCTCGCCCGGCACGTCGACCGTCTTCACGCGGCCCGGCTCGCCCGGCTGCGTGAACTCCATCTTGATCAGCTTGGAGCCGATCGAGCGGCGGATGATCGGGTACTTGTCCTGCGCGAGCGTGGTCTTGAAGACGTAGAACTCGTCCGGATTCACGGCGCCCTGCACCACCGTCTCGCCCAGGCCGTAGCTCGAGGTGACGAACACCGCGTCCTTGAAGCCCGATTCGGTGTCGATCGTGAACATCACGCCGGCCGCGCCCACGTCGGAGCGGACCATGCGCTGCACGCCGGCCGACAGCGCGACCTCGGCGTGCGTGAAGCCCTTGTGGACGCGATAGGAAATGGCGCGATCGTTGTAGAGCGAGGCGAACACGTGCTTCATGCGGTCGAGCACGTCCTCGATGCCCACCACGTTGAGGTAGGACTCCTGCTGGCCGGCGAACGAAGCGTCGGGAAGGTCTTCCGCGGTGGCCGAGGAGCGGACCGCGAACGACAGTTCCTCGGGCGAGCTCTGGCAGAGCACCACGAACTGTTCACGGATTTCGGCTTCGAGACGCGGCTGCAGCGGCGCGTCGACGATCCACTTGCGGATCTCCGCGCCCGCGACGGCGAGCGCCTTCACGTCGTCGATATCGAGCGACTCGAGGCGTTTCGCGATGCGTTCGGTGAGATCGTTGTGGGCGAGGAAGTCGCGGAAAGCCAGCGCCGTGGTCGCGAAACCCGTGGGTACGCGAACGCCAGCTTCGGAAAGCTGGCTGATCATCTCGCCGAGGGAAGCATTCTTGCCCCCGACGATCTCGACATCGGTCATCCGCAACTGCTCGAACGGGATTACATACGCCTGGTCCTTTGCGACGTTTGCTGCGTTAGTCATACAAGCCCCTAAGTGTGAAAAAAATTCACGATCGGGCGATTGGGCTCGGGCGCGGCCGCCTGTAGGAAGCGGTGGCGCGCATCGCACGACCTGTTGGATAAGCGGTCGCCATCACCGGCGCAGCTTGTAAAAATCCCGGCAGAAAGACGAAATAGCAGACAAATCGCCCTATTTGCCGGGAACTCAAGCCAGTCACGGTAAAAAAGACGGGAACATGACGTCTTTTCGCAACGGCTTATCCAACAGGTTGGCCGCTATTCTACCCTGCCGGCCCGCCGCTGTGACGAACCGGCTTCGATCGCCGCCTCCAAGCGCGCCGGCAAGGCCGCGCCGGGGCGCAGGCGCGGCGCGGACGCCCTGCTAGAATGGCCGCTTCCGGCCCGCTCGAGGCCGCCACCGCGCCACGCACGTCTGCCCCGATTCTTCATGCTTCCTACCGTTTTCATCGTCTCCGACGGCACCGGGATCACCGCCGAAACCTTCGCGCATTCGATCCTGTCCCAGTTCGACCAGAAATTCCGGCACGTGCGCGTGCCCTTCGTCGACTCGCCCGACAAGGCCTACCTGACGGTGCAGAAGATCAACGACGCGGCGCAGCTCGAGGGCCGCCGGCCGATCGTGTTCACCACCCTGGTCGACAGCGAATCCAACGAAATCGTCAAGCGCTCGAACGCGCTGGTGCTCGACATGTTCCAGCGCTTCGTCGAGCCGCTCGAGCAGGAGCTGCAGCTGAAGTCGACCCATGCGATGGGCCGCGGCCACCAGAACGCCGATACCGAGGAATACAAGACGCGGATCGAGGCCATCAACTTCTCGCTGGCGCACGACGACGGCCAGTCCGACCGCAACCTGGCCGAGGCCGACGTGATCCTGGTGGGCGTGTCGCGCAGCGGCAAGACGCCGACCAGCCTCTACCTGGCGATGCAGTACGGCGTGAAGGCAGCGAACTATCCGCTGATCCCCGAGGATTTCGAGCGCGGCAAGCTGCCCGGCGAGCTCTCCAAGCATCGCGAGAAGCTTTTCGGGCTATCGATCGACCCGCAGCGGCTCTCGGAGATCCGCAACGAGCGGCGCCCGGGCAGCAAGTACGCCTCGCCCGAGAACTGCCGCTACGAGATCAACGAGGCCGAGGCGATGATGCGCCGCGAAGGGATCAGTTGGCTGTCGTCGACGCACAAGTCGATCGAGGAAATCGCCACCACCATCCTGCAGGAAATCAAGCTCGATCGGCTCTCCTACTGAGCGCGCATAAGAAAGCGGCGACGCGATTCGCATCGCGCCGCCGCCTTGGTGATTCCCTTCCGGCCTTCCCGTTCAGCGCCTCAACGCTTGCGTTGCTGCCGGCACTGCTCGAACAGGCAGACCGCCGCCGCGGCCGCCACGTTCAGCGACTCCATGCCGCCCGGCTGCGGGATCGTCACGCGCAAGCCCGCCGCCTCGCGCCAGGCAGCCGACACGCCCGCCCCTTCGTTGCCGAATACCCAGGCCACCGGCCCCTTCAGGTCGCAGTCGTCGATCGCCTGCGCCCCGTGCGAGTCGGTCAGCGCGACCGGCACCGCCAGGCGCGGAATCAGCGCCTCGGCCTCGACGTCTTCATGGATATCGAGCAGGAAATGCGCGCCCATGCCCGAGCGCAGCACCTTCGAGGACCAGGCATACGCGGTGCCGCGCATGCAGAACACCTGGCTCACGCCCGCCGCGGCCGCGCTGCGCAGGATCGAGCCGACATTGCCGGCATCCTGCACGCCGTCGAGCACCACGGCCGTGCGCGCGACGCGCCCAGGCAGCTCGGCGGCCGGCCGCTCGACCAGCAGCAGCATGCCGATGCCGTTGACCACGCTCGACAACTGGCCGAACAGCGCATCGGGCAGCGAAACCACGCGCTGCGGCTCGACGCGCGCCACGATCGCCTGCGTCTCGTCATGCGAGAGCGCGCCGTCGGTGACCACGCAGAGTTCGGGCTGGCCGCGCGCATCGAGATAGGCCGAGGCGAGATGGAGACCTTCGAGCAGCGCCTGGGCGCCGCGGCGTTGCTGCTGCGTCGAGCCCGCCAGCGCCTTGAGGCGTTTGTAGAGCGGGTTGTCGCGCGAGGTAATCAGTTTCATCGTTCGATTCGGAGCGCTTCGCGCACCGGCGCGAAGGAGCGCCGGTGATGCTCGCAGGGACCGTGCTCGCGCAGCGCGGCCAGGTGCTTCGGCGTACCGTAGCCGGCGTGGACGTCGAAGCCGTAATGCGGAAAGGTCGCGTGCAGGTCCACCAGCAGGCGGTCGCGCGTGACCTTGGCGATGATCGAGGCGGCCGAGATGCTCGGCACCAGCGCGTCGCCGCCGATGATCGCCTCGCTGCGGATGCTGAGCGTCGGGCAGCGGTTGCCGTCGATCTTGGCCAGCGTCGGCAGCAGCGACAGGCCTTCCACGGCGCGCCGCATCGCCAGCATGGTCGCGTGGAGGATGTTGAGCGTGTCGATTTCCTCGACGCTGGCCGAGGCGACGCACCAGGCGCGCGAATGCGCGACGATCTCGTGATAGAGAAGCTCGCGCTTCTTCGCGCTGAGCGCCTTGGAATCGTCGAGACCGAGGATCGGCCGCGCCGGATCGAGGATCACCGCGGCCGCCACCACCGGGCCGGCCAGCGGCCCGCGCCCGGCTTCGTCGACGCCGCAGACGATCTCGCCAGGCGCGTCGAAGTCGAAGCCCGACTGGTCGATCGCGATCACGGCTGCCGCCGCGCCGCGTGGAGTGCGGGCGGCCTTCATGCGCGCGGCTTCCGGCTCGCCACCACGCGCTCGATGGCCTCGGCGGCGCGCGCCGCCGTGTTCTGCCGTAGCGACAGGTGCATCTCGGTGAAGATCTCGGTCAGCGTGCGGCGGTTCGCTTCGTCGCGCAACTGCGTGAGCGTCGCGTCGGCCAGCGCCTCGGGCGTCGCGAAATGCTGCAGCAGCTCGGGCACCACGAAACGCCCGGCCAGGATGTTCGGCAGGCCGACATAGGGCAGATAACCCTGGCGACGCATCACCTGCCCGGTCAGCCAGGGCACCTTGTACGAGATCACCATCGGTTTCTTCAGCAGCGCAGCTTCCAGCGTGACGGTGCCGCTCTTGACGAGGATCGCGTCGGCGGCCGTCATGGCCACCTGCGAGCGGCCTTCGGTCAGCGTCAGCGGCAACTGCGGGTGGGCATCCACCAGCGGCTGCAGCAGCTCGCGCAGCGCCGGCGTGGCAGCCGGCATCACGAAGCGCACGCCGGGCTCGCGCTTGTGCATCAGCGCCATCGCCGCGAAGAAGGTGGGCCCGATCAGCCCGATCTCGGAACGCCGGCTGCCCGGCAGCACCGCGATCACGGGCCCGCTCTCGGGCAGGCCGAGGGCGATGCGCGCGCCGCGCGTATCGGGTTCGAGCGGGATGTCGTCGGCCAGCGGATGTCCCACGTAGGTCGAGGCCAGGCCCGATTTCTCGAGCAGGGCCGGTTCGAACGGGAACAGGCACAGCATGTGGTCGACCGACTTGACGATCTTCTTGATCCGGCCGCCGCGCCAGGCCCAGATCGAGGGGCAGACGAAATGCACGGTCGGGATGCCGGCTTCGCGCAGCGCGTGCTCGACGCCGAAATTGAAGTCGGGCGCGTCGATGCCGACGAACACGTCGGGCCGCTCGGCCAGCAATTGCCGTTTCAGCTCGCCGCGGATGCGCAGGATGCCGGGGATTTCCTTGAGCGCCTCGACATAGCCGCGCACGGTCAGCCGGTCCATCGGCCAGTGCGAGTCGAAGCCGGCGGCGATCATGCGCGGCCCGCCAATGCCGTAGTAATGCGCCGAACCGGGCAGGCGCGCATTCAGCCCGCCCAGCAGCGAGGCGCCGAGCAGATCGCCCGACGGCTCGCCGGCAACCAGCGCGAGCCGCAGCGGAGTCGAGGTCAGCGCCATCGTGTCAGCGGATGATGCCGCGTTGCGAGGCATCGATGAAGGCGAGGAACTGCTCGAGCTCGGTCACGCCGTCACCGCCCTTCCCGTCTTGCGCGCCCGCCTCGACCATCTCGCGCAGCTCCGCCTTGGCCTCGTCGAGCGTCTTGCCGCTCTTGTAGACCACGCGGTAGGCGCTGCGCAGCACGCTGATCGCCTCGGCCGAGAAGCCGCGGCGCCGCAGGCCCTCGACGTTGATGCCATGCGGCACGGCCTTGTTGCCGGCCGAGATCACGAACGGCGGCACGTCCTGGACCAGCGCCGAGGCGCCGCCCAGCATCGAGTGCGCGCCGATCCTCACGAACTGGTGCACGCCCGACATGCCGCCGACGATGGCCCAGTCGCCGATCTCGACGTGCCCCGCCATCTGCGCGTTGCTCGACAGGATCACGTGGTTGCCGACCCGGCAGTCGTGGCCGATGTGGACATAGGCCATGATCCAGTTGTCGTCGCCGAGCGTGGTCACGCCGGCGTCCTGCACGGTGCCGGTGTGGATCGTGGTGAATTCGCGGATCGTGTTGCGATCGCCGATCACGAGCCGGGTGGGCTCGTCCTTGTACTTCATGTCCTGCGGACGGCCGCCGACCGACGCGTAATGGCCGATGCGGTTGTCCTCGCCGATCGTGGTGTGCCCCTCGATCACGCTGTGCGAACCGATGGTGGTGCGCGCGCCGATCGTGACGTGCGGGCCGACGATCGCGTACGGGCCGATCTCGACGCTCTCGTCGATCTGCGCGCCCGGCTCGATCACGGCCGTGGAATGGATCCTGCTCATGCGCGGTTGCCTCTCTTGGTCAGTCCTGCCTCGGTGGTGATGGCGCGCGGCGCTCAGGGCGCGGCGTCGGCCGACTTCACCGTGCACATCAGTTCGGCCTCGGCGGCCACCTTGCCGTCGACTTCGGCGGTCGCCTTGAACTTCCAGATGCCGCGGATGTAGCGCTCGAACTTCACGTTCAGGATCAGTTGGTCGCCCGGCTCGACCACGCGCTTGAAGCGCGCGCCGTCGATGCCGACGAAGTAGTACAGCGACTTGCCCGGATCCTTCGGCTGTTCCTCGCTGAAGGTCAAGAGCGCCGCGGCCTGCGCCAGCGCCTCGATGATCAGCACGCCCGGCATCACCGGGCGCTGCGGGAAATGCCCCTGGAAGAACGGCTCGTTGATGGTCACGTTCTTCAGGGCTTTGATGCTTTCGTGCGGGGTGAGTTCGAGCACGCGGTCGACGAGCAGAATCGGATAACGATGCGGCAGCAGCGTGAGGATCTTGTGGATGTCGAAATTGATTTGTTCGATGCTCATGATGGTTCGTCTCACGCAATGCTGCGCGGTGGTGACTGCAAATGCTGATAGGGGCCGCCCCAGGCGGCGCGGCCCTCTCTGACTCGCGCGCGGGCCGCTGGCCTCAGCCGCCCGTCGCGCCCGATTCGACCTTCAGTCCTGCGCGGGTCCGTCGTTGCGCGCGGCCAGCGCGGTCTCGAGCGAACGGATGCGGTCGCGCAGCTTGTCGAGATTGCGGACGAGCGCCGCGCTGCGGTTCCAGTCGCCGTGCTCGACGGCCGGGAACGCGCTCGTGTACATGCCGGCCTTCGGCAGCGACTTCGACACGCCCGACTGCGCCGTGACGATCACGTAGTCGCCGAGCGTGACGTGGCCGGCGATGCCGACCGCGCCGCCGATCATGCAATGGCGGCCGATGTTGGTGCTGCCCGCGATGCCGGCGCAACCGGCGATCACGGTATAGGCGCCGATCCGGCAGTTGTGGGCGATCTGCACCAGGTTGTCGATCTTCACGCACTCCTCGATGACCGTGTCGGCCATCGCGCCGCGATCGATCGTGGTGTTCGCGCCGATCTCGACGTCGGGGCCGATCTTCACGCCACCGACCTGCGGGATCTTGACCCAGGTGCCGGTACGCGCCTCGCCCTCGCCGACGAAGTCGGGCGCGAAGCCGAAGCCGTCGGAGCCGATCACGGCGCCCGAATGCACGATCGCACGCACGCCGATATCGCAACCGTGATAGACGACCACGTTCGGGTACAGGCGGGAGCCTTCGCCGATCTTAGTGCCGGCGCCCACGAACACGTTGGCGTCCAGGCGCACGCCCTCGCCGATCACCGCACCGGTCTCGACCGTCACGTTCGGGCCGATCACGGCGCTGGCCGCGACCCGCGCCGAGGGATCGACGTTCGCGCTCGGATGCACGCCCGAAGGCCGCTTGGGCGCGGCCAGGTCGATGAACATCTGCGCGACGCGCGCGAAATAGGCGTAGGGATTCGGGGTGAGGATGAAGTTGCGGCCCTCGGCAGCCGCGCCGAGCTTCTCCAGGTCGCGCGGCGCGATCAGCACGGCGCCGGCGCGGGTGGTCTCGACCTGGGACAGATACTTGGGATTGGCGAGGAAGGCGAGCTGGTTCGGGCCGGCCTGGTCCAGCGGTGCGAGGCCGCCGACCTGGCACTGCGGATCCCCGGCGATATCCCCGCCGAATCGTTTGGCGAGTTCGTCTAGCGTCAATGCCATGCGCGCTCCCTCAGTTCAGCGAACCGGTGGGCGAGGCCAGCGCCTTCAGCACCTTGTCGGTGATATCGATGCGCGGGCTGACATACACCGCTTCCTGCACGATCAGGTCGTAGTTCTGCTGCTCGGCGATCTGCTTGATCACCTTGTTGGCCTTGTCCAGCACCGCGGCGAGTTCCTCGTTGCGGCGCTGGTTGAGGTCCTCGCGGAACTCGCGCTGCTTGCGCTGGAAGTCGGTGTCGAGCTGGGCCAGGTCGCGCTGCTTTTGCGCACGATCGGCGGCCGACAGCGACTGGCCGCTCTTGTCGAGCGAATCCGACATCGACTTGAGACGCGCGGCCATGTCCTGCAGGTCCTTGTCGCGCTTCGCGAACTCGGCTTCGAGTTTGGTCTGCGCGGCCTTGGCCGGCGCGGACTCGCGGAGGATCCGGTCGGAATTGACCGCCGCGATCCGAGCGACGTCCTGTGCCTGGGCGGCCGTCGCGCCGAGCGCGGCGGACAGCGCCAGCGCGCACATCACTCGTTTCGAAAACTTACCGGTTAGCAAAATTACCCTCTCGATGCGTTTGGTGTTGCGGTTCCGATCAGAATGCGGTCCCGATCTGGAACTGGAATTTCTGGTACTGGTCGCCTTCGTGCTTCTGCAGCGGGAAACCGAGGCTCAGCTTGAGCGGGCCGATCGGCGAGATCCAGGCCAGACCCACGCCGTAGCCGTAGCGCAGGCCGTTCGCGCCGGTGCTGGTGCCGCCCGGCGCGTTGCCCCAGACGTTACCGCCGTCGAAGAAGGTGAACACGCGCAGCGTGCGGTCGTAGCCGGTGCCCGGCAGCGGGAAGGTCAGCTCGATGTTGCCGACCACCATCTTCGAACCGCCGATCGGGTCGTTGGTCTTCGAGTCGCGCGGGCCGAGCGAGCTCGGTTCGTAGCCACGCACCGAGCCGATACCGCCCGCGTAGTAGTTCTTGAAGATCGGGTAGGCGTTGCCGATACCGTTGCCGTAGCCGCCCTGGAAGTTCAGGCCCAGGATGAAGCCGCGCGCGAACGAGTAGTAGTACTGCGCCTGCACGTCCATCTTGTAGTACTGGATCTTGTCCACCGGCGCGCCGTATTCGGCATTGGCCTGGGTGAAGTAGCCGCGGCTCGGGATCAGCGCGCTGTCACGCGCGTCGCGCGACCAGCCGATGGTCAACGGCACCGAGTTCGACACGCGGCCGAACTGCTGCACGTAATCCTGATAGCTCTGCGGCGTATCCGCGTCGACATCGAGGCGGTTCTGCTCGAAGCCCACGCCGAAGAACACCGTGTCGACTTCCGAGAACGGAATGCCGAACTTCATGTCGCCGCCGGCCGTGATGATCCGGAAGCTCGAATTGGTCGAGTAGTACAGCGGCTGGTAGGTGCGGTAGAACACGTCGGTGATCCGCTTGATGCCGTCCACCGTGAAGTACGGGTCGACCTGCGTGACCGTCAGCGTGCGGTAGCTGCGCGCCGTGTTGACGTTCACCGACAGGCTGGTGCCGGAGCCGAACACGTTGTCCTGCGAGATACCGGCCGACAGCACCACCTTGTCGGTCGAGGAGAAACCCGCGCCCAGCGTGATCGCACCGGTCGGCTTCTCGGTGACCTTCACGTTCACGTCGACCTGGTCGCTGGTGCCTTCCACCGGCACCGTGGTGACGTCCACGTCGGTGAAGTAGCCCAGGCGGTTGACGCGATCCTTGGACAGCGCGAGACGGCCCGAATCGAACCACGAGCTCTCGAGCTGGCGCATTTCACGGCGCACCACCTCGTCGCGCGTGCGGGTGTTGCCGACCACATTGATGCGGCGCACGTAGACGCGGCGGCTCGGATCGACCACCAGCGTCAGGGCCACCTTGTGCGAGGCCTGGTCGATGTTCGGCTGGGCGTTGACGGTCGCGAAGGCGTAGCCGTATTCGCCGAGCTTGTCGACGATCGCCTTGGTGGTAGCCTGCAGCTTCTCGGCCGAGAACCGCTCGCCGGCCTTGATCTTGACCAGCTTCTGCAGCTCGGCCTGGCGATCCAGCAGGTTGCCCGACAGCTGGATGCTCGAGATCGTGTACGGCTCACCCTCGTGCAGGGTGAGCGTCAGGTACATGTCCTTCTTATCGGGCGAGATCGAGACCTGGGTCGAATCGATGTTGAATTCGAGGTAGCCGCGATTCAGGTAGTACGAACGGACGTTTTCCAGGTCGCCGGTGAGCTTTTCCTTCGAGTACAGGTCGTTCTTGGTGTACCAGGAGAACCAGTTCGGCGTCGACAGCTGCATCTCGTTGCGCAGCGTGCTGGTGCTGAAGGTCTTGTTGCCGATGAAGTTGATCTGGCGGATCTTGGCGCTCGGGCCTTCGGCCACCGAGAACAGGATCGAGACGCGATTGGCGTCGACCGGCGTGACGGTGGTGGTGACCTCGGCGGCGTAGTAGCCGCGCGTGAGGTACTGGCGCTTCAGTTCCTGCTCGGCCTTGTCGACCAGCGACTTGTCGTAGTAGCGGCCTTGCGACAGGCCGACCGCGCGCAGCGCCTTGGTCAGGTTGTCCTTGTCGAATTCCTTGATGCCGGTGAAGTCGATCGATGAGATCGCCGGACGCTCCTGCACCTGCACGATCACCACGTTGCCCTCGGTGGCGATCTTGACGTCATTGAAGAAGCCCGTCGCGTAGAGCGCGCGGATTGCTTCGGATGCCTTGTCGTCCGTGAAGGTGTCGCCCTGCTTGATCGGCAGGTAGGCGAACACGGAACCGGCTTCGACACGCTGCAAGCCCTCGATCTTGATATCCTGCACGACGAACGGCGACGTCGCGTGGGCTGCGAGTCCGTGCACGGCGAGCGCCGCGGCGGCTACAGTCTTGGGTACGAAGCGATGAGGTTTGAACAACGTGCATCCCCAGTATTTAAGCTTGCATCAGATCCGGCGACGGCCCTCGCAGCCCTCGCCCGACGCTTCAAGAATGGATTAAACGAGACAGATCGTTGAACAGCGCGATCGCCGACAGCGCGACGATGCAGATCAACCCCGCTCTTTGCAGAATCAGTTGCCAGCGCTCAGAAACGGCCTTCCCGGTCGCGGCTTCAACCAGATAATATAACAGATGCCCCCCGTCCAAAACCGGAATCGGCAGCAAGTTCAGCACGCCGAGACTGATGCTGACCAGCGCCAGAAAGGACAGGAAGGCTGATAATCCGAGCCGCGCGCTCTTGCCTGCGTAGTCCGCGATCGTCACCGGCCCCGACAGGTTCTTCAGCGACGCCTCCCCGGTCAGCATCCGCCCGAACATCTTCAGCGAGTACACCGAAATGCCCCAGGTACGGCGCACGCCCAGCTCGGCGCTCTCGAGCAGGCCGTAGCGCACGTCCACGGTGGGTGTGTGCATCGCCAGCGCCGCGCCGATCCGGCCGACCTGCGCGCCGTTCGCGCCGGGCGTGGCATCGCGCTCCGCATGCGGCACGATGCTCAGCGTGCGCTCGACGCCGCCGCGCGAGATCCGCAGCGCGAGCGGACGGCCCGCATGCGACTTGATGGTGTCGATGAAGCGGCCCGAGCCGATCACCGGCTTGCCGTCGAGCGCAACGATGCGGTCGCCCGGCTGCAGCCCGGCCTGCTCCGCCGCGCTGCCCGGCGTGACCGCCGAGATCGACAGCGCCCCGCCGCCGGGCTCGAAGCCGAGCTTCGACATGTAGTCGTCGTCGGCAGAGCGCTGGTCGAAGCCGCTCAGGTCGACGTGGAAATCGTAGGTCGCCCCGCCGGTGCGGCCGCCCAGGATCACCTGGCGATGGTCGATGGTCGCGCCGAGCAGCTTCCAGCGCAGGTCCGACCAGGAGCGCACCGGCTCGGCCGCACCGCCCTGCGCGTCGCGGATCGAGACGATGGTTTCGCCGCCGTCGAAGCCGGCGCGCGCGGCCACCGTGTCGGCGGCCGGCGCCGCGACCACCGCCGCCGGCTCGGTCACGCCGGTGGCGAACACCGTGGAGAACAGCAGGATCGCGAGCAGGAAGTTGGCGATCGGCCCGGCCGCGACGATCGCGATGCGCTTCCACACCGACTGGCGGTTGAAGGCCTGGGGCAGGTCGGCCGGCGCGATGCCCTCGGGGCCCGGATCGCGCTCGTCGAGCATCTTCACGTAGCCGCCCAGCGGCAGCGCCGACAGCGTCCATTCGGTGCCGGTGCGACGGCTGGTGTGCCGCAGCAGCACCGTGCCGAAGCCGATCGAGAAACGCAGCACCTTCACGCCGCACAGGCGCGCGATGCTGTAATGACCGTATTCGTGGACGACGACCAGCACGCCGATCGCCACTGCAAACGCTACCAGCTCGATCAGCACGTTCATGCGCCCCTCTCGCTCAGGCTACGCGCTCCGCGCGCGGAACAGGCAGTTTCGCGATCACCGCGGCGGCCTCGCGGCGCGCCTCGGCATCGGCCGCCAGCACGTCGTCGAGACCGTCCGGCTCGCGATTCATCAGATGATTGAGCACCGCATCGACCGTGCTCGCGATATCCATGAAGCCGATCCGGCGCTCCAGGAAGGCCTCCACCGCCAGTTCGTTGGCGGCGTTGAGCACCGTGCTGGCCACCCCGCCCGCGTCGAGCGCCTGGATCGCCAGGGCCAGGCAGGGGAAGCGCTGGAAGTCCGGCTTCTCGAAGTTCAGGGTGGCGACCTGGGCCAGGTCGAGCTGGGCGACGCCGGCGTCGACGCGCTCCGGGAAGGCCAGCGCATGCGCGATCGGCGTGCGCATGTCGGGGTTGCCCAGCTGCGCGAGCACCGAGCCGTCCTTGTACGAGACCAGCGAATGGATCACGCTCTGCGGATGGATCAGCACCTCGATGCGCTGGCTCGGCAAGCCGAAGATCCAGTGCGCCTCGATCACCTCCAGGCCCTTGTTCATCATGGTGGCCGAATCCACCGAGATCTTGCGGCCCATCGACCAGTTCGGGTGCTTGCAGGCCTCGTCCGGCGTGACGTCGACCAGGGTGGCCGGCTCGCGGGTGCGGAACGGGCCACCCGAGGCGGTCACGATGATCTTGGCGATGCCGCCGTGCTCGGCGATGTCGCGCGGCATGCACTGGAAGATCGCGTTGTGCTCGCTGTCGACCGGCAGCAGGATCGCGCCATGGTCGCGCACCGCGTCCATGAAGATCGAGCCCGACATCACCAGCGATTCCTTGTTGGCCAGCAGGATGCGCTTGCCGGCGCGCGCGGCGGCCAGGCTCGAGGCCAGGCCGGCGGCGCCGACGATCGCGGCGACCACCGTATCGCAGCCGTCGGCCCGGGCGATCTCGACCAGCGCGTCCGGGCCATAAGCGACCTGGGTACGGCAACCGGCCGCGCGCAGCTTGGCCTCGACCGCGGCGGCGGTTTCCGCCGAGCCGACCACGGCCACTTCGGGCCGGAACTTCAGGCACTGCTCGACAAGCTTGTCGCCGTTGCGGTGCGCGCTCAGCGCATAGACCGAGAAGCGGTCCGGGTGACGCGCGACGACGTCGAGCGTGCTGTCTCCGATCGAGCCCGTCGAGCCGAGGATAGTCAGGCGTTTTTGCATGATGAAGATCTAGTGATTAACCGAGCAGCAGCACCGCGAGCGGCAGCACCGGCAGCAGCGCGTCGACCCGGTCGAGCACGCCGCCGTGGCCCGGCAGCAGTCCGCTCGAATCCTTCACGCCGGCCTGCCGCTTGAGCAGGGACTCGAACAGGTCGCCGATCACGCTGTAGGCGACCAGCAGGCTCAGTGCCGCGAACGCGCCCGGCGCGCCGAAGCGCTGCGCGAGCGCTGAAAACAGGGTCGGCTCGAACGCGTGCAGGCCGATCGCCAGGCCCGCGACGATCATCACCGCCAGCCAGCCGCCTGCCGCGCCCTCCCAGGTCTTGCCCGGGCTCACCGACGGGGCCAGCTTGTGCCTGCCGAAGGCCTTGCCCGCGAAGTATGCGCCTATATCGGCCAGCCAGACGACCAGCAGCATCGACAGCACGAAGGGGATGCCGGCCGCGCGCGCGGCCACCACGGCATGCCAGCAGGCCGCGAAGACCAGCAGGCCCGCCGCCAGCAGGAAAGGTTTCCAGGCGCCGGCAGCCAGTGTGGGCTTGCGCCACAGCGCGAACGGGCCGGCCAGCAGCCAGAACACGCCGGCCGCCTCGACCAGCGGGCGCGAGGGGGCGAAACCGACGCCCAGGCCCATGCTGGCGGCCAACACCAGCGCGGCCACCAGCGCGTAGACCACCGAGCCGGCCGCGCCGAGCTTGAGCAGGCGCGCCCACTCCCAGGCGGCGAATACCAGCACGAGGGCGATCAGCGCGCCGAATGCCGCGAGCGGCGCGAACAGCGTTACCGGCAGCAGGATGGCCAGCAGCACGACCGCCGTGATGACACGGGTCTTCAGCATGAAAGGGAGTCGACGTCCTGGGACTGGGGTTCGAGCTGCGCGCTCGTCCGGCCGAACCGGCGTTCGCGATCGGTGTACGACGCCAGCGCATCGGCGAGCGCGGCGGCGTCGAAATCGGGCCAGAACTTGCCCGTGAAATAGAATTCGGTGTAGGCGAGCTGCCAAAGCAGGAAATTGCTGACGCGCTGCTCGCCGCCGGTGCGGATGAACAGGTCCGGCTCGGGCGCGTAGGCCATCGCCAGGTGCTGCGCGAAGGCGGTTTCGTCGACCTCGACCTCGCGCCCCTCGCGCACCGCCTCGGCGATCAGCTTCTTGGTGGCCTGCAGGATGTCCCAACGGCCGCCGTAGTTCGCGGCGATGGTCAGCGTCAGGCGCGTATTGCGCGCGGTCTTGGTTTCCGCGCGGCGGATCAGCTCGCGGATGCGGGGTTCGAAGCGATCGAGCTCGCCGACCACGCGCAGGCGGATGCCGTTCGCATGCAGCTTGCCGACCTCGCGCTCGAGCGCGGTGATGAACAGGCGCATCAGGAACGACACCTCGTCGTTCGGCCTGCGCCAGTTCTCGGAGCTGAAGGCGAACAGCGTCAGGTATTCGACGCCGGCGCGCGCGCACCCTTCCACGACCGAGCGCACCGCGTCGACGCCGCGGGTATGCCCCGCGACGCGCGGCAGGCGGCGCTCGGTGGCCCAACGGCCGTTGCCGTCCATGATGATCGCGATATGACGTGGCACGGCGGCGACGTCGGGCACGCGAACGGTAGAGCTGGTATAAGTCATGGCCGCTGAGACAGTAACCGAGGGAAAAAGTGCGACGCGCGCATCGCGCGTCAGACCGTCATGATCTCGGCTTCTTTGGTCTGCGCGAGCTTGTCGATCTCGGCGACGTACTTGTCCGTCAGCTTCTGGACGTCGTCGCTGGCACGGCGCTCGTCGTCTTCCGAGATTTCCTTGTCCTTGACCAGCTTCTTGAGCTGCTCGTTGGCATCGCGACGCAGGTTGCGTACCGCCACCTTGGCCGTCTCGGCTTCGCTCTTGACCACCTTGGCCAGCTCGCGGCGGCGCTCTTCCGTCAGCGCCGGCATCGGCACGCGGATGGCGTCGCCCGAGGTTGCCGGGTTCAGGCCCAGGTCCGATTCGCGGATGGCCTTCTCGACCTTCGCCACCATCGGCTTTTCCCAGGGCTGCACGCTGATCGTGCGCGCATCGGCCAGCGTCAGGTTGGCGACCTGCGAGATCGGCACCATCGAGCCGTAGTAGTCGACCTGCACGTGATCGAGCAGGCCGGTGTGTGCGCGGCCGGTACGGATCTTTGCCAGATCGTTCTTGAACGCTTCGATCGAGCGTTGCATCTTCTGCTCGACGCCCTTCTTCACTTCAGCGTGACTCATTTCAACCTCCGAACCTTCGAACCTTCAAAACGACACAGGCCGGCATCCCGCCGGCGGCGTCATGCCAGGCCTGTATCGGCGTGAGTTTACACGTGGACGAGCGTCCCCTCGTCCTCGCCCTGCACGATACGCTTGAGCGCACCGGGCTTGTTGATCGAGAACACCCGGATCGGCAGCTTCTGGTCGCGGCACAGCGCGAAGGCGGTGGCGTCCATCACCTGCAGATTGCGGCCGATCGCCTCGTCGAAGCTGATCGAGGTATAGCGCGTGGCCGACGGATCCTTCTTCGGATCGGCGGTGTAGACGCCGTCCACCTTGGTGGCCTTCAGCACCACTTCCGCGCCCACTTCCGAGCCGCGCAGCGCGGCGGCCGTGTCGGTCGTGAAGAACGGGTTGCCGGTACCGGCCGCGAAGATCACCACGCGACCTTCCTCGAGCTGGCGGATCGCGCGGGGCCGGATGTACGGCTCCACCACCTGGTCCATGCGCAGCGCCGACTGCACGCGCGCCTCGATACCGGCGTGGCGCATCGCGTCCTGCAGCGCCAGCGCGTTCATCATCGTCGCCAGCATCCCCATGTAGTCGGCCGTGGCGCGATCCATGCCGGCTGCGCCGCCCGCCACGCCGCGGAAAATGTTGCCGCCGCCGATCACGACGGCCAACTGCGTGCCGAGGCGCACCACCTCGGCGACGTCCGCCACCATCCGCTCGATCGTCGCGCGATTGATGCCGAAGGCATCGTCGCCCATCAGCGCTTCGCCGGAAAGTTTGAGGAGGACGCGTTTATAGGCATTGGGCATAGGGGCTTCCAAGCGACGAGAGGATGACAAGCACGAACTGTAGGGGCGAAATACTGATTCGGGCAAGCGCCGCCAAATTGCCGCCCGGAAACCGGGCGGCAATCCGCGGCGCTGCCGAAGCGCGGCGGAGCGGGCGCCCGCCGCGGGTCCAACGATGCTGCGATACGGCTTACTGCTGCTTGGCTGCCGCGACTTGCGCCGCCACTTCGGCCGCGAAGTCGTCCTGGCGCTTCTCGATGCCTTCGCCGACCACGAACAGCGAGAACTTTTGCACTGCAGCATTGGCTGCCTTGAGCATCTGTTCGATCGTCTGCTTGTCGTTCTTCACGAACGGCTGGTTCAGCAGCGAGATTTCCTTCAGGTACTTCTGGACGCTGCCGTCGACCATCTTGGCGGCGATCTCGGCCGGCTTGCCCGATTCGGCGGCCTTCTGCTCGGCCACGCGGCGTTCCTTCTCGATCAGCTCGGCCGGCACCTGCTCGGCCGACAGCGCGACCGGCTTCATGGCCGCGACGTGCATCGCGACGTCCTTGCCGACCTGCTCGTCCGCGCCGGTGTACTCGACGATCACGCCGATGCGGCTGCCGTGCAGGTAGGTGGCGATCTGGTTGGCGGTCTCGAAGCGCACGAAGCGGCGGATCGAGATGTTTTCGCCGATCTTGCCGACCAGGGCCAGGCGCACCTCGTCGACCGTCTTGCCGTCCAGCGGCAGCGCCGACAGGGCAGCCACGTCAGCCGGGTTCTGGGCCGCGACGAGCTCCGCGACGGTCTTGGCGAAGGCCAGGAAGTCGTCGTTCTTGGCGACGAAGTCGGTTTCGCAGTTCAGTTCGACCAGGGCGCCGGCGCCGTTGCTGACGAAGGACGAGACCACGCCCTCGGCCGTCACGCGCGATGCGGCCTTGCTGGCCTTGTTGCCGAGCTTGACGCGCAGCAGTTCCTCGGCCTTGACCAGATCGCCGTCGGCTTCCGTCAGCGCCTTCTTGCATTCCATCATCGGCGCGTCGGTCTTCGCGCGCAGTTCTGCCACCATGCTTGCGGTAATTGCCGCCATCATTCGCTCCTTGGGTCTGTATTCACGACGCCGCCCTTCGACATGGGCGGCGGGGATTCGTTTCCGGCGATTCGCATCGGATGCCGCGGCTCCCGATGCTCGCCCCGGCAACGCGACTTAAAAAAAGGGGGCCTGTTGAGAGCCCCCTTTTTGCGCCGGCTCGGGACCGGTTACGCGTTCTCTTCGACGTACTCGTCGTCGCCGCGCACCGCCTGGACCACTTCGTTGACCGCGTTGGCACGGCCTTCGAGGATCGCATCGGCCACGCCTTCGGCGTACAGCGCGACAGCCTTGCTCGAGTCGTCGTTACCCGGGATCACATAGTCCACACCTTCCGGCGAGTGGTTCGTATCGACCACGGCGATGACCGGCACGCCCAGCTTGTTCGCTTCGGTGATGGCGATCTTGTGGTAGCCGACGTCGACCACGAAGATCGCGTCCGGAATGCCGCCCATGTCCTTCACGCCGCCGATCGACTTCTGCAGCTTGGCGATTTCGCGTTCGAACAGCAGCGCTTCCTTCTTGCTCATCTTCTCGGTTTCACCCGATTCGACGGCCGCTTCCATGTCCTTCAGGCGCTTGATCGATACCTTCAGCGTCTTGAAGTTGGTCAGCATGCCGCCGAGCCAGCGCGCGTTGACGAACGGCATGCCGGCGCGCTGCGCTTCCTGAGCGATCGTGTCGCGCGACTGACGCTTGGTGCCGACGAACAGGATCGTGCCCCGATTTGCCGACAGCTGGCGCACGTACTTCTGTGCGTCCGTGAACATCGGCAGCGTCTTTTCGAGGTTGATGATGTGAATCTTGTTGCGATGACCGAAAATGAACGGGGCCATCTTCGGGTTCCAGAAGCGCGTTTGGTGACCGAAGTGGACACCGGCTTCCAGCATTTGGCGCATCGTGACTGCCATGAGAGTAATTCTCCGCTAGGGTTGGGTCTTAAGCCGGCTGCCGTATCGCGGCGAATGGCACGCGACACCCAGGGTGCGCCGGCTTGCGATTCGGCACGTGCGAACACCGCGCATGCCGGTCAGCCCGGACCTGCTTTCCCCATGCCGGATCACATGAATCGAGCATGAATTGAAAGTAGAGCCAGACTTAGCCAGAGAGTATAGCACGCCGGAATGACCGCTCTCAAGTCACCCATGTCTTTGCCGAATCCTTTGCCGCGCCGCTCGCCATTCGGGGAAACCCTGCGCGCCGGCAAGCCCGTTCGCCGTCGAGCGACCACGTTCGGGCACCGATTCCGCCGCCGCCGCACCGGGCCCGCGCGCCGCCGCGAATCCCCTGCACCACCGTGAAACCCAAGCCGGACAAGCCCAACAAGGGCTGCGACCACCTCCAGAAGGTGCGATAATCCCGCAATTCCACGCATTCCTCGCAGGCAAGACCCATGGCCATCACGATCAAGACCGACCACGATATCGAGCAGATGCGCGTCGCCTGCCGGCTGGCGAGCGAGGTGCTCGACTACATCACGCCGTTCGTGGTCGCCGGCACCACCACCGGCGAGATCGACCGGCTCTGCCACGAGTACATGACCAACGTGCAGGGCACCGTGCCGGCACCGCTGAACTACCAGCCGCCCGGCTACCCGCCCTATCCGAAAGCGATCTGCACCTCGGTCAACGACGTGATCTGCCACGGCATTCCCGGCGACAAGGTGCTCAAGAACGGCGACGCGCTCAATATCGACATCACCGTGATCAAGAACGGCTATTTCGGCGACACCAGCCGGATGTTCCTGGTCGGCGAGGGTTCGATCCTCGCCAAGCGCCTGATCCAGACCACCTACGAATGCATGTGGCTCGGCATCGAGCAGGTCAAGCCGGGCGCGCACCTGGGCGATATCGGCCACGCCATCCAGAAGCACGCCGAAGGGCGCGGCTACAGCGTGGTGCGCGAATACTGCGGGCACGGCATCGGCACGGTGTTCCACGAGGATCCGCAGGTGGTGCACTACGGCCGCCCCGGCACCGGCATCGAGCTGGTGCCCGGCATGATCTTCACGATCGAGCCGATGATCAACGCCGGCAAGCGCGACATCCGCACCATGCCGGACCAGTGGACCGTGAAGACGCGCGACCGCAGCCTGTCGGCACAGTGGGAACATACCGTGCTGGTCACGCCGACCGGCCACGAGGTGCTGACCGTCTCGACGGGCACGCCGGCCCGCCCCGCGCTCGACGCGGTGGCCGCCTGAGGATCGATTGCCGGGCGCGGTTCGCCGCGCCCGCCTTGCTGTTGGCCTGACCCGGCTTGCCCGACCCGATTCGTCCCGCGCGCCGGCGCGAGTCGGCCGCCACTGGCCGGGCCCACGCCACCGCGCCTTGGTTTCACCTGTCACACCCGCCCCGCCACTCATGAGCGTTCCTGCCCTCACCGCCACCGAAGCGCCGTCGCACAAGGCCGAATTCCGCGCCGTCAAGGCCGAGCTGATCGCGCGCTTTCGCGCCGCGACCCAGGTCGAGGCGCTGATGCGCGCGCTCTCGCGAGCCACCGACGAAGCGCTGCGCCAGCTCTGGACCGATTGCGACCTGCCCGGCTCGCTGGCGCTGGTCGCCGTCGGCGGCTTCGGGCGCGGCGAGCTCTCGCCGCATTCCGACGTCGACATCCTGGTGCTGCTGCCCGATGCGCACGGCGGCGAGTTCGACGCGCGCATCGAGCGCTTCATCGGCATGGCCTGGGATCTCGGGCTAGAGATCGGCAGCAGCGTGCGCACGGTCGGCGAGTGCATCGACGAGGCCGCGCAGGACGTCACGGTGCAGACCTCCCTGCTGGAGGCGCGCCGCATCACCGGCAGCCTGACGCTGTTCAAGCGCGCGGTGGCGCGCTACCGCGAGGCGCTCGACCCGCGCGCCTTCTTCCAGGCCAAGGTGCTGGAGATGCGTCAGCGCCACGCCAAGTTCCAGGACACGCCCTACAGCCTCGAGCCGAACGTGAAGGAAAGCCCGGGCGGCCTGCGCGACCTGCAGACGATCCTCTGGATCGCGCGCGCGGCCGGCTTCGGCAAGAGTTGGCGCGAGCTCGACACGCGCGGGCTGATCAGCGCGCGCGAGGCGCGCGAGCTGCGCCGCAACGAGGCCTTCCTGAAGGCGCTGCGCGCACGCCTGCACGTGATCACCGGGCGCCGCCAGGACATCCTGGTGTTCGACCTGCAGACCCAGGCGGCCGAGAGCTTCGGCTACGTGCCGACCCCGGCCAAGCGCGCCAGCGAGCAGCTGATGCGCCGCTACTACTGGGCCGCCAAGGCCGTCACCCAGCTCGCCACGATCCTGATCCAGAACATCGAGGCGCAGTTGTTCCCGGCCACCAGCGGCATCACGCGGGTGTTGTCGCCGGGCCGCTTCGTCGAGAAGCAGGGCATGCTGGAGACCGTCTCCGACGACGTGTTCGAGCAGCATCCCGACGCGATCCTCGAGGCCTTCCTGCTCTACGAGACCACCCGCGGCGTGAAGGGCCTGTCGGCGCGCACGCTGCGCGCGCTCTACAACTCGCGCGACGTGATGAACGGCGCCTGGCGCCGCGATCCGCGCAACCGCGAGACCTTCATGAAGATCCTGCAGCAGAACGAAGGCATCACGCATGCGTTCCGGCTGCTGAACCAGACCAGCGTGCTGGGCCGCTACCTGCTCAACTTCCGCCGCATCGTCGGGCAGATGCAGCACGATCTCTACCACGTGTACACGGTCGACCAGCACATCCTGATGGTGCTGCGCAATATCCGCCGCTTCGCGGTGGCCGAGCACGCGCATGAATATCCGTTCTGCAGCCAGCTGATCGCGAACTTCGAGCGGCCCTGGGTGCTCTACGTGGCGGCGCTGTTCCACGACATCGCCAAGGGCCGCGGCGGCGACCACTCCAAGCTCGGCATGGCCGACGCGCGGCGTTTCTGCCGCGAGCACGGCATCACCGGCGACGATGCCGCGCTGGTGGTCTGGCTGGTCGAGCATCACCTGACCATGAGCCAGGTCGCGCAGAAGCAGGACATCAGCGATCCCGAGGTGGTCAAGCGCTTCGCCGGCCTGGTCGGCAACGAGCGCTGGCTGACCGCGCTCTACCTGCTGACCGTGGCCGATATCCGCGGCACCAGCCCGAAGGTCTGGAACACCTGGAAGGGCAAGCTGCTGGAGGATCTGTACCGCGCCACCAGCGCGGTGCTCGGCGGCGCGCGGCCCGACACGCATTCCGAGCTGCAGACGCGCCGCGACGAGGCGCTCGCGCTGCTGCGGCTGGAGACCGTGCCCGACGACGTGCACCAGCCGCTGTGGGACCAGCTCGACGTCGGCTACTTCCTGCGCCACGACGCGGCCGATATCGCCTGGCAGACGCGCGTGCTGTACCGGCACGTGCATGCCGAGACGGCGATCGTGCGCGCGCGGCCCTCGCCGGTGGGCGACGCGCTGCAGGTGCTGGTCTACGTCAAGGACCGTTCGGACCTGTTCGCGGGCATCTGCGCCTACTTCGACCGCAACGGCCTGTCGGTGCTCGATGCGCGCATCAGCACCACCCGCCACGGCTACGCGCTCGACAATTTCATCGTCACGCGCTCCGAGCACGACGTGCAGTATCGCGATATCGCCAACCTCGTCGAACAGCAGCTCGCCGACCGGCTGTCCAGCCCGGCGCCGCTGCCCGAACCGTCGAAGGGCCGCCTGTCGCGCCTGTCGCGCACCTTCCCGATCACGCCCCGCGTCGACCTGCGCGCCGACGAGCGTGGTCAGTACTACATCCTGTCCGTGTCCGCCAACGACCGGCCGGGCCTTCTCTATTCGATCGCGCGCGTGCTGGCCGAGCACCGGGTCGGCGTCCATGCGGCGCGGATCAATACGCTCGGCGAGCGCGTCGAGGACGTGTTCCTGCTCGACGGCGCCGGCCTGTCCGACAACCGTTTGCAGATCCAGGTCGAAACTGAATTGCTGCGCGCGATCGCAGCCTGAGTGAAATCCAGCGTTTATGCGCACCAAACTGACAATCAAGAATCCCCGCCCGGCATCGCCGTCCCGCGCCCCGGTCCGCTCAGGCAGCCTGGCTGGCCGCAAACCGACGCGCCCCGCGCCGCTCGATCCCGCGACGAAACCGAAACCGTCCGCCAAGCGGCCGGCCGGCGCGAAGTCGGCGGCGCCGCGCGCGGCCAAGCCGGCCGGCGCCGGCGCGGTGAAACCGCGCGCGCCGCGTGACGGTGAGCGCGGCGGCTTCGGCCGGCCGCCGCGCGAGGGCGGCGATCGCCCGGCGCGTGACGGCGCTCGCTTCTCCCGCGACGGGGATCGCCCGGCGCGCCCCGCTCGCGATGGCGAGCGCGGTGCGTTCCGCGGCGAAGGCCGCCCTGCCCGCACCGGCGGCGATCGTCCCCCGCGTGACGGCACGCGTTTCTCCCGCGATGGAGATCGTCCGGCGCGCCCCGCTCGTGATGGTGAACGCCCGACGCGTGACGGCGCGCGTTTCTCCCGCGATGGCGATCGTCCGGCGCGCCCTGCTCGCGATGGCGAACGCGGCTCGTTCCGCGGCGAAGGCCGCCCCACGCGTGAAGGTGAACGGCCGCCGCGTGACGGCGCCCGTTTCTCCCGCGACGGCGATCGCCCGGCGCGCCCCGCTCGTGATGGCGAACATGGCTCGTTCCGCGGCGAAGGCCGCCCTGCGCGTGATGGTGAACGGCCGCCGCGTGACGGCGCTCGCTTCTCCCGCGATGGCGATCGTCCGGCGCGCCCCGCTCGCGATGGCGAACGCGGTTCGTTCCGCGGCGAAGGCCGCCCCACGCGCGACGGTGAACGGCCGCCGCGTGACGGCGCCCGCTTCTCCCGCGATGGCGATCGTCCGGCGCGCCCCGCTCGCGATGGCGAGCGCGGTTCGTTCCGTGGCGAAGGCCGCCCCACGCGCGACGGTGAACGGCCGCCGCGTGACGGCGCCCGCTTCTCCCGCGACGGTGATCGTCCGGCACGCCCCGCTCGCGACGGCGAACGCAGCGCGTTCCGTGGCGAAGGCCGCCCTGCCCGTGATAGCGGCGATCGTCCCGCCCGTGCCGGCGCCCGCCCCGTGCGCGACGCCGCCCCCTCGCGCCTGAAGGTCGCTCAGCCCGTCAAGTCGCGCGCCGCCTCCTTCGACGACGCCGACGAAACCGGCATGGTCCGTCTCTCGAAGCGGATGTCCGAGCTCGGCCTCTGCTCGCGCCGCGAGGCCGACGAATGGATCGAGAAGGGCTGGGTGCTGGTCGACGGCGAGCGGATCGACACGCTCGGCACCAAGGTGCGCCCGGAGCAGAACATCGAGATCGACCAGCGCGCCCAGGCTGCCCAGGCCGCCCAGGTGACGATCCTGCTGCACAAGCCGGTCGGCTACGTATCGGGCCAGGCCGAGGACGGCTACGAGCCGGCCGTCACCCTGATCACGCGCGAGAACCACTGGAGCGGCGATCATTCGGCGCTGCGTTTCTCGCCGCAGCACCTGCGCACGCTGGCGCCGGCAGGCCGCCTCGACATCGACTCGACCGGCCTGCTGGTGCTGACGCAGGACGGCCGCATCGCCAAGCAGCTGATCGGCGAGCAATCCGACATCGACAAGGAATACCTGGTGCGCGTGCGCTTCGGCGAGCGCCTGGCCGACATCGACCAGCATTTCCCGGCCGAATCGCTGGCCAAGCTGCGCCACGGCCTGGAACTCGACGGCGCGCCGCTCAAGCCCGCGATGGTGAGCTGGCAGAACGGCGAACAGTTGCGCTTCGTGCTGCGCGAAGGCAAGAAGCGCCAGATCCGTCGCATGTGCGAGCTGGTCGGGCTGGAGGTGATCGGCCTGAAGCGCGTGCGGATGGGCCACGTGATGCTAGGCGCGCTGCCGCAAGGCGAGTGGCGCTACCTGTCGCCCGACGAGAACTTCTGATCGCAGCAGCACGAACGGCCGCCAGAGCGGCCCGACGTGCGGCCCGCGCAAAAGACACGGCGCCGGCGAACCCGCGAGGGTTCCCGGCGCCGTTTTCATTGCAGCGAGTGCTGGCGACGCTCAGTCGTCCGCGTTCGGATCGAGCCCGGGGAACAGCACCTCGGCGAAGCCGAACTTCGAGAAGTCGGTGATCCGCATCGGATAGAGCTTGCCGATCAGGTGGTCGTATTCGTGCTGGACCACACGCGCATGGAAGCCCTCGGCGATGCGGTCGATGCGCTTGCCGTACTGGTCGAAGCCCGAGTAGTGGACCTTGCTGTAGCGGCTCACCACGCCGCGCATGCCCGGCACCGACAGGCAGCCTTCCCAGCCCTCCTCCATGTCCGGCGGCAGGTATTCCACGCTCGGATTGATCAGCACCGTCTCCGGCACCGGCGGCGCGTCCGGGTAGCGCGCGTTGTTGCCGAAACCGAAGATGATCAGTTGCAGGCCCACGCCGATCTGCGGCGCGGCCAGCCCCGCGCCGTTGGCGTGGTGCATGGTCTCGAACATGTCGGCGACCAGCTCGTGCAGTTCCGGCGTATCGAAGGCCTCGACCGGCTTCGCGACTTCGAGCAGGCGCGGATCGCCCATCCTGAGGATCTCGCGAATCATGATGGCAGTTCTCCCTTGAGCAGTAGATGCATCCCGTCCTCGTCGAGCACGGGGATGCCGAGTTCCTCGGCCTTGGCGAGCTTGCTCCCCGCCTCGGCACCGGCGACCACGTAATCGGTCTTCTTCGACACCGAGCCGGTCACCTTGGCGCCGGCCGCCTCGAGCAGCGCCTTCGCCTCGTCGCGGCCCAGCGTCGGCAGCGTGCCCGTCAGCACCACGGTCTTGCCGGCCAGCACGCCCTGCGGCTCGCGCGGCGCGGGCGGCCCTTCCGGCCAGTCGACCTTCTCGCGCAGTTGCGCGATCACGGTGCGATTGTGCTCCTCGGCGAAGAACTGGTGCAGCGACTCGGCCACCACCGGGCCGACGTCGTTGACTTCGAGCAGTTGCTCGGTGGTGGCGTCCATGATCGGCTGCAGCGAGCCGAAGTGCTTGGCCAGGTCCTTGGCCGTCGATTCGCCGACGTGGCGGATCCCCAGCGCGTAGATGAAGCGGCCGAGCGTGGTGTGACGCGCCTTCTCCAGCGAGTCGAGCAGGTTTTGCGCGGACTTGTCGGCGAAGCGGTCGAGCGCCGCCAGGGTCGCGAAACCGAGATGGAACAGGTCGGCCGGCGTGCGCACCAGGTTCTGCTCGACCAACTGGTCGATGATCTTCTCGCCGAGGCCGTCGATGTCGAGCGCGCGGCGCTGCGCGAAGTGCCACAGCGCCTGCTTGCGCTGCGCCGGGCAGAACAGGCCGCCCGTGCAGCGCGCGATCGCCTCCTCGGGCAGCCGCTCGATGCGCGAGCCGCAGACCGGGCATTCGGTCGGCATCACGAATTCGGCCGCGTCGGCCGGGCGCCGGTCGAGCAGGGACGACACCACCTCGGGAATCACGTCTCCGGCGCGCCGCACGATCACCGTGTCGCCGATCCGGATGTCCTTGCGGCGCACCTCGTCCTCGTTGTGCAGGGTCGCGTTGGTCACCGTCGCGCCGCCCACGAACACCGGCTCGAGCCGCGCCACCGGGGTGATCGCGCCGGTGCGGCCGACCTGCACCTCGATCGCCAGCAGCCGGGTGAGCGCCTCCTGGGCCGGGAACTTGTGGGCCAGCGCGAAGCGCGGCGCGCGCGAGACGAAACCGAGCCGCTCCTGCTCGTCGCGCCGGTTGACCTTGTAGACCACGCCGTCGATGTCGTAGGGCAGCGCCTCGCGCCGCTCGCCGACCTTGTGGAAGAAGGCCAGCAGCCCCTCGGCGCCCTTCACCACCGCGCGCTCGCGATTGACCGGCAGCCCGAAGCCGGCGTACCAGTCGAGCAGGCCGCTGTGCGTATCGGGCATGGCCGCGCCTTCGAGCACGCCGATGCCGTAGGCGAAGAAGGACAGCGGCCGCTGCGCAGTGATCTTCGAATCGAGCTGGCGCAGGCTGCCGGCCGCCGCGTTGCGCGGATTGGCGAACTCGCGCTGCTCGGCCTCGCGCTGGCGCTGGTTCAGGCGCGCGAAATCGCGCTTGTACATCAGCACCTCGCCGCGCACGTCGAGCAGGGCCGGCGGGTTCTTGCCCTTCAGCGTCAGCGGGATCGAGCGGATGGTGCGCACGTTCTCGGTGACGTCCTCGCCGGTGGTGCCGTCGCCGCGCGTGGCGGCCTGCACGAAGCGGCCATGTTCGTAGCGCAGCGAGATCGCCAGGCCGTCGAACTTGAGCTCGCAGGCGTATTCGACCGGATCGGTGGCGGTGCCGGCCAGGTCGGCCGGCGCCTTGTCGAGCGCATCGGCCACACGCTTGTCGAAGGCGGCGATGTCCTCGTCGGAGAAACCATTGTTCAGCGACAGCATCGGCGCGTCGTGCACCACCGGCGTGAAGCCGGTGGCGGCCTCGCCACCCACGCGCTGGGTCGGCGAGTCGAGCGTGATCAGGTCGGGATGCTCGGCCTCGATTTGCTGCAGCTCGCGGAACAGCCGGTCGTATTCGGCGTCGGGCAGGTCGGGCTGGTCGAGCACGTAATAGGCGTGATTCGCGCGCTCGAGTTCATTGCGCAGCCAGGCCGCCCGTTCGGACGGCTGGCTGGCTGGCGGTTCAACTGGGGATCGGGCCATGCTGGCGGCACTTGCTCTGGTGACAATCAAGGCAGGATTATCTCAGGCGGCGCGCGCTTGCGCACCTTCCTGCAAGCGCCGAATCGCCGGCGGCCGGGACGGGAAAACCCGCGCCCCGGGGGCCGGCTTCGGCTTACTGGCTGAACAGGCGCCGCGTGACGGGCGAGCCGGCCGGGATGCCGGCTTCCTCGAGCTTCGCGTAGAGCTTCATCAGTTGCTGCTCGATCGCCACCAGGGTGGATTCGGGCAGCGGCCGGCGCGAATCGTCGACCACCCGCGCGCCGATCCGGTCGGACAGCGACTTCGCGTAGTCGCACATCAGCTTGAAGGGCAGGATGTCCTCGTCGGCCACCGGCACGTCGAGCACCAGGGTGATCATGTTCCCGCCCTTGTAGGTCAGGTCGTCGCGCAGGAAGTTGGTGTCGCCGAACTGCAGCATGAACACCGGGTTCTGCTTCGCGTCGAGCTTGACGAAGCGCGTGCCGTCGCGCGACAGCAGCAGGCCGTCCTGCGAGGCCACCGCCTGCACGTAGTTGGCCGACCAGGGCGCGCCGTCCGACATCACGTTGATCGACAACTGCGCGTCGCATTGCGCGGCGAAGCCATCGAGCTCGCGCGCCATCGAGACCGTCTCCAGCATGTCGGGAAATTCGGGCGCGCCGTCGATCGCGTCGGCGAACTGGCCCACGCCCGAGACGAATTCGGAGAATTCGAGCTCGTTGAGCGGGCCATTGCGATTCGCCAGTTGCGCGGCCGCGCGCAGTTCCTCGTAGCGCACGCCGTTCTGCAACAGCTCCCAGTTGCCGCCGTCCTCGGGCTTGCCCTCGATGTGGACCGGCTTGCTGCCGGCACGGCGCAGGCGCTGCGCGGCCGGCAGGATGCGCTCGCCGGGCAGCGACGCGCCGAGCCGGATCGGCACGATGCAGTCGATGCGGCGATCGACGATGGTGGGCGGCGCCGAGGAGATCGTGGTGGCGGCCGGCAGCACCGGCTCGCCGTCATCGATCGGCACGGCGGTTGTCGCGATTGCAGGCTGCGCCGCGGCGCCGGCTTCGGCGGACTCGGCCTCGCCGGCTGCGTGATCCGCGCCCTCGCCTGCGGCGGTGAGCGTTTCATCGGCCTGCAGGTCGGCGGGCGTATCGGCCGGAGCTTCCGGCGCGCCGCCGAAGGTCGGCTCGACGCGGGCCTCGTGATCGGCGGCCGCGGCCGGCGCCGCCACCGTGGGCTCGCGCCGCGCCACCGCAGGCGCCGGCGAGGGCTGCCGCACCGGCTCGATGAAGGGCGCATCCTCGTCGCGCTCCTGGCGCGCCAGCGTATCGGCGGCCTCGGGCGGCATCGGCCGCGGCATCCGGCGGCGCACCTTGGCGCCCTGCCAGGCGTTGTAGACCACGATGCCGCCAACCACCACCACGCCTACGCCAATCAACCCGAGTGTCAACTCGTCCATGCATGCTCCATCAGGAATTCTTTTTCCGGCGCGCCGCTTCGAGGCGGCGCGCGCATTCAGCCAATATTCTGGGCAAAACCGGCGGCCGTTTCCATGTCGACCGCCACGATCCGCGACACGCCCTGCTCCTGCATGGTCACGCCGATCAGCTGCTGCGCCATTTCCATCGCGATCTTGTTGTGCGAGATGAACAGGAACTGCGTCTTGCTCGACATGGCGCGCACCAGGTTCGCGAAACGCTCGGTATTGGCGTCGTCGAGCGGCGCGTCCACCTCGTCGAGCAGGCAGAACGGCGCGGGGTTGAGCTGGAACATCGCGAACACCAGGGCGGTGGCGGTCAGCGCCTTCTCGCCGCCCGACAGCAGGTGGATGGTCGCGTTCTTCTTGCCCGGCGGCTGCGCCATCACCTGCACGCCGGCATCGAGGATCTCGTCACCGGTCATGATCAGCTTGGCCTGGCCGCCGCCGAACAGCTTCGGGAACAGGTCGCTGAAGTGATGGTTGACCTGATCGAAGGTGCCCTGCAGCAAGGTGCGGGTTTCCTGGTCGATCTTGTGGATCGCGTCCTCGAGCGTGGTGATCGCGGCCAGCAGGTCGGCCGATTGCGCGTCGAGGAAGATCTTGCGCTCGCTGGCGGCCGCCAGTTCCTCGAGCGCGGCCATGTTGACCGGGCCGAGCGCGGCGATCGCGTTGTTGATGCGCGTGACCTCGCCCTGCAGGTAGGAGGGTCGCAGCTCCGGCGTCAGCTTGGGCAGCAGGGCCGCCTCGTCGACGCCGGCCGCGGCCAGTTGCTCGCTGAACTGCTCGGCCGACAGGCGCGCGGCCTGCTCCTTCAGTTGCAGCTCGGTGATGCGATCGCGCAGCGGCTGCTGGGCACGCTCGGCGGCCAGGCGCGACTCGTCGAGCGCGCGCAGCTTGGCGGTCAGGTCGTCGAGCTCGAGTCGTGCGGCGCCCAGCGCCTGCTCCTTGGCCGAGCGGATTTCCAGCGCGTCCTGCAGGCCGGTGTGGGCGGTCTGCTCGTTGATGGTCTCGAGTTCGGCGCGGGCATCCTCCAGCGAGGCGGCGACGCGCTCGATCTGGTCGTGCGCGACCTGGATGCTGCGCTTGAGCTCGTCGATGCGGTTGGCCGAATTGCGCGCCGCGAAGCGCGCGTCGTTGGCCGCGCGCTCGAGATCGCGGGCCTGCTGGCGGGCGTTGCTCAGTTCCTCGTCGAGCGCCTCGAAGGCGAGCTGGTTGTCCTCGAACTTCGCCTGCAGCTCGGCCAGCTCGCCGTCGTAGCGTTCGAAGTTCGCCTCGGATTCGGCCCGCAGCGCACGCTGCTCGTCGATCTGCGCGCCGATCTCCTCGAGTTCCTCGCGGATCTGCGTGCTGCGCTGCGTGTAGCGCTCGTGCGCCTGCGCCAGCTTCAGCACCTCCATCTGCAGCGCGTGCACGCGCTGCTGGGCGCGCTCGACCTGGGCCCGCACCTCGCCGAGCGCCTGCGCGGCCTGCGTGTGGGCCGCCTCGGCGCGGATCGAGGCCGTCTTCGCCTCGTCGGCGAGCAGCGCCTGCGCGCGCACCTGGCGACCGAGGTTCTCGATCTCCTGCTGGCGCGCCAGCATGCCGGCCTGCTCGGAATCGGCCGCGTAGAGCTGCACGCCCGAGCGCGTCACCAAGTGGCCGGCCTTCACCACGTAGGCGCCGCCGGCCGGCAGTTGCGCGCGCGCGGCCAGCGCCTGGGCCAGGTCGTCGGCCACGAACACCGAGCCGAGCCAGTCGTTGAGCACGGCGCGCAGGCCGGCATCGTCGATGCGCACCAGCGACAGCACCGCGCGCATGCCGGCCGGTGTGGCCAGCGGCTCGCCCGCCGGCGGCGGCGAGAAGAAGGCCAGCTTGGCGGGCGGCGCGTCGGTCGCGAAGGCCTTGACCCAGTCGAGATTGGAGATTTCCAGCGCGGCCAGCCGCTCGCGCAGCACCGCCTCCAGGGCGTTTTCCCAGCCCGGCTCGACATGCAGCTTCTTCCAGAGGCGCGGCAGCGCACCCAGCTCGTGCTTGTCGAGCCAGGGCTGGATCTTGCCCTCGGTCTGGACGTTTTCCTGCAGTTGCTTGAGCGCGGCCAGGCGCGCCTCGAGCTGGTGGATCTGGGCGCTTTCGGCCTGCACGCGCTCCTGCGCGGCGCGGCGCTCGGCGTCCAGCCGCGGCAGCGTCTCCTGGGCATCGGCCAGGCGCGCCTGCGCGTCGTGCAGGATCTCCTCCTGCTCGGCCAACTGCATGCGCTGCTCCTCGAGCTGCGCCTCGTCGGGCGCGTCGAGCCCGCCCGCCTCCGACTTCAGGCGCTCGTGGCGCTGCTGCAACTGCATCAGTTGCTGGTCGGCGTTGCGCTGGTGCGCGGCCTCCAGCTTCAGCGACTGCTCGGTCTGGGCGATCCGGCCGCGCTCGTCGTTGAGCTGCGCCTGCGCATCGCGCCAGCGCGATTCCAGCGCCGGCAGCGCGTCGTGCTTGGCGGCCGCCTCGTCCTCGGCCATCGCGGCCTTCTCGTCGGCCATCGCGCGCGCTTCCTCGGCCTCCTCGAGATCGTCCTGCGCCTTCTGCGCCTGCGCCTGCCACTGCTCGCGCTGCGCCGTCAGCGCGGCGATCTGCGCCTGCACTCGGTTACGCGACTCGACGATGAACTTGATCTCGGCCTCGAGCCGGCTGACCTCGGCATTCGCCTCGTAGAGCGAACCCTGGGCGCCCTGCATCGCGTCGCTGGCCGCGTAATGGGCCACCCGCAGCGTCTCGAGCTGCGCCTCGACCTCGCGCAACTTGGCGGTCTGCGCCTCCAGGTCGATCTGGGCCTGCTCGATGGCGCGCTGCTGCTTCTGCTGCTCGCCCTGCGCCTCGCTCTTGCGCAGCAGCCACAGCAGGCGCTGCTTTTCCTCGCCGTCGGCCAGCAGTTCCTTGTACTTGGTGGCCACCACCGCCTGCGCCTCGAGCTTCTCGAGGTTGGCACCGAGTTCGCGCACGATGTCCTCGACGCGCGTCAGGTTCTCGCGCGTGTCGTGCAGGCGGTTCTCGGTCTCGCGGCGGCGCTCCTTGTACTTCGACACGCCGGCGGCTTCCTCCAGGAACACGCGCAGCTCCTCGGGCTTGGCCTCGATGATCCGCGCGATCATGCCCTGCCCGATGATCGCGTAGGCGCGCGGCCCGAGGCCGGTGCCGAGGAAGATGTCCTGGATGTCGCGGCGGCGCGCCGGAAGATTGTTGATGTAGTAGCTGGAGGTGCCGTCGCGCGTGAGCACGCGCTTGACCGCGATCTCGCCGTACTGGCCCCACTGGCCGGCGGCGCGGCCGTCGGAGTTATCGAAGATCAGCTCGACGCTGGCCCGGCTGCCGGGCTTGCGCGTGGTGGAGCCGTTGAAGATCACGTCCTGCATCGACTCGCCGCGCAGCTCGGAGGCGCGCGATTCGCCGAGCACCCAGCGCACGGCATCGATGATGTTGGACTTGCCGCAACCGTTCGGTCCGACCACGCCGACGAGCTGGCCCGGAACCTGGAAATGCGTGGGATCGACGAAGGATTTGAAGCCTGCGAGTTTGATCGAGCTCAGTCGCACGTCGGTATCGGTATTGAATATGGATTGAAACGGACGGCAACCGGCGGCGCATCGCTCGCGCCGCCCGTCCCGGAATTCGGACAAAGGGCTCCGGCCATGCGCCGGACCGCCCCGTGAAGCGGGTCCATCATACCATCGCGCGGGCCTCGTCCCGGCGATCGGCGTCGCCGGCCGGCGCCTGGGTCGGAGCCTTGTGCACGCGGCTCGACAGCAGCGTGGCGAGCACGATGCAGGCGCCGCCGAGCCACTCGCGCGCGCCCGGCAGCTCGTCGGCGAACAGCCACGCCGACAGCGCGGTGACGACGATCTCGAACAGCATGATGATCGAGGCGCGATTGGCCGGTACCCGGGCAAGCCCGTATTGAACCAGCAGGTTGTTGAGCGCGGTGACCACGCCGATCGCGGCGGCCAGCAGCAGCGCCAGCGTCACGGCATGCGGCGCGGGCAGCGGCGGCACGCCTTCCACGAACATCGCCGCCAGCCCGAAGGCCGCGCCGCCCGCGAACAGCGTGGCGGTGCGCATCTCGGGCTTGAGCTCCGGCAGGTCGCGCGAGATCCGCACCACCAGCACGTTGCTCATCGCGAAGCTCAGGCCGGCGGCCAGCCCCGCCCATTCGGCCGGGTTCGAGGGCAGCGGCAGGCCCAGGCGCGGCGACCAGAGCATCAGCATGGCGCCGGTGATCGACAGCGCCGCCAGCGCGGCGCTGGCCCAGGTCAGACGCTCGCGCAGCAGGAAATGGGAATAGATCGCGGTCCACGCCGGGGTCAGGTAGAACAGCAGCATCACGCGCAGCACCTCGCCGTGAATCGTGCCCCAGACGAAGCCGAGGTTGGTGATGCCGGCGGCCACCCCGAGCGCGGCCAGCAGCCAGTGCCAGCGCAGCGTGACGAGCGCGCGGCGGCGCCAGACCACCACGAACAGACAGGCGCAGAAGCAGGTCAGCGCGCTGGCCGCGGTGCCCGTCAGGCCGAGCCCGGCCAGCATCCGCAGCGGATACCAGACCAGCCCCCAGACCGACGCGCCCACCAGGATCGCCAGGGTCGGCAGCGCCGACTGTTCATGTCCCTTCATTTCCGCCCACCTGCCCCCGTTTCCGTTGTTGCATCGTCTCGCGCCGCGCCGGCCCGCCCGCCCGATCATCGGCGCGTCGAATTATCGAGCCGCCCGGTTATTGTCCATCCTGGTTATCGGGCCGCCCGGTTGCCGGCGCTTCCGGTTATCGATCCCGCCAACCATCGCGCCGATCCGGCCCCGGCACCGCGCCGCCGGCCCGGGGGCGCGCGGCGGCAAGCTATAATCGACCGCTCCGGCCCACCAGGCCGGCCCGCGGCGTGCGCCTCGCGCCCCGCCAGCCAGGCGACGCGCATCCCGCGCCGCCGGTCGCCCGGCCCTCGGCCGCCGCGCCGCCGCCCGATTCGTTCCAGCCCGTCCCCGACGGGCCCCAACCGCCTCCGAAGCCCAAGCCCGTGAATCCACGACTCGATACGCTCCAGCCCTATCCGTTCGAAAAGCTCCGCGCGCTGTTCAAGGACGTCAAGCCGTCCGCCGCGCACGCCCCGATCAGCTTCGGCATCGGCGAGCCCAAGCATGCGACGCCGGCGCTGATCCGCGACGCGGTGGTGGCCTCGCTCGACGGCCTGGCCTCGTACCCGGCCACGGCGGGCTCGGACGCGTTGCGCACGGCGATCGCGCGCTGGGTCGAGCGCCGCTACGGCATCGAATCCGTCGATGCGGCCAGCCAGGTGCTGCCCGTCTCGGGCTCGCGCGAGGCGCTGTTCTCGCTCGCGCAAGCCGTGATCGACGCCGCGCCGCGCGCCGACGGCAAGTCAGCGATCGTACTCTGTCCGAATCCGTTCTATCAAATCTACGAGGGCGCGGCCCTGCTGGCGGGCGCCGAGCCGGTGTTCGTCAACAGCGATCCGGCGCGCAATTTCGCCCCTGATTATTCGAGCGTGCCCGACGAGGTCTGGGCCCGCACCCAGCTGCTGTTCGTCTGCTCGCCGGGCAACCCGACCGGCGCGGTGCTCACGCTGGAGGACTGGCGCGAGCTGTTCGCGCTGTCGGACCGCCACGGCTTCGTGATCGCCTCCGACGAATGCTATTCGGAGATCTATTTCGACGAAGCCGCGCCGCCGCTGGGCGGCCTGGACGCGGCGCGGCGCCTCGGCCGCGGCTTCGAGCGGCTGGTGATGCTGTCGAGCCTGTCCAAGCGCTCCAACGTGCCGGGCATGCGCTCGGGCTTCGTGGCCGGCGACGCCGCGATCCTCAAGCGCTTCCTGCTGTACCGCACCTACCACGGCGCCGCGCTCTCGCCGGTCTGGCAGCAGGCCAGCATCGCGGCCTGGGGCGACGAGGAACATGTGCGCGAGAACCGCGCACTCTATGCGCAAAAATTCGCGGCCGTCACGCCGCTGCTGGCCGAGGTGCTCGACGTGGCGCTGCCCGACGCGGCCTTCTACCTGTGGGCGAACGTGGCGCGCACCGGCCTGTCGGATACCGAGTTCGCCCGGCGTCTCCACGCCGACTATAATGTGACGGTTCTGCCCGGCTCGTATCTCGCGCGCGACGCGCACGGCACGAATCCGGGCCGCGATTTCGTGCGGATCGCGCTGGTCGCCGAAAGCGCCGAATGCCTCGAAGGCGCCCAGCGCATCGTCGAGTTCTGCCGCGCTCTCGCCAGCCAGGCTCGCTGAGCCCGCTCCCGTATTGACCGTCCCGATTCCTCTTCCAACTTCCAGCGAAGCAACCAACATGTCGCAACAACTTCAGCAAATCATCGATACCGCCTGGGAAAACCGAGCCGAGCTCTCGCCCAAGGCCGCGCCCGCCGAGGTCCGCGAGGCCGTCGCGCACGCCATCGAGCAACTCGACCGCGGTTCGCTGCGCGTCGCCGAGAAGCAGAACGGCGAATGGATCGTGCACCAGTGGCTGAAGAAGGCCGTGCTGCTGTCGTTCCGCCTGGAAGACAACGCGCCGATGGCCGCCGGCGGCTACTCGCAGTTCTTCGACAAGGTGCCCTCGAAGTTCGCCAACTACACGGCGGAAGACTTCGCCGCGGGCGGCTTCCGCGTGGTGCCGCCGGCCGTCGCGCGCCGCGGCTCCTTCATCGCGAAGAACGTGGTGCTGATGCCCTCGTACACCAACATCGGCGCCTACGTCGACGAAGGCACCATGGTCGACACCTGGGCCACCGTCGGCTCCTGCGCGCAGATCGGCAAGAACGTCCACCTGTCGGGCGGCGTCGGCATCGGCGGCGTGCTCGAGCCGCTGCAGGCCAACCCGGTCATCATCGAGGACAACTGCTTCATCGGCGCGCGCTCGGAAGTGGTGGAAGGCGTGATCGTCGAGGAGAACTCGGTGATCTCGATGGGCGTCTACCTCGGCCAGAGTACCAAGATCTATGACCGCGAGACGGGCGAGATCAGCTACGGCCGCATCCCCGCCGGCTCGGTGGTGGTGGCCGGCAACCTGCCCTCGAAGGACGGCTCGCACAGCCTGTACTGCGCCGTGATCGTCAAGAAGGTCGACGCCAAGACGCGCGCCAAGGTCGGCCTGAACGAACTGCTGCGAGGCGACTGATGACGACCGTCGTCTACGGCATCCCGAACTGCGATACCGTGAAGAAGGCCCGCGTGTGGCTGGACGAACACGGCGTCGCGTTCGACTTCCACGACTTCAAGAAGGCGGGCCTGACCGCCGCCATCGTGAAGGGCTGGCTGAAGGACGTGCCGCTGGAGACCCTCGTCAACCGCCGCGGCACCACCTGGCGCGCCCTGCCCGACGAGGTCAAGGCGAGCGCCGAGACCGAAGCCGGCGCGATCGCGCTGATGCTCGACAAGCCCTCGGTGATCAAGCGGCCGGTGGTGGAGGTCGACGGCCGCGTGAAGGCAGTCGGCTTCGTCTCCGACCAGTACGCCGCGCTGTTCGGCGCCTGAGGCACGCATCACGAAGCACCGGGCGCGCCGGCCACGCGGCTTGCGCGCCCCGACCTGCCGGCCGTCGCGCCGGCATTTTTCATCGAAAGTGGTCCGAACCATGTCAGCCACCCTAGCCCTTACCGAACAGTTGATCGCGCGCCCGTCCGTGACGCCCGACGATCAACACTGCCAGCAGATCATGATCGAGCGCCTCGCGGCGATCGGCTTCGAGTGCGAGACCATCGCCTCGCACGGCGTGACCAACCTGTGGGCCGTCAAGCGCGGCACCGAGGGCCGCGACGGCAAGCTGCTCGCGTTCGCGGGCCACACCGACGTGGTGCCGACCGGCCCGCTCGAGCAATGGACCTCGCCGCCCTTCATCCCCGCGCATCGCGACGGCAAGCTGTACGGCCGCGGCGCGGCCGACATGAAGACCTCGCTGGCCGGCTTCGTGGTGGCCAGCGAGGAGTTCGTGGCCGCGCATCCGCAGCACCGCGGCTCGATCGCGATGCTGATCACCAGCGACGAGGAAGGCCCGGCCACCGACGGCACCGTCAAGGTGGTGGAGGCGCTCGGCGAGCGCGGCGAACGCCTCGACTACTGCATCGTCGGCGAGCCGACCTCCTCGGCCACGCTCGGCGACATGGTCAAGAACGGCCGGCGCGGCTCGATGTCGGGCGAACTGATCGTCAAGGGCGTGCAGGGGCATATCGCCTACCCGCACCTGGCCAGGAACCCGATCCACCTGCTCGCGCCGGCACTGGCCGAGCTCGCCGCCGAGCGCTGGGACGAGGGCAACGAATACTTCCCGCCCACCACCTGGCAGGTCTCGAACCTGCACGGCGGCACCGGCGCGACCAACGTGATCCCGGGCCACGTCACCCTGCTGTTCAACTTCCGCTTCTCGACCGCCAGCACGGTGGAGGGCCTGCAGGCGCGGGTCCACGCGATCCTCGACAAGCACGGCTTCGACTACGAACTGAAGTGGTCGATCAGCGGCCTGCCGTTCCTCACGCCGCGCGGCGACCTCTCGATCGCGCTGGCGAAGGCGATCCACGACGAAACCGGCGTCGAGACCGAGCTGTCGACCACCGGCGGCACCTCGGACGGCCGCTTCATCGCGCGGATCTGCCCGCAGGTGATCGAGTTCGGGCCGCCCAACGCCTCGATCCACAAGATCGACGAGCATGTCGAGCTGCGCTTCATCGATCCGCTGAAGAACGTCTACCGCCGCGTGCTCGAACAACTGATCGCCTGACGGAGGCCGCCATGACCACGCCCGCCACCCCTGCCACGCCCGCCGCCGTGTTCGGCACGCCCCGCGACCTGATCCGCTACGGCGTCTCGCGCTTTTCCGCCGCCGGCCTGACGTTCGGCCACGGCTCGGAGAACGCCTACGACGAGGCCGTCTACCTGGTGCTGCACACGCTGCACCTGCCGCTCGACACGCTCGACCCCTTCCTCGACGCGCGCCTGCTGCCCGAGGAGATCGAGGCGGTGCTCGCCCAGCTCGAGCGGCGCGTCGAGGAGCGCCTGCCGGCCGCCTACCTGACCAACGAGGCCTGGATGCACGGCCATCGCTTCTACGTCGACGAACGCGTGATCGTGCCGCGCTCCTTCATCGGCGAGCTGCTCGACGACGGCCTGCAGCCCTACGTGGCCGACCCGGAACAGGTGGGCGCGGTGCTCGAGCTCTGCACCGGCTCGGGCTGCCTGGCGGTGCTCGCCGCCGAGGCCTTCCCGCATGCCGAGATCGACGCGGTGGACCTGTCGGAAGACGCGCTGGAAGTCGCCGAGATCAACATCAGCGACTACCGGCTCGACCATCGCATCGCGCTGCATCACGGCGATCTCTACGCGCCGCTGCCCACCGAGCGGCTGGCCGACCCGGAGCTGCGCTACGACGTGATCCTGAGCAATCCGCCCTACGTGAACGCCGACTCGATGGCCGCGCTGCCCGACGAATACCGCCACGAGCCCGAGATGGCGCTGGCCGGCGGCGACGACGGCATGGACATCGTGCGCCGCATCCTGCGCGAGGCGAAGAAGTGGCTCAAGGAGGACGGCGTGCTGGTGGTGGAAATCGGCAACGAGCGTCACAACGTCGAGGCGGCCTTCGGCGGCCTGGACCTGATCTGGCTGCCGACCAGCGCCGGCGACGACTGCGTGTTCCTGATCCACGCCGCCGACCTGCCGCACGCGGCCTGAATCCCGCGCTGGTCCCCCGGCCCGGCACGGCGGCCCGGGGGACCAGCCGAACGGCCCGGGCGAGCCTGCCGCCGTATCGCGGGCCGCTCGGGTCGATCGCCAAGTTGCGTCACGCGGCAAATCCGCCGCCACGCACCACCCGGAACTCCAAGCACCGATGCAACTCGACTGGCTCCATCTCGGCACCCTCATCGCGATCGCCCACATCCTCGGGGTGATCGCGGCCTGCCACGCGATCCTCAATACCCGCACCTCGCAGGGCGCGATCGCCTGGGCGGTCTCGCTGACCGCGATGCCCTACCTGACGCTGATCCCCTACCTGTTCCTCGGCCGCAGCAAGTTCTCGGGCTATGTCGACGCGCGCCGCAGCGAGACGGCCGCGCTGCGCACGCGCTCGCGCCCCTCCAGCTGGGACACGCACGGCAGCTCGCTGGGCGTGCCGGCCGACGCGCTGGGCCTGGCGCCGGTGCGCGCGCTGACCCACCTGGGCGGGATGCCCTTCGTGGGCGGCAACGCGGTGCGGCTGCTGGTGAACGGCGAGGCGACCTTCGCGGCGATCCTCGGCGCGATCGAGGCCGCGCGCCACTGCGTGATCGTGCAGTTCTTCATCGTGCGCGACGACACGCTAGGCGACATGCTGCGCGACGCGCTGATCGCCTGCGCCGGGCGCGGCGTGCGCTGCTACCTGCTCTACGACAGCATCGGCAGCTTCGACCTGCCGCATCGCTACGTGAACGCGCTGCGCGCCGGCGGCGTCGAGGTCCATCCGTTCGCGACCAACCAGCAGTTCGTCAACCGCTTCCAGCTGAACTTCCGCAACCACCGCAAGATCGTGGTGGTGGACGGCGAGCGTGCCTTCGTGGGCGGCCACAACGTGGGCGTCGAATACCTGGGCGCGAACCCGCGGCTCTCGCCCTGGCGCGACACCCACATCGAGCTGCGCGGGCCGGTGGTGGCCAATATCCGCTATGTGTTCGCCGAGGACTGGCACTGGGCCACGCAGTCGCTGCCGGTCGACTCGCCGCCTGCGGCGCCGCTGGACGAGGAGGACATGCACTGCCTGGTGGTGCCGATGGGCCCCGCCGACAAGCAGGAAACCGGCTCGCTGTTCTTCGTCGAGGCGATCCACGCCGCGCGCGAGCGGGTCTGGATCACCACGCCCTACCTGGTGCCCGACGAGGCGGTGATCGCGGCGCTGAAGCTGGCGGTGATGCGCGGCGTGGACGTGCGCATCCTGATCCCGAGCCGGCGCGACCACTACGTGGTGTTCGAGGCCTCGAAGCTCTACGCGCGCGACCTGATCGACGCCGGCGTGCGGATCTTCCGCTACCGCCAGGGTTTCCTGCACCAGAAGGTGGTGCTGATCGATGGCTCGGCCGCCGCGGTGGGCAGCGCGAACCTCGACAACCGCTCGTTCCGCCTGAACTTCGAGATCATGGTGCTGACCGTCGACGCCGGTTTCGCGGCCGACGTCGACGCGATGCTGAGCCAGGATTTCGCCGCGGCCGACGAGGTCGACCTGGGCGAGGTGCGGCGCGCCGGCGCCTGGCGGCGCGTGCTGATGCACGTGGCGCGGCTGTTCGCGCCGATCCTCTGAACGCGGCGCGCGAAGCGCCGCGGCACGAGGATCAGAGCAGCGCCTCGATATCGGCGGCGATCTCCTCGGGCTTGGTCTGCGGCGCGTAGCGCTTGACCACCTTGCCGTCGCGGCCGACCAGGAACTTGGTGAAATTCCACTTGATCGCCTTGGTGCCGAGCAGGCCCGGCGCCTCCTCGGTCAGCCAGCGGAACAGCGGATGCGCCTGCTCGCCCTTCACGTCGATCTTCTCGAACAGCGGGAAGCTGACGCCGAAGCGCTGCTCGCAGAACGCGCCGATCTGCGCCGCGTCGCCGGGCTCCTGGCCGCCGAACTGGTTGCAGGGAAAGCCCAGCACCGCCAGGCCGCGGCTGCCGAAGCGCTCGTGCAGTTGCTGCAGGCCCGCGTACTGCGGCGTGAACCCGCATTCGCTGGCGGTATTGACGATCAGCAGGACGCGGTCGCGATAGCGATCGAGCGACACGTCCTCGCCGCCGAGCGCTTTCGCGTTGAATGAATAGACGGTATCGGTCGACATGGCTTGCTCCCAGGCTCGGTTTCGGTGGATTGGATCGGGCGTGCTCGACGCCATCGCGGCAGTCTATGCGAAACCGGCGCGGCGCGTGAATCGTCCGAACGGACAGCCCCCGGCGGCGCCTCGACGGCGCGGCGGCCCCCGCGCCCGGCTGGCAGTCTAGAATAGCGGTTTTCTCCAGCCCTTCCCGTCGTGATCCGTTTCAACCAGTTCAGTCTCTCGCGCGGTACCAAGCCGCTGTTCGAGGGCACCACCTTCGCCCTCAACCCCGGCGAGAAGGCCGGCCTCGTCGGCGCGAACGGCGCGGGCAAGTCCACCCTGTTCTCGGTGCTGCGCGGCGAGCTGCATGCCGACGGCGGCGACGTCTCGATGCCGCCGTCCTGGCAGATCGCGCACGTCTCGCAGGAAACCCCGGCGGTCGATCGCAACGCGCTCGACTACACGCTCGACGGCGACGTCGCGCTGCGCCGCATCGAGGCGCGCATCGCCGCGGCGGCCGCCGCGCATGACGGCGCGGCCGAGGCCGAGGCGCACGCGGCGTTCGCCGACGCCGACGGCTACACCGCGCCGGCGCGCGCCGAGGCGCTGCTGCTCGGGCTCGGCTTCACGCTGGCGCAGACCCGCGAGAGCGTCGCCAATTTCTCGGGCGGCTGGCGCATGCGCCTGAACCTCGCGCAGGCGCTGATGTGCCGCTCCGACCTGCTGCTGCTCGACGAACCGACCAATCACCTGGATCTCGACGCGATCGTCTGGCTGGAGGACTGGCTGCACCGCTACGCCGGCACCCTGGTGGTGATCTCGCACGACCGCGAGTTCCTCGATGCGATCTGCAACGTCACGCTGCACCTGGAGAACCGCCAGGTGAAGCGCTACGGCGGCAACTACACGCAGTTCGAGGTGCTGCGCGCGCAGCACCTGGCGCTGCAGCAGAGCGCCTACGAGAAGCAGCAGAAGACCATCGAGCACCTGCAGAGCTTCATCGACCGCTTCAAGGCCAAGGCCTCCAAGGCCAAGCAGGCGCAAAGCCGCGTCAAGGCGCTCGAGAAGATGGAGCGTCTCGCGCCCACCCACGCGGCCTCGGCCTTCAGCTTCGAGTTCCGCACGCCCGATTCGGCACCCAATCCGATGCTGGTGATGGAGGACGTGCAATGCGGCTACCGCGGCGAGGACGGCGGCGCGCTGCCGATCGTCGAGCGCGTCACGCTGTCGATCCAGAACGGCCAGCGCATCGGCCTGCTCGGCGCCAACGGCCAGGGCAAGTCGACCCTGATCAAGACCCTGGCCGGCACGCTCGCGCCGCTGGCGGGCGAGGTGCGCGGCGGCAAGGGCCTGACGATCGGTTATTTCGCCCAGCATCAACTGGAGACGCTGCGCCCCGACGATTCGCCGCTCGCCCACCTGGCGCGCCTCGCGCCCGACACGCGCGAGCAGGAGCTGCGCGACTTCCTCGGCGGCTTCAACTTCTCGGGCGACATGGCCTCCTCGCCGATCGCACCGTTCTCGGGCGGCGAGAAGGCGCGCCTGGCGCTGGCCCTGATCATCTGGCTCAAGCCGAACCTGCTGCTGCTCGACGAGCCGACCAACCACCTCGACCTCGAAACGCGCGACGCGCTGACCATGGCGCTCGCGCAGTTCGACGGCACCCTGATCCTGGTCTCGCACGACCGGCACCTGCTGCGCGCCACCACCGACCAGTTCATGCTGGTCACCCGGCACCGCATCCAGCCCTTCGACGGCGATCTCGACGACTATCGCGACTGGCTGCTGCAGCACGCCGCCGAGCAGCGCGCCGCGGCGCGCGGCGAAGCCTCGGCCGACGGCGCCGGCGGCGCCAACCGCCGCGACCAGAAGCGCCAGGAAGCCGAGGCGCGCCAGCGTCTGTCGCAGCTGAAAAAGCCGCTGCAATCGCGGATCAACAAGCTCGAGAAGGAAATGGAGACGCTCAACGCCGAGAAGGCGCGGCTCGACGGCTTCGTGGCCGACCCCAGCAGCTACGCGGCCGAGAAGAAGAGCGAGCTGACCGAGGCGATCCGCAAGCTCGGCGAGGTGACCGGCCGGCTCGAGGCGCTCGAGCTCGACTGGCTCGACGTGCAGGAACAGCTCGAGCAGATCGGCTGAAGGCCGCGCGGCCAGGGCGCACGCCCCGGCCGATGCGACGAGCGTGGCATATGCGGCTCACGCCTCGTCCGCGGCCACGCCGATCGATCGGATACCGAAGCATCCCGGCCACGCCACCGACGGGCGCGGCGCCCTGCCCTCAACGCCGCGGCAGGGTCTCGCGCGGCATCTGCTCGTCGTCGTGCATCAGGTAGCGGCGGCCGGCGAGCGGCTGGCGAATCGTGGCGGCCACCTCGGCCTCGGTCACGTGCTCGGCCACCACGCGCCGCGCGATCCTCCCCTCGTCGTCGACCCACTCGACGATCCGGCAGCCGCCCCCGAAGGGTGGCCGGATCGGCTCCGAGACGCGGCAGCCGCGCAGGTTGTAGAGGCGCTGGTCGATGGCTTGCTGGGACGGTTTCAAGGCGGGTCCTTCCTTTCACACCTGCGGGACGCATTGCGGCCAAGCATAGGGGAAAACACCCGCGCGACGAGTTACAGCCGCGCCCTGAAACGTTACATGGAGTTACCGTGCGCGAGCGGCCCGGCGGGCCCTCATTCGAGGCCGCGCACGCGGTCGATGGCCTGCTCGATGCGCTCGACGGCCATCACGGTGAGCCCCTCGATCGGCTGCTTGGGCGCATTGGCCTTGGGAATCAGCGCCATCGTGAAACCCAGCTTGGCCGCCTCGCGCAAACGCTCCTGGCCGCGCGGCGAAGGCCGGATCTCGCCGGCCAGCCCGACCTCGCCGAACACCACCAGGCCCTTCGGCAACGCTTTGTTACGCATCGACGAATGGATCGCCAGCAGCACCGCCAGGTCGGCGGCCGGCTCGGTAATCTTGACGCCCCCCACCGCGTTCAGGAACACGTCCTGGTCGAAGCAGGCGATGCCCGCATGGCGATGCAGCACGGCCAGCAGCATGGCCAGCCGGTTCTGCTCCAGGCCCACCGCCAGGCGCCGCGGATTCGGCACGTTGGCGGTGTCGACCAGCGCCTGCACCTCCACCAGCAGCGGCCGCGAGCCCTCCTGCGTGACCAGCACGCAGGAACCCGGCACCACCTCCTCGTGCTGCGAGAGGAACAGCGCGGACGGGTTGGACACGCCGCGCAGGCCGCGCTCGGTCATGGCGAACACGCCGAGCTCGTTGACCGCGCCGAAGCGGTTCTTGAAGGCCCGCACCAGCCGGTAGGAAGAATGCGTGTCGCCCTCGAAGTACAGCACCGTGTCGACGATGTGCTCCAGCACGCGCGGGCCCGCCAGCGCCCCCTCCTTGGTGACGTGGCCAACCATGATGATCGCGGTGCCCGACTGCTTGGCGATGCGCGTGAGCTGGGCCGCGCATTCGCGCACCTGGGCCACCGAGCCGGGCGCCGAGGTGAGCGCTTCCGAATAGACGGTCTGGATCGAGTCGATCACGGCCACGTCGGGCCGCTCGGCGGCGATCGTGGCCTGGATCTTCTCGAGCTGGATTTCCGCCAGCAGCTTGAGATCGGCGGCGTCGCCGCCGTGATCGAGCAGGGCCAGGCGCTGGGCGCGCAGGGCGATCTGCGCGGCCGATTCCTCGCCGCTGATATAGAGCGCGCGGCGCTGGCTGGCCAGCTGGGCCAGCGACTGCAGCAACAGGGTGGATTTACCGATGCCGGGGTCGCCGCCGATCAGCACCACGCCGCCGGCCACCAGGCCGCCGCCGAGCACGCGGTCGAACTCGCCGATGCCGGTGGAAAAGCGCGGCACGTCGGCCGCGTCGATATCGGCCAGGCGCTGCACCGGCGCGCTCTTGGCGAGCGCCTGGAAGCGGTGCTGCGAAGGGGTTTCGGCGGCCGATTCGACCAGCGTGTTCCAGGCATGGCAGGACGGGCACTGGCCCTGCCATTTCAGCGACTGGCCGCCGCATTCGGTGCAGATATAGACCGTTTTCTGTTTCGCCACGAGCCCGCCCTTATTCCGCGCGCACGGGCACGCGCGATGCGATCGCGCACATCAGCTCGTAGCCGACCGTCGAGCACGATGCAGCGACGTCGTCGATCGGCAGCGCCTGGCCCCACAGCTCGACGCGCGCGCCAATGCCGGCGCCCGGCACCGGCGTGAGGTCGACCGTGATCATGTCCATCGAGACCCGGCCGACGATCCGCGTGCGCACGCCGTCGACCACGATCGGCGTGCCCTCCGGGGCGATGCGCGGATAACCGTCGGCGTAACCGCAGGCCACCACGCCGATGCGCATCTGCGCCGGCGCGACGAAGGCGCCGCCGTAGCCGACCGCCTGGCCCTTGGCGATGTTCTGCACCGCGATCAGCTCGGAGCCGAGCGTCATGGCCGCCTGCAGGCCGGCGCCGGCGATATCGGCGGCGCGCCCCGAGGGCGAGGCGCCGTACAGCAGGATGCCGGGGCGGACCCAGTCGCCGTGGGTTTCGGGATGCCACATCACGGCGGCCGAATTGGCCAGGCTGCGCGCGCCGGCGATGCCCTCGGCGCCGCGCTCGAAGGCCGCCATCTGGTCGGCCACGCCGCGTTCGCCGTCGGCGTCGGCGAAATGCGTCATCAGGGTGATCTGGCCGATGCCCGGGCAGGTGCGGGCGCGCTCCCAGGCGGCACGATACTTGTCCGGCGCGTAGCCGAGCCGGTTCATGCCGCTGTTCATCTTGAGCTGGATGTTGATCGGCTTGGACAGGCGGGCCGTCTCGAGCATGCGCAGCTGATCGTCGTTGTGGACCGTGGTGGTCAGGCTGTAGCGGTCGATCACGTCGACGTCGGTCGAGCGGAAGAAGCCTTCTAGCAGCAGGATCGGCCCCGCCCAGCCCAGTTCGCGCAGCTTCACCGCCTCCTCGAGGTCGAGCAGGCCGAAGCCGTCGGTGCTCCTCAGGCCCGGGAACGCGCGCGCCAGGCCATGCCCGTAGGCATTGGCCTTGACCACCGCCCAGACCTTCGAGCGGGGGGCGAAGCGGCGCGCGGCCGCGAGATTGTTAACAAGTGCGGCGGTGTGAATCGTGGCGGAAATCGGGCGCGGCATAAGGAAATTTCATAAACACGCAGGCGAATCAGCAGCTTACCGCACCTTGTGGGCTCGGTGCCGTGACAAAGCCGGAACGATCGGGGATTCTTGCTAGTCGGATTTGCCGTATTTTCATGATATAAAGCCGTGCGCACAACCTATTTTGCACGGGATAGTCCGATTGCACGGCCCCTGCGGCCGAGCCGCAGCGAGGAAAGCATCGCTTCAGATGAAAAAAGGTTTTTACTCGATCATGGCCGCGCAGTTTTTCTCTTCGCTGGCCGACAGTGCGCTTCTCATCGCCGCCATCGCCCTGCTGAAAGATCTGCACGCGCCGAACTGGATGATTCCGCTGCTCAAGCTGTTCTTCGTCCTGTCCTACGTGGTACTGGCCGCCTTCGTCGGCGCCTTCGCCGATTCCCGGCCCAAGGGCCGCGTGATGTTCATCACCAACTCGATCAAGGTGATCGGCTGCCTGATCATGCTGTTCGGCGCCCATCCGCTGATCGCCTACGGCATCGTCGGCTTCGGCGCCGCCGCGTATTCCCCCGCCAAGTACGGCATCCTCACCGAGCTGCTGCCGCCCGACCGGCTGGTGGCCGCCAACGGCTGGATCGAGGGCACCACGGTCAGTTCGATCATCCTCGGCACCGTGCTGGGCGGCGCGCTGATCAGCCCGCACATCGCCGCCCACGTGATCGCCTACACGCCGGCGGCCATCAACACCCCGGCCGAGGCCGCGATGCTGGTGATCATGGCGATCTACGTGGTCGCCGCGCTGTTCAACCTGCGCATCCCCGATACCGGCGCGCGCTACCCGCAGCAGCAGCACGGCCCCTGGCGCCTGGTCACCGATTTCGCCGACTGCTTCGTGGTGCTCTGGCGCGACAAGCTCGGCCAGATCTCGCTGGCCGTCACCACCCTGTTCTGGGGCGCCGGCGCGACCCTGCAGTTCATCGTGCTGAAGTGGGCCGAGGTCTCGCTGGGCATGTCGCTGTCCGAGGGCGCGATCCTGCAGGCCGTGGTGGCGCTGGGCGTGGCCGGCGGCGCGATGGCCGCGGCCAGCAAGATCCCGCTCAAGAAATCGCTGAAGGTGCTGCCGGTCGGCATCATGATGGGCGTGGCCGTGATGATGATGGCCTTCTACACGCGCGACCTGCTGCCCCATCACTGGGTGCTGCAGGTCGGGCGCATGCACGTGCCCGGCTACCTGGTGGTCGCCTACCTGTTCCTGATGCTGGTCGGCGCGCTGTCGGGCTTCTTCGTGGTGCCGATGAACGCTTTGCTCCAGCATCGCGGCCACGTGCTGATGTCGGCCGGCCACTCGATCGCGGTGCAGAACTTCAACGAGAACCTGTCGGTGCTGGTGATGCTCTGCCTGTACGCCGTGCTGGTCTGGCTCGACGTGCCGGTCGGCGTGGTGATCGTGCTGTTCGGCACCTTCGTCTGCCTGACCATGTGGCTGGTGATGCGCCGCCATCTCGCGAACCAGCGCCAGTTCGACTCGGTCGCGCTGATCGGCGAGAGCCGGCACTGAATTTCCGGATGCGGCGCCTCGCGCGGCGGCACCTGCGGCGCGCCGGGGCAGCCGCGATCGCCGCTCCCTCCGCCATGCCGGCCCGGCCGGCCCCGACGCGATGACCCTCTCCCCGATCCCGCACGCCCTGACCATCGCCGGCTCCGATTCCGGCGGCGGCGCCGGCATCCAGGCCGACCTGAAGGCCTTCTCCGCGCTGGGCGCCTACGGCGCCAGCGCGATCACCGCGCTGACCGCGCAGAACACCCGCGGCGTGAGCGCCGTGCACGCGCCCGAGGCGGCCTTCGTGACGGCCCAGCTCGACGCCGTGTTCGAGGACATCCGCATCGACGCGGTGAAGATCGGCATGCTCGCCAACGCGGCCATCGTCGAGGCGGTGGCCGCGGCGCTCGCGCGCCACGCGCCGCCCTTCGTGGTGCTCGACACGGTGATGATCTCCAAGAGCCGCCACGCGCTGCTGGCGCCCGAGGCGGTGGCCGCGCTGCGCGACAGGCTGCTGCCGCTGGCCGACCTGGTCACGCCGAACCTGCCCGAGGCGGCCGCCCTGCTCGGCTGCGAGGAGGCCGCCGACGAGGCGCAAATGGTCGAGCAGGGCCGCGCGCTGCTGGCACGCGGCGCGCGCGCGGTGCTGATGAAGGGCGGCCACCTGCCCGACGCGGCGCAAAGCCCCGACTGGCTGATCCGCGCCGAGGGCGAATTGCGCATCGACGGCGCGCGGATCCCCGTGCGCCATACGCACGGCACCGGCTGCACGCTGTCGGCCGCGATCGCCGCGCTGCGCCCGCAACGCGCCGGGCTGGCCGACGCGGTGATCGACGCCAAGCACTACCTGGCCGAGGCGATCGCCGCCAGCACGCGGCTCGAGGTCGGGCACGGCGTCGGGCCGGTCCATCATTTCCATCGGTGGTGGTGAGCAGCCGGCGAACGCCTGGCGATGGTCGCTGCCGCGATCGGCCGAATCAAAAAAAACGCCGCGTCGATCGCGGCGTTTTTTATCGTCCCGCGCCGGCGAAGGCCGAGGCTCGCGACGGCCACGCGTCGTCGACCAGGAAGCCGCGCGAGATCTCGTGCCAGGCGCCGTCCTCGCCTTGCGTCAGGGCCGCCACCAGCGACGGCGCCTCGCGTGCCAGGACCGCCTCGAACAGCGCCGGCGCCTCGACCGGCTGCAGCGGGTCGTCCGCCTCGAGCCGACGCGGCGCGAGCCAGGCCAGCCGCGGCAGCACCACCCAGCGCGTGCCGGCCGGCTGGCGCGCGACCAGCGCCGGCCAATCGCCGCGGGCGGCCCAGAAGCCACGCGAATGCGCCACATCGAGCGCGGCCGGCGCCAACGGCTGCGCGCCGTCGCGATAGAACAGCCAGCCCTTCACGAACATGCTCGCGGCCCAGGGGCCGGCCTGCCCGGTGAAGGCGAATTCCTCGCGTTCGGTGAGCGGCAGTTGATGGTCGACCAGGCGCCGGTACTTCAGATCGAAACGATCGGCCAGGTTGGGCCCGACATAGTCGCTCAGCGCCGCCGCGCCGGCCGTGGCCGCGCACAGGTAGCACTTGACGGCCAGTTCCCAGTGCAGCCGCTCGCCTTGCGGGGAGACCAGCAGGAAATCGCATTCGCCGAGCGTGCGCCCGCTCACGCGCACCGGCAGGTTGGCGGCGACCAGGCGCCAGCACGGTGCCTGCGCGGCGAAGAAGGCCAGCAGGGTTTCGGCATAGCGGCCCAGGCGGGTGGGCCGCGCCGCTTCCACGGCCTGCCGCAGCGGCGCCGGGTCGGCGTCGAGCGCGGCCAGCCAGGCCAGCACGCGCGCGGCTTCCTCGCGATCCGCCCAGGGCCGCGCGAGCGGCGCCTCGGCGGAGGCGGCGAGCAGGTCGGCGCTGGCCAGCAGCCAGCCCAGATCGCGCACCGCCGCGTCGCGCAGCCCCACCCACGGTGCGGACCGCGCGGCGTCGGTCATGCGCCGCCCGTGGCCTTGCCGAAGGTATCGCGGGCCAGGCACAGATCGGCCCAGGCCTTCGACTTGTCCGGCAGGCTGCGCAGCAGGTAGGCGGGATGGTAGGAGACGATCACCGGCACGCCCTCGTACTGGTGGACGCGCCCGCGCATCGAGGCAATGCTGCCGTCGGACTTCAGCAGCGTCTGCGCGGCGAAGCGGCCCAGCGCCACGATCAGCTTCGGCTTGACCAGCGCGACCTGCCGCTGCAGGTAGGGCTCGCAGCGCGCGACCTCGTCGGGCTCGGGATTGCGGTTGCCGGGCGGGCGGCACTTGATCACGTTGGCGATGTAGACGTTGTTGCTGCGCTCCAGCGAGAGCGCATGCAGCATGCTGTCGAGCAGCTTGCCGGCCTGGCCGACGAAGGGTTCGCCCTGCTTGTCCTCGTTCTCGCCCGGCGCCTCGCCGACCAGCATCCAGTCGGCCTCGCGATCGCCGACCCCGAACACGGTCTGGGTGCGCTTCTCGCAGAGCCGGCAGCGCTGGCAGTCGGCCACGCGTGCCTCGAGTTCGTCCCAGCCGAGATCGGCGACCGAAGCGAGCGCCGCGGCCGGCTGCGCCGAGGGCAGCGGCGCAGAGCCGGGCGGCGGCGCGTCGGGCGCGGGCGCGAGGTCGAACCAGGAGGGATCGTCGAACGGCGGGGCTTCCTCGGCCGGCGCCTTCATGGCGGGCGCGGGCGGCTCGTCGCGAGCGGCCGGTGCCGCATCGGGTGCGCGCGCAACCATGTCGGGCGCGACGGAATCGGACGGACGCATCGCGCCGGGCGCCGGGCGAAGCGGCTCGCTGACGAATTCAGGCGCGGCGCGCTCCTCGCGCGCGGCCGCCTGAGGCAGCCTCTCATCGGCCCTCGCCGTCGGCGAGCCGGCCAGGATGGGCCGATCGCCGAGCGCCTCCGGGCGCGCCGCCACGGCGGCGCCGGCCTGCACCTCGCCCTCGCCTGCCACGGCCGGTGCCGTCCCCTGCCCGCGCCGCACCCAGCGCGGCCCGAGCCCCATCTCGTCGAGCGCCGAGTCAAGCCAGCTCATGCGTGCCTCCCTGAATATCGAGCGACAGCCGCATCACGATCGCGTCCTCGCGCGTGCGGTGCTTCGCCGGGTAATAGTTCTTGCGGCGCCCGACCACCTCGAAGCCGAAGCGTTCGTAGAGCCGGATCGCACGCGGATTGGACGGTCGCACCTCGAGCAGCATGCCGTCGAGCCGCTCGGCGCGCGCGATGCGCGTCGCCTCGCGCAGCAGCGCGAGCCCGCAGCCGGCATGCTGCGCGGCGGGCGCCACGCACAGATTGAGCAGGTGCATCTCGTCGACCACCGGCATCAGCACGCAGTAGCCGACCAGGGTGCCCGTCACGTGCCGCATGCAGACGCCGAAATAGCCGTTGCGCAGCGAATCCTCGAAGTTGCCGCGCGACCACGGGAATTCATAGGCGGCCTTCTCGATCTCGACCACCTCGTCGAGGTCGGCGTCCGTCATCGGCGCCAGATAACGGTCGGTCATCAGCACGCCGCTCATCGGCCGCCCTCCCGGGCGGCACGCTCGGCGAGCCGCTCGGCGGTGGTCTGCGCGACCTTGTTGCGCACGTATTCGGGCGCGGCCTGGTCGGCCGGCACCACACGGCCGGCGCGAAACGCGCGCAGCGCGAGCTGCGCGACCGGCACCGCGTGCGGCAGCGCCGCGCCGTCGACATGGGCGGCCAGCGCCGCCAGCGGCAGGCGTTCGCCGAAGGCCGCGGCCGCGTTGCCGGCCAGCGTGAACGGTTCGGCGGGCGCAACCAGCAGGCCCGGCGCGTCGAGCGCGGCCGGCTGCAGCGTGCGCCAATCGCCGGCGGCTTCGTCCCAGGCATAGTCGGCCCAGTAGACCTCGTCCATGCGCGCATCGAGCGCGGCCAGCACGCGCGTCGGCGCCGGTGCGCCAGCGGCCAGCGCGTTGAGCCGCGCGTGCTCGGCACAGGCGGCCAGCGTGCCGATCGGCACCACCGGCAAGCCGCGGCCGAAAGCCAGGCCCTGCGCCACGCCGGTCGCGGTGCGCAGGCCCGTGAACGAGCCCGGCCCCGCGCCGAAGGCGATCGCGGCGCAATCGGCCAGCGTGAAGCCGGCTTCGTCGAGCAGTTCGCGCACGGCAGGCAGCACGCGCGTGCTGGAGACGGCGCCCGTCTCGTCGTGGCGGAACCAGATGCGCGGGGCGGTGGAAGCAGGCGCCGCGTCGGAGGCGGCGATCAGGGCGACCGAGCAGAATTCGGTCGAGGTATCGATGGCGAGGAGCACGGTTTGCGTCATGGCCGACATTGTAATGCGGCACCCCGCCGGCACGGGCGTTTCGAAACCGGCGGCCGGCACATCACGATCGGCCGGGGCGGCGGCCAGCCGGTTTGGAAGGATCGCTCGACCCGCCCGGCGGCGACGCTTGCTACCATCTGCCGACCTGAAAACCCCTCGGAGACACCCGATGAGCGATATCCAAGCCCAGTTCGAGCAAGCGCTGGTGGACGTCAAGCAACTGAGCGAGAAGCCCGGCAACATGACCCTGCTGCGTCTCTACGCGCTGTACAAGCAAGGTAGCGAAGGCGACGTCAATGGCGAGAAGCCCGGCTTCACCGACATCGTCGGCAAGTACAAGTACGACGCCTGGGCCGCGCTGAAGGGCACCTCGCAGGAAGAGGCCCAGAAGCAGTACGTGCAGCTGGTGGAAGACCTGAAGAGCGGCGCCGCCTCCTGAGGCACGTCGCCGGCGCCCGCCGCCTCGCGGCTGGTGCCGCCTTGCCCGTGGCACCGGGCGGCTGCCGAATCGCCGCCGAAGCGGGACAAACGTGTAACGAAACGTATCGAATTCGCCGGCATCGCGCCGGCATTTCACAAATACGCCACGATAGCAGTGGCGCGCTGCAGCAAATCCCTCTATAATCCGCTTCGCGTCACGTATGGGCTGGTCATCCAGCCCCGTTTTGACGCCTCGTACGTTTCGCTCCAATCCAGTTTAGAACCTGTCCCCTCCTGCCTCTCTGGGCCCTTCGCGGCCATCAAAGTATCAGGCTGGCGGCGTGTTCGGCGAATTCCGACTTCCGGATCTCCGCCGCGTGCCGCACCCGAAACAGCTTCTAACGCACCCGTGAGTGAGTCTGCGTTCCTCGAACGCGGACGTCTGTCACGTTCCCGATTTGCTCGATGCATTGTCGACTTGGGCATGCACGATTGGCGCCGACGTTTCACCCACCGTGTTTCAAGGATTGATATGACTTCGAGCCAACCCCAAAGCCCGCTCAACGCGATTGCCGACCAGGCACTCGGTCTGACCGACGCCGCTGCCGCGCCCATCGAGGCTGCGCAGCCCGACGACGGCGAACCGAGCTTCGCGTCGCTCGGGCTGTCGCCGGAGATCGTCTCCGCCCTGGAGGCCGCCGGCTACGTGAAGCCGACCCCGGTCCAGCAGCGCGCGATCCCCGCCGGCATCGCGGGCCGCGACCTCCTGGTGTCGAGCCCGACCGGCTCCGGCAAGACGGCCGCCTTCATGCTGCCCGCGATCGAGCGATTCGCGCAACTGCAGAAGACCCAGGCGCAACAACCGCGCGCGCCGCGCGAGCCGCAATCGGCCGACCGCCGCCAGCGTCGCCCGCAGCCGGTGGCCCGCCCGGGCCTGCTGGTGCTGACCCCCACGCGTGAACTGGCGATGCAGGTCACCACCGCCGCCTCGACCTACGGCAAGCACCTGCGCCGCCTGCGCACGGTCAGCATCCTCGGCGGCGTGGCCTATGGCCAGCAGCTGATGCTGCTGGCGAAGAACCCGGAAATCCTGGTCGCCACGCCGGGCCGCCTGCTCGACCACCTCGAGCGCGGCCGCATCGACCTGTCCGAGCTGAAGATGCTGGTGCTCGACGAAGCCGACCGCATGCTCGACATGGGCTTCATCGACGACATCGAGACCATCGTCGCGGCCACCCCGGCCTCGCGCCAGACCATGCTGTTCTCGGCCACCCTGGACGGCAAGATCGGCTCGCTGACCAGCCGCCTGCTGAAGGATCCGGAGCGCATCGAGATCGTCCAGAAGATGGAGGCGCGCACCAACATCGCCCAGACGGTCCACTACGTCGACGACCGCGACCACAAGGATCGCCTGCTCGACCACCTGCTGCGCGACGACGCGCTGGACCAGGCGATCATCTTCACCGCCACCAAGATCGACGCCGACCAACTGGCCGGCCGCCTGGCCGATGCCGGGTTCGAATCGGCCGCGCTGCACGGCGACCTGCCGCAAGGCGCGCGCAACCGCACCATCCGCGCGCTGCGCGAGCGCCGCGTGCGCGTGCTGGTGGCCACCGACGTGGCCGCGCGCGGGATCGACATCCCCGGCATCACGCACGTCTTCAACTACGACCTGCCGAAGTTCGCCGAGGACTACGTGCACCGCATCGGCCGTACCGGCCGCGCGGGCCGCTCGGGTATCGCGGTGAGCCTGGTGCACCACGCCGAACAGGGCGCCCTCAAGCGCATCGAGCGCTTCGTGCGTTCGCCGCTGCCGGTCAACGTGATCGAAGGCTTCGAGCCGCGCAAGGCTCCCCCGCGCAACGGCCCGAGCCGTGGCCGTCCGGGCGGCGGCAACGGCGGTCGCCGTTTCGGCGGCAAGCCGGGCGGCAGCCGTGAAGGCGGCTACGGCGGCGGCAATCGCGAAGGCGGCCGCAGCTACGGCAGCGGCAATGGCGGCGGCTGGAGCGGCAAGCCCTCGAACGGCGGCGGCAACCGCGAAGGCGGCTACGGCGGCAACCGTCGCAGCGACGCCCCGCGCGGCCCGCGTCGCGGCTCGGCAGCCTGAGCCCAGGCGCCTCGCGCGCCCCAGGCAAGACAAGACCGGTGCTTCGGCACCGGTTTTTTTTCGCCCGTCGCTGACATTTCACGATGCGGAAAATTTTTTTGTCTCGTAAAAAATCATGCTGCGTGGCACAAGCCGGGGGATTGCGAGATGGAAAAAGACGTTTCTCATCGCGAAACGAATCATTCAAGCCATTGATTAACAACAAGTAAATATTTTAGAGGAGCCCACCAAAGCCGCTGTTGCCGCGCCGGACGCTTCCCTAGACTCTTATACAAGAGTTCACGAAACGAAGCGCCGGATGCACCGCCCGCCTCGCGATCGCGAACCCAGGACTCGTATCCCTCACCGATTCACGTTCTCAAGGAGACTCATCATGTCGCGTCAACAACAGGCCAAGGCACTGCAGCAGAAGTGGGAAAGCGATCCGCGCTGGAAGGGCATCAAGCGCGGCTACACCGCCGAGGACGTGATCCGCCTGCGCGGCTCGATCGAGGTCCAGCACACCATCGCCCAGCGCGGCGCGGAAAAGCTCTGGAGCCTCATCAACGAGGAGCCCTTCGTCAACGCGCTCGGCGCGCTGACCGGCAACCAGGCCATGCAGCAGGTCAAGGCGGGCCTCAAGGCCATCTACCTGTCGGGCTGGCAGGTGGCGGGCGACGCCAACGTGGCCGGCGAGATGTACCCCGACCAGTCGCTCTACCCGGCCAACTCGGTGCCGCTGGTGGTCAAGCGCATCAACAACACGCTCACGCGCGCCGACCAGATCCAGTGGTCGGAAGGCAAGAACCCCGGCGAGGAAGGCTACGTCGACTACTTCGCGCCGATCGTGGCCGATGCGGAAGCCGGTTTCGGCGGCGTGCTCAATGCATTCGAGCTGATGAAGGCGATGATCGAGGCCGGCGCCTCGGGCGTGCACTTCGAGGACCAGCTCGCCTCGGTCAAGAAGTGCGGCCACATGGGCGGCAAGGTGCTGGTGCCGACCCGCGAGAACGTCGCCAAGCTCAGCGCCGCGCGCCTGGCCGCCGACGTGATGGGCGTGCCGACCGTGCTGATCGCGCGCACCGACGCGGAAGCCGCCGACCTGATCACGTCCGACATCGACGAGAACGACAAGCCTTTCCTGACCGGCGAGCGCACCGTCGAAGGCTTCTTCCGCACGCGCCCCGGCATCGAGCAGGCGATCTCGCGCGGCCTGGCCTATGCGCCCTACGCCGACCTGGTCTGGTGCGAAACCGGCAAGCCCGATCTCGAGTACGCGAAGAAGTTCGCCGAGGCGATCCACAAGCAGTTCCCGGGCAAGATGCTCTCGTACAACTGCTCGCCGTCCTTCAACTGGAAGAAGAACCTCGACGACGCGACCATCGCCAAGTTCCAGAAGGAGCTCGGCGCGATGGGCTACAAGTTCCAGTTCATCACGCTGGCCGGCTTCCACTCGCTGAACTACTCGATGTTCAACCTCGCGCACGGTTATGCCCGCACCCAGATGAGCGCCTTCGTGGAGCTGCAGCAGGCCGAGTTCGCCGCCGCCGACAAGGGCTTCACGGCCGTCAAGCACCAACGCGAGGTGGGCACCGGCTACTTCGACGCGGTGACCCAGACGGTCGAGCGCGAAGCCTCGACCACGGCGCTGCACGGCTCGACCGAGGACGAACAGTTCTTCGACGGCAAGAAGGTCGCCTGAGCCGGTTTCGTGTTCAGCAGGAAGGCGGGGCCGGACGATTCGTCCCGCCCCGCCCGGGCAGCGATCAGGGAGCGATGACGACAAAGGCGCGGTCCACCGCGCCGCGACAGACCACAAGCCGGGCGTGCCATGCACGCGCCCGGCACCGGCGACACCGGGCACGGTATCGCCAGGCCGTTACGAACCGCGCGCCGGCCCTGGCGCGCGGTCTTTCATTCAGGGGCAGCCCGGCTTGCCGGGGCGCCCGTCACCGATAGACGATCACCGGGATTTTCGTATGCGTGAGCACGCGCTGCGTCTCGCTGCCGATCAGCAGGCTGCCGAGCCCGCGTCGGCCGTGCGAGGCCATGAAGATCACGTCGCAGCCGCCGCGCTCCGCCGCCTCGATGATGCCGAGGTAGGGCGACGGATGCAGGCTGGTGCAACTGTCGCAGGCGACGCCGGCGCGACGCGCGCAGCCCTCGACTTCCTCCAGATGCGCGTGCGCCTCGCGTTCGCTGCGCTCGCGGAATTCGGCCGGCGGCTCGACCATCGCCTCGGCCGCGAACGGGGAATACGGATATTGCGGCAGACACGCATAGGCGGTCACGCGCGCGCCGACCGTCTGCGCGAGATCGATCGCGCCGTCGATCGCCTTGCGCGACAACTCGGACCCGTCGGTCGGAACCAGGATGTGCTTGAACATGGCGCCCTCCGTCGATCAAGCCGCGGCAGCCCGCACGACCCGCGGGGGCGCCGTGGCGGCCTCCATCCGATGGATTGTAGGTCGCGGTGGCGGCCGCGCCGCCGTGGCAGAGGGTTCGTCCTGATATCGGAAACGCGGGGCATCGACAGGCGCCGCGCTTTGGATTTAGTCCCCGATCCAACCCCAGATTCGGCGGCATCGCGCCTTGCACGCCCCTCAACCCCAGTAACCGGGCCGCTCGTAGGTGTGCTTGAGAAAGTCGAGGAACAAGCGCACGCGCAAGGGCAGATGCCGGCGCTGCGGGAACACCGCGTGGATCCCGATCGGCGGCGCGGCGAACTCGTCGAGCACGCTCACCAGGCGCCCGGCCGCGATATCGGCGCCCACCTCCCACCAGGAACGCCAGGCCAGGCCATGGCCCTCGAGGCACCACTCGTGCAGCACCGCGCCGTCCGAGCATTCCATCGGGCCGGCCACGCGGATCGAGACGATCTGCCCGTCCTGCTGGAAGGCCCAGCCGCGCTGCTGGTTCGCGTTCGCGGCCAGCGCCAGGCAGTGGTGGCGCGCCAGCTCGTCGAGCGTGCGCGGCGTGCCGGCGCGCGCCAGGTAGGCGGGCGCGGCGACGCACACACGCCGGTTCTCGCCCAGCTTCAGCGAGACCAGCGAGGAATCGGGCAGCTCGCCCAGCCGCACCGCGCAGTCGAACCCCTCGTTGACGAGGTCGACCATGCGATCGGACAGATCGAGCGTGATCGTCACGTCGGGATGCGCCGCGGTGAAGGCCGGCACCAGCGGCGCGACATGGCGGCGCCCGAAGCCGGCCGGCCCCGACACGCGCAGGTGCCCGCTGGCCTTCACGCCGCCGGCCGAGACGCTGGCCTCGGCGTTCTGCATGTCGTGCACGACGCGCTGGCAGTCCTCCAGGAAGGCCGAGCCCTCGAAGGTCAGGGTCAGCTTGCGGGTGGTGCGCAACAGCAGCTTCACGCCGAGCCGCTCCTCCAGCGCGTCGAGCCGCCGGCCGATGATGGCGGGCGCCACGCCCTCGGCATGGGCGGCGGCCGACAGGCTGCCCTTGCCGGCCACCGCGATAAAGGTCTCGATCTGCTTGAAGCGGTCCATGTCTCACGCGGGGAAATCGATGATGCCGGCCAGATTAGGTTGGTAAAAGTAAAAGATCAAGTGATGGAAAGCGTCTTTTCCAACCTCCCGAATCACGAATAGAATCGATTCCGACCTCTACCTGGAGCGCACGGCTATGTCGGCCATAACGACACTCTCCCCCAAAGCCATCCTGTTCGACGCCTACGGCACGCTGTTCGACGTGCACGCGGTGGTCGCCGCGGCCGAGCAACTGTTTCCGGGGCGCGGCGATGCCCTGTCCCAGCTGTGGCGCCGCAAGCAGATCGAATACACCCAGTTGCGCACGCTGTCCGATCCCGAGGGGGCGCGTTACCGCCCGTTCTGGGACATCACGCTCGACGCGCTGCGCCATGCCGGCCGCTCGCTCGGCCTCGAACTCGGCGCGGCCGCCGAGAAGCGGCTGATGGACGAATACGCCTGCCTGTCCACCTATCCCGATACCGTGCCGGCCCTGCGCCGGCTGCGCGAGCTGCCCGGCGCGCCGCGCCTGGCGATCCTCTCGAACGGCGATTCGCGCATGCTCGACATCGCCGTGAAAAGCGCCGGCATGGCGGGCCTGTTCGACCGCGTGCTGTCGGTGGAAACGGTGCGCGCCTACAAGCCGGCCGCGGCCGCCTACCGGCTCGGCACCGAGGCCTTCGGCGCGGCGCCGCGCGAGATCCTGTTCGTCTCCTCGAACGGCTGGGACGCGGCCGGCGCCGGCTGGTTCGGCTACACCACCTTCTGGCTGAACCGCGGCGGCGCGCCGCGCGAGGAACTCGGCGTCGCGCCGGCCGGCACCGGCGCGCGCATGGATGACCTGCTGGCCTTCGTGGCCGGCGCCGCCACCCCGCCGTCACGCCCCGGCCCGGGCGCCTGACGTCGTTTTCCGTTGTCGATTTCGCCTCGCGCATCTCGATTCTCGTAATCCGTTTTCCGCAATTCGCTTTACGCAATTCGCACTGACCGACCAAGGAGAAACACATGACGACCACGCTGAAGCTGCCGCAAGGCATGGCGATCACGGGCGAGATCCGCCCCGGCTACGACGCGATCCTGACGCCCGAGGCGCTCGAACTCGTCGCCCGGCTGCACCGTGCCTTCGAGCCGCGCCGCCAGGAACTGCTGAAGCTGCGCGCCGAGCGCACGCGGCGCCTGGACGCCGGCGAGCGCCCGGACTTCCTCGCGGACACCCAGGCGGTCCGCGACGGCGACTGGAAGGTCGCGCCGCTGCCGGCCGACCTGCAATGCCGCCGCGTCGAGATCACCGGGCCGGTCGAGCGCAAGATGATCATCAACGCGCTGAACTCCGGCGCGGACTCCTACATGACGGACTTCGAGGATTCGAACGCGCCGGTGTGGACCAACCAGCTCGACGGCCAGATCAACCTGTTCGACGCGGTGCGCAAGACCATCTCGCTGGAGCAGAACGGCAAGTCGTACCGGCTCAACGAGCGCGTGGCCACGCTGATCGTGCGCCCGCGCGGCTGGCACCTCGACGAGAAGCACGTCACGGTGGACGGCCAGCGCGTCTCGGGCGGCGTGTTCGACTTCGCGCTCTACCTGTTCCACAACGCGAAGGAACTGCTCTCGCGCGGCTCGGGCCCCTACTTCTACCTGCCGAAGATGGAAAGCCACTTGGAGGCGCGCCTCTGGAACGACATCTTCGTGGCCGCCCAGGAGGCGATCGGCGTGCCGCGCGGCACGATCCGCGCCACCGTGCTGATCGAGACCATCCTGGCCGCCTTCGAGATGGACGAGATCCTGTACGAGCTGCGCGAGCACAGCTCGGGCCTCAACGCCGGCCGCTGGGACTACATCTTCTCGGCCATCAAGAAGTTCAAGAACGACCGCGAGTTCTGCCTGGCCGACCGCTCGAAGATCACCATGACGGTGCCCTTCATGCGCGCCTACGCGCTGCTGCTGCTGAAGACCTGCCACAAGCGCAGCGCGCCGGCGATCGGCGGCATGAGCGCGCTGATCCCGATCAAGAACGATCCGGAAGCGAACGACAAGGCGATGGGCGGCGTGCGCTCGGACAAGGCGCGCGATGCCGGCGACGGTTACGACGGCGGCTGGGTCGCGCACCCGGGCCTGGTGCCGATCGCGATGGAGGAATTCGTCAAGGTGCTGGGCGATCGCCCGAACCAGATCGACAAGCAGCGCGACGACGTGCAGATCGAAGGCCGCAACCTGCTCGACTTCCAGCCGGAAGCGCCGATCACCGAGGCGGGCCTGCGCAACAACATCAACGTCGGGATCCACTACCTGGGCTCCTGGCTGGCCGGCAACGGCTGCGTGCCGATCCACAACCTGATGGAGGATGCGGCCACCGCCGAGATCTCGCGCTCGCAGGTCTGGCAATGGATCCGCTCGCCGAAGGGCGTGCTCGACGACGGCCGCAAGGTCACGGCCGAGATGGTGCGCGAGTACGCGAAGGTCGAGCTCGACAAGGTCAAGCAGGTGGTGGCGGGCGATACCCAGCCCTATGAGCGCGCCGCCGCGATCTTCGAGAGCATGTCCACCTCGGAATCCTTCACCGAATTCCTGACGCTGCCGCTCTACGAGGAGATCTGAGCCTGGCGTGACGCGGACCGGCGACAACCGGCCCGCACCGGAACGAAAAACGGGCGTGCCGTTCGATGTTTGTCGAACGGCACGCCCGTTTTCCTATTGGCCGCGGTGGGCCCGCGAAGGGGCCGTCTCAGCCGGCTTGCAGCTCGGCCGGCATCTGGCGCGCGAGCCGGTGGGCCACCCAGTCGCCCGAGGCGATGCGCGGCCGCTCGGCCACCGAATGCTCGCCCACCGGGTAATAGAGGCAGTCGTAGCGCCGGCCGGCCAGTTCGACCGTGACCTGCCGCGACAGGAACAGGCCGTCGACGCCGGGATAGACCTCCTCGATCTCGTCGAGCACCGGCACCAGACGCTCGTCGATCGCGTAGACGTCGCCGTGCACGTGATCCTCGCCCGCGCCGGGCACCATGCCCGGATAATCGCCGAAGTCGTAGAGCCGGCCGCGCAGCGTGGCCGAACCGAGCAGCCGCGGCGCGCCGATGCCATGCCGCGCGGCGGCGCGGCCGATGTCGTTGATCTCGCCGGCACGCAGCGTGCCGTAGACGAATACGTGGCGCATCCTGATTCCTTCTCCTGTCGAGGCATCGCGGTAACGAGCGGGCGCGGGCGCCGGGGCGCATACCGGGGGCACATCCCGACGTCGACCGCCGTGACCGCCGCGAGTTTCCGGCGCGAGGCGATCATCGCGCAGCCGGGCCGCGCTGTCACCCCCTGCCTCGTATTGAATCGCATGCGGCCGGCAAAACCGGGACAGCGCGCTGCCGGCGCCGCGACCCGCGCGGCAGCGGCAAGGCGCCGCCGCTCATACAATATCGCTTGGTCCAGCCGCCGCGCGTCCGATGAAACCCGCCACTGCCCTCTCCCTCTCCGCGCCGATCACGATCGACATCCCGCCCGAATTCGCGCCGACGCCCGAGCACCCCTTGCGCGTGCGTCCCCGCCCGATGGCGGCCAGCACGCGCATCCCGCAGCACACGCATGCCTGGGGGCAGCTCGCCTACGCCTCGCGCGGCGTGCTGCGCGTGACCACGGCCGGCACCACCTGGATGGTGCCGCCCTCGCGCGCGATCTGGGTGCCGCCGCGCGTGGCGCACGAGATCGTGGTGGTCGAGGATGCCTTCCTGCGCACGCTCTACATCGACGAGACGGCGCTGCCCGGCGGCCTCGACGATTGCCGCGTGGTGGAAGTCTCGGGCCTGCTGCGCGAGCTGATCACCGCGCTCGACGTGCGCACCCTGGCGCAGACGCGCGAGCGCCTGCTCACCGCCCTGATCCTCGACGAGCTGACGCGCAGCGAGCCGCTGCCGCTGGCCGTGCCGATGCCGTCCGAGAAGCGCCTGCGCGCACTGTGCGAGGCCGTGCTCGCGCATCCGGCCCAGGCCGAATCGCTCGATCACTGGGCCGCCAGCGTGGGCGCGAGCACGCGCACCATCGCGCGGCTGTTTCGCCAGGAACTGGGGGTGAGCTTCACGCAATGGCAGCAGCAGGCGCTGCTGGCGCGCGCGATTCCGCTGCTGAACCAGGGACGGCCGATGTCGCATGTGGCCCAGGAGCTCGGCTACCAGAGCCAGAGCGCGTTCTCGGCGATGTTCCGGCGCGCCTTCGGCAAGAGCCCGCGCGCCTTCATGCTCGGCGATGCCGGTGCTCCGACGGCCGACCCTGACGATCCGGCCGCGGCCAGCGAAGCCGCGGCCGCCGCCGATGCGGCCGCGACGACGTTCTCCGAAACAGTCGCCGCGCCCGGCACGCAGCGCGCCGAAGCCCCGCGCAAGCTCAGTTGACCAGCCGCACCATGTGCCGGATCGAGCCGAGCTGCGCGAGTCGCGGCCCGGCGAGCCGGTAGCCCATGCGCAGGTAGAGCTTGGCGGCGGGATTGTCGACGAACACGCGCAACTGCGTCTCGCGCAGGCCGCGCGCCTGCGCCCAGCGATGCGCGGTGTCGAGCAGGTAGCTGCCGGCGCCGAGCCCGCGATGACCGTCGCGGATCTGCACGTCGCGGATATGCAGCGAGTCGCCCTCCTCCGTGATCCGCATCACGCCGACGCGCTCGCCATCGCGCTCGAGGATGAAGTTCTCCGATTCGCACCAGCTCAGGTAGAACAGGTCGGCACGCCACTGCAGGCCATGGCGACGGTAGTAGTCGCCCATGTTGGCGTGCGTGAGCGCTTCGGCGAACTCGAAGTCGTCCGCCTCGGCCGGGCGGAGCTGGAACAGCAGTCTCAGGTCGGTGGGATCGAGCATGGCGTCGAGGAAAATCCCGGATCCTCGTCACGATAGCGCAGCGCGCGGCCGATGCAATGGCGAATTGCCCGATGACGGCGAGAAGAAGACGAAACCCCGGGCGGGACACCGCCGATGACGAAGGCCGGCAAAGCCTCTGAAAAGCAAAAAGCCCGTTCAGGAATGCCTGAACGGGCTTTGCATATCTGGCGGAGCGGACGGGACTCGAACCCGCGACCCCCGGCGTGACAGGCCGGTATTCTAACCGACTGAACTACCGCTCCAGTCTTTTACAGCTCACCGGCAGGCGTCGGTTAATTCCTGCCGGCACATCGATCGAATCTCGAACGACGCCCAATTTGGCGTCCCCTAGGGGATTCGAACCCCTGTACTCACCGTGAAAGGGTGATGTCCTAGGCCTCTAGACGAAGGGGACTGCGTACTGCCATGACTCATTACCTCAACGTTCGGATGGTGGAGGTAAGCGGGATCGAACCGCTGACCTCTTGCATGCCATGCAAGCGCTCTCCCAGCTGAGCTATACCCCCTTGCACCATGAACGCAGGAGCTGCTGACTGCCAACTCCTTTACTACCCTTGCCCTTCAACAATAAAGCCCGTTCAAATGTCAGCCGAACGGGCCTTGCGTATCTGGCGGAGCGGACGGGACTCGAACCCGCGACCCCCGGCGTGACAGGCCGGTATTCTAACCAACTGAACTACCGCTCCAGTCTTTTACAGCTCACCGGCAGGCGTCGGTTAATTCCTGCCGGCACATCGATCGAATCTCGAACGACGCCGAATTTGGCGTCCCCTAGGGGATTCGAACCCCTGTACTCACCGTGAAAGGGTGATGTCCTAGGCCTCTAGACGAAGGGGACTGCGTACTGCAACTTCTACTGCTTGCACCTTTAACGATAAAGCCCGTTCATCGAACAGCCGAACGGGCTTTGCGTTTGGTGGCGGAGCGGACGGGACTCGAACCCGCGACCCCCGGCGTGACAGGCCGGTATTCTAACCAACTGAACTACCGCTCCACACATTCGTCACGACAAACCTGCGCTGATCACGCTCGGCCCGCCTGCTTCGCACCAATCGGGCACGACGCGATGACTGGCGTCCCCTAGGGGATTCGAACCCCTGTACTCACCGTGAAAGGGTGATGTCCTAGGCCTCTAGACGAAGGGGACAAAATCTTCTCAGACTCTGTCTTGCTGCTGGCCCTTGCTGTTTGCGCATTCAGCAAAGACCGAGATTCTTACTGGTTTTCAGCAGTTTGTGAAGGATTTTTTCAAACCGCTTCACCGCCGACACTTCAACCAGACTACTGCAAAAACCGTTCTGTTGGTGGAGGTAAGCGGGATCGAACCGCTGACCTCTTGCATGCCATGCAAGCGCTCTCCCAGCTGAGCTATACCCCCTTGCAGAACAGAAACGAGATTATAGAGAGCACCCCAGAGTTTGTAAATACCCTTTTTATCGGAATCGCAAAATTTTTCATCCCGCGATTCCCTCGAAAGCCGGCCGGAAACACCGGCCCGCTCCGAGGCGCTCCCTCACCTCAAACAGCGAGGCGCGAGATTACGACATTTCGATCCAGCAGGGCAAGCACCGCGTCGAGCGAGGGTGTATGCGTGGTGCCCACCACCAGCAGGCGCACCGGCATCGCCAGTTGCGGCATCTTCAGGCCATGCTCGGCGAGCGTGGCCTTCAGCGCGGCCGCGATGCCTTCCTTGCTCCACTCGGCCGTCTTCAACGCCTCGGCAAGACCCGCCAGCGCCGGCTTAACCGCATCGGTGACGCGCTGCGCGAGTTCCTCCGCGTCCGGCGCCGGCACGCGATAGAACATCGCCGCGCCGTCGACGATCTCCTTCACGGTGGAAGCACGATCCTTCATCAGGCCGATCACGCCAGGCAGGTCCGCGCCGTTCGCGAGCGTCGCCTCGTCGATGCCGAGCGCGGCGAAGAAGGGCTTGGCCAGCTCGGCCAGGCGGGCATTGTCGGCTTCCTTGATGTAGTGGTTGTTGAGCCAGTTGAGCTTGTTGTGGTCGTACTGCGCCGGCGACTTGCCCAGGTGCTCGAGGTCGAACCAGGACACGAACTGCTCGCGCGAGAAGATCTCGGCATCGCCGTGCGACCAGCCCAGCCGCGCCAGGTAGTTGAGCACGGCCTCGGGCAGGTAGCCCGCGTCGCGATAACCCATCACGCTCATCGCGCCGTGGCGCTTGCTCATCTTCTCGCCCTGCTCGTTCAGCACGGTCGGCAGGTGCGCGTAGACCGGCACCTCGCCGCCCAGCGCGCGCAGGATGTTGATCTGGCGCGGCGTGTTGTTGACGTGGTCGTCACCGCGGATCACGTGGGTGATCTGCATGTCGAGATCGTCGACCACCACGCAGAAGTTGTAGGTCGGCGTGCCGTCGGGACGCGCGATCACCAGGTCGTCGAGCTCCTCGTTGGAGATCTCGATCCTGCCCTTCACCGCGTCGTCCCATACCACCGAGCCCGTCAGCGGATTGCGAAAGCGCAGCACCGGCTGCACGCCGGCCGGCGGCTCGGGCAGCACCTTGCCCGGCTCCGGGCGCCAGGTGCCGTCGTAGCGCGGCTTCTCGCCGGCCTCGCGCTGGCGCTCGCGCAGCGCATCCAGCTCCTCGGTCGACATGTAGCAGGGATAGACCAGGCCCTTCTCGAGCATCTGCGCGAGCACCTCGCGATAGCGGTCCATGCGCTGCATCTGGTAGAACGGGCCCTCGTCGAAATCGAGATCGAGCCACTTCATGCCCTCGAGGATCGCGTCGACCGAAGCCTCCGACGAACGTTCGAGATCCGTGTCCTCGATGCGCAGCACGAAGGCGCCCTGGGTGCTGCGCGCGAAGGCCCAGGGATAGAGGGCCGAACGGATGTTGCCGAGGTGGATGAAGCCGGTCGGGCTCGGAGCGAAGCGGGTACGGACAGGACGGGTCATGGACGGTAACTCGATGGCCGCTCGCGCGGCCCGGATGGCAAACGACGCGGCGACGGCGCGCGGCGGGCGATACGGCCGGACGCGGTCGGCGACGGGAAGAAAGATCGGGAATTATAACCGCCGACGGCGCGCTTCCGGGCATGCCCCCGGCCGTTCGGCCAGGTCGCGGCGCCCTGCACGCAGGCCCGCCGTGCGACATGACAGGCGCTCGCGGCCCCGCCCCGGGCCCCTTCGCACAAGCTTCACGCGTCTTCGCCGCCCGCTTGTGCCGCCGCCCGGCCGCTTGCTTTATGATGTGCGCGCCGCGGCAGGTCCGCCGCGCGCAAGGCCGCCCGCGCGCCCGCTCGGCACGCGCCGCCTCGCCCTTCGCCGCGCCCTCGCGCGCGGCCGCCCCCGTCTGCCGGAGAAAGCCCCGATGTCGTCGTCCCCCCGCCTGTCCCGTCGCCAGTTTTCCCTGGCCGCGATGTCCGCGTCGCTGGCCGCGTGCACCTCGTTCGGCGGCAAGTCCGATGCCGGCAAGACGCCCCCGCCGCCGGTGGCGACCACCCAGCCGCGCCGGCCGCTGAAGGTCGGCATCGCGCTGGGCGGCGGTGCCGCGCGCGGCTTCGCGCATATCGGCGTGCTCAAGGCGCTGGAGGCACGCAGCATCCCGATCGACCTGGTGGCCGGCACCAGCGCGGGTTCGGTGGTCGGCTCGCTGTACGCCTCGGGGCTGAACGCCTTCGACCTCAACAAGCTGGCGCTCACCATGGACGAGGCCTCGATCAGCGACTGGGCCCTGCCCTGGCGCTCGCGCGGCCTGCTGATGGGCGTGGCGCTGCAGAACTACATCAACAAGACGCTCAACAACCGGCCGATCGAGAAGATGACGCGCCCGCTGGGCATCGTCGCCACCGACCTGCAGAGCGGCCAGCCGATCCTGTTCCAGCGCGGCAACACGGGCCTGGCGGTGCGCGCCTCGAGCAGCGTGCCCTCGGTGTTCGAGCCGGTGCGCATCGGCAGCCGCGAGTACGTCGACGGCGGCCTGGTGAGCCCGGTGCCGGCCTCGTTCGCGCGCAAGATGGGCGCCGACTTCGTGATCGCCGTCGACATCTCGGCGCGCCCCGAGGGCGCCGCCACCGGCAATCCGATCGAGCTGCTGCTGCAGACCTTCACGATCATGGGCCAGACCATCAAGGCCTACGAGCTCGACAAGTACGCCGACGTGGTGATCCGCCCGAACCTGGCGGCGATGAGCGCGAGCGACTTCACGCAGCGCAACGCGGCGATCCTGGCCGGCGAGGAAGCGGCCGCGAAGATCATGCCGGAGCTGCAGAGCAAGCTGGCGGCCGCGCAGGCACGCGCGAGCGCCTGAAGGCGCCTGTCGAGCCGCCCGGGGCCCAGCGCGCTCCAGGGCGCCTCGCGGCCCGGCACGCGACGCTCACCCCGCCCGGCCCGCCGCCATCCCCTTTCCGAAGCTCCAAAGCAAAAACCCCGGCTCCTTGCGGAAGCCGGGGTCGGCCATGCTTGCCTGCCGCGGTGCGGCGATCAGTTGCCCGGCGTGAAATCCGCCGCGTTGCCGCCGATCGTCGCGCTCACGCGCTGGCGCAGGTCGTCGGGCTTGGTCGGGAATTCCGACTCGAGCCGGCGCGCGCCGGTGAAGCGCTTTTCCCAGTAGCTGCTGTCGAGATCGTCGACGCGGATCGTGCTGCCCGTCGAGGGCGAGTGCACGAACTTGTTGTCGCCGATATAGATGCCCACGTGCGAGAAGGTGCGGCGCATGGTGTTGAAGAACACCAGGTCGCCCGGCTTGAGCTCGCTCATGCGGACCTTCTCGCCGACGCGGCTCATTTCCTCGGCGCGGCGCGGCAGCGACATACCGAGCGTGTCCTGGAACACGTAGCGCACGAAGCCACTGCAATCGAGACCCGAATCGGGGGAATTGCCGCCCCAGCGGTAGCGCACGCCGATCATGTTCAGCGCGCCGACCACCACGTCGCCGGCCTTGCCGGCCATGCCGGAGAGGAACGACTTGGCGCCGCCCGTGCTGGCTGCCGGGGCGCTGGCTTGCGGATTCTGGGTGGAGGAATTCGACCCGGACTGGGTCGAGAATGCGACATTCTGATTAAAACTGCCGGCTTCGTCGGCGAACGCGCCGGGAGCCGCAGCAATCAGGACGCCGACAAACAGCCCGGCGACGGCGCGCGTACATACCTGGGTGAGGGAGCGGTGCTGCATCGGTCGGTAATTTTGTGCTTAAAAATCAGGTGATTGCCGGAAATTTCGGTCGATACTAGCCAGACGGTATTTGTTTGTCAAAATGAATTGAAAAATTCAATCAATATCTGCACATCATTGGGGCAGCCCCGGCTGGCCGACCGCGGCCAGGAGTTTGCGCGTATACGGATGTGACGGTTGCGTGAAAATTTTTCCGACTTCCCCGCTCTCGACGATTTCCCCGCCCTGCATCACCGCCACCCGGTGCGCCATCGCGCCGATCACTTCCAGGTCGTGGCTGATGAACACGTAGCCGAGGTTGTACTTGCGCTGCAGGTTGGCGAGCAGCTTCAGCACCTGCTGCTGGATCGACACGTCGAGCGCGCTGGTGGGCTCGTCGAGCACCAGGATGCTGGGCTCCAGCACCAGCGCGCGGGCGATCGCGATGCGCTGGCGCTGGCCGCCCGAGAACTCGTGCGGGTAGCGATGCAGCACCGTGCGATCGAGCCCGACCTCGCGCAGCACCGCCGTCACGCGCTCGCGCAGCGCCTCGGCGGACAGCTCGGGCCGGTGCAGGGCCAGCCCCTCGCCGACGATGCGCTCGATGGTATGGCGCGGCGAGAGTGAGCCGAACGGATCCTGGAACACCACCTGCATGCGCGCGCGCAGGCGCCGCGCGTCGGCGCCGCGCCAGCTCGCCAGCGGGCGGCCGTCGAATTCGATCCGGCCGGCCTCGATGCGCTGCAGGCCGAGCAGGGCCATCGCCAGGGTCGACTTGCCCGAGCCCGATTCGCCCACCACCCCGAGCGTCTCGCCCTGCCGCACCGACACGCTGACCTGTTTCACCGCCGTGAAGCGCCCGCTGCGGAACCACCCCGCCAGGCCCGGCAACTTCTGCCGAAAGCCGACCGTCACCTCGCGCGCGTCGAGCATCACCGGCGCGATCGGCAGCACCGGCGCGGCGGTGCGCTGCGGCCGGCTGTTCAGCAGCTTGCGCGTGTAGGGATGCTCGGGCTCGGCGAAGATCCGCTCCACCTCGCCGCTCTCCACCAGCCTGCCCTTCTCCATCACCGCCACGCGCTGCGCGAAGCGGCGCACCAGGTTCAGGTCGTGCGTGATCAGCAGGATCGACATGCCGCGCGTGAGCTCGGCGTCGCGCTGCAGGTCCAGCAGCAGCTCGACGATCTGGGCGCGGATCGTCACGTCGAGCGCGGTGGTCGGCTCGTCGGCCAGCAACAGGCGCGGCCGGCAGGCCAGCGCCATCGCGATCATGGCGCGCTGGCGCTGGCCGCCGGAAAGCTGGTGCGGATAGCTGTCGACGCGCCGCTCGGGCTCGGCGATGCCGGTGCGCCCCAGCAGCGCGATGGCACGCGCGCGCGCCTCGCGCCCGGAAACCCCATCGTGCAGCACGATGGTCTCGACGATCTGGTCGCCCACCGTGTAGAGCGGATTGAGCGCCGTCATCGGCTCCTGGAAGATCATCGCGATCTGCGCGCCGCGCAGGCCGCGCATGACGCGCTCGCTGGCCGCGCCGAGCTCGCGCCCGTCGAAGCGGATGCGCCCGCCCTGCTCGGCGTCGCGCAGCAGGCGCAGGATCGCCAGCGCGGTCACGCTCTTGCCCGAGCCCGACTCGCCGACCAGGGCCACGCGCTCGCCGCGGCCGATCGTCAGCGAGACGTCGTCGACGGCCAGCGTGTCGCCGAAGCTCACGCGCAGGTGCTCGATCGACAGCAGAGGCTCGCCCGGCGCCGCAGGGCCGCCGGTCCGATCGGTTGCACCCGCGCCCTGCCCCGGGGCTCGCGGGGCGCTCCCCGGGCCTGCCAGGCCCGCTCGTTCCGGTCGATCCGCCTGCGCCTGCAGCACCGGGCGCTTCGCTCCCAGCGGCGGCCTCATCGCGCACCTCCGGCCGCGCGCGAGGTATCGGCCACGCGCGAATCGAGCGCGTTGCGCAGCGCATCGCCCATGAAGGTCAGCAACAGCAGCGTGAACACCAGCACGATGAAGGTCGCCAGCGAGATCCACCAGGCGTCGAGATTGGCCTTGCCCTGCGAAAGCAGCTCGCCCAGGCTCGGCGTGGGCGGCGGCACGCCCAGGCCGAGGAAGTCGAGGCTGGTCAGCGCCAGGATCGAGCCGCTCATGCGAAACGGCAGGAAGGTGATGACGGGCGTGAGGCTGTTGGGCAGCACGTGGCGCCAGATGATCTGCCAGTTCGACAGGCCCATCGCGCGCGCGGCGCGCACGTAGTCCTGGGTGCGGTTGCGCAGGAACTCGGCGCGCACGTAGTCGGCCAGGCCGATCCAGCCGAACAGCGAGAGCAGCACGATCAGCAGCAGGAAGCTGGGCTCGAAGATCGAGGCGAAGATGATCAGCAGGTAGAGCTCGGGCATCGAGCTCCAGATCTCGATCAGGCGCTGCCCGACGATGTCGATGCGCCCGCCGTAGAAGCCCTGCACCGCGCCGGCCAGGATCCCCAGCACGGTGCCGATCAGGGTCAGCACCAGCGCGAACTCGACCGACACGCAGAAGCCGTAGACCAGCCGCGCGAGCAGGTCGCGCCCTTGCGCGTCGGTGCCCAGCCAGTTGTCGCGCGAAGGCGGCGCCGGGTTCGGCAGCGCCGAGAAGTAGTTCAGCGTCGTGTAGGAATAGCGGTTCGGCGGATAGATCGCGAAGTTGCCCGGCGCGTCGATCCGCTTGCGCACGTAAGGGTCGAGGTAGTCGGCCGGGGTCGGGAAGTCGCCGCCGAAGGTGGTTTCGGCATAGTCCCTGGCGATCGGGAAGTACCAGTGGCCGTCGTAGCGCACCACCAGCGGCTTGTCGTTGGACCACAGCGGCGCGGCCAGGCTGATCGCGAAGGCGACCAGGAACACCACGAAGCTCCAGTAGCCCAGGCGCTGGCGGCGAAAGCGCTGCCAGACGCGGCGCGCGGGAGACGGCGAGACGCGCGCGCGGGCGGCGTCGACGCGGGAGGAAACGGCGGTTCGGCTCAACTCAGCGCTCCAGTTGGTCGAATTGGATCCGGGGGTCGACCCAGACGTAGCAGAGATCGGAAACCAGCTTGGTGACCAGGCCGATCAGCGTGAACAGGTAGAGCGTGCCGAGCACCACCGGGTAGTCGCGGCGGATCACCGACTCGTAGGACAGCAGGCCCAGGCCGTCGAGCGAGAACAGCGTCTCGATCAGCAGGCTGCCCGAGAAGAAGGCGCCGATGAAGGCGGCCGGGAAGCCCACGATCAGCGGCAGCAGCGCGTTGCGGAACACGTGCTTCCAGAGCACGCGCCGCTCCGACAGGCCCTTGGCGCGCGCGGTCAGCACGTACTGCTTGCGGATCTCGTCGAGGAAGGCGTTCTTGGTGAGCATGGTGATCACCGCGAAGCTGCCCACCACCGAGGCCGTGATCGGCAGCACCAGGTGCCAGAGGTAGTCGGTGATCTTGGCGGCCAGGCTCAGCTGGGCGAAGTTGTCCGAGGTCAGGCCGCGCAGCGGGAACAACTGCCAGAACGAGCCGCCGCCGAACAGCACCAGCAGCAGCACGCCGAGCACGAAGCCGGGGATCGCGTAGCCGACCAGCACCGCCAGGCTCGAGGCCACGTCGAAGGGCGTGCCGTTGTAGACCGCCTTGGCGATGCCCAGCGGCACCGAGATCAGGTAGGTCAGCAGGAAGGTCCAGATGCCGATGCTAATCGACACCGGCAGCTTCGAGACCACCAGCGACCAGACGCTCTGGTGATGGAAGTAGCTCTGGCCCAGGTCGAAATGCGCGAAGCGTTCCAGCATCAGGCCGTAGCGCTCGATGGGCGGCTTGTCGAAGCCGTACAGCGCCTTGAGCTGGGCGAGTTGCTGCGGGTCCACGCCCGAGTAGGCGCGCATGCCGAACGGCACGTGGCCCTGCTCGGCACCCTTGCGCAGTTCCTGCATCGCCTGTTCGACCGGCCCGCCCGGCACGAACTGGATCACCGCGAAGGTGATGGTCAGCACGCCGAGCAGGGTCGGGATCATCAGCAGCAGACGTTTGAGGATGTAGCTCCACATAGGCGGGATCGACCAGGCGGCGCGCGCAGCGCGGTTAGGGAAACAACGGGCGCGACGGCCGCGCGGGCCGTGCGCGAAGGGTGGCGCGATGGCGAGGCGAGCCGGCCGGATGCATGCCCACGGCTCAGTGCCCCGCCGCCGAGGCGGCATTCGCGGCATTCGCGGCGGGTTTCTCCCACCACATCGACACCACCCAGTCCTCCGCCGAATAGTACAGCGGCAGCGTCGCGGGGTACGCCAGCCGTCGCTGGTAGGCGACCCGGTGCATGGTGCTGTACCACTGCGGCACGGCATAGTAGCCGTGCATCAGCACGCGGTCGAGCGCGTGGGTGGCGTCGAGCAGTTGCTCGCGCGTCTGCGCCTGCACCAGGGTCTTCAGGATCGTGTCGACGGCCGGCGATTTCAGGCCGATCAGGTTGTCCGAGCCGGTCTGGTCGGCGTAGCGGCTGGCGTAGCGCAGCACCTGCTCGCTGCCCGGCACCTGCACGCCCGGGTAGCGGATCGTGGTCATGTCGTAATCGAAGGCGTCGAGGCGCTTCTGCAGCAGGGCGAAGTCGGCGGTGCGAAAGCGCGCCTCGATGCCGAGCTTGGCGAGATTGCGCTGGTAGACGGCCGCCACCGGCTCCATCGAGCCGCCCGAATCGTCGAGGATCTCGAAGCGGAACGGCTCGCCGCGCGCGTTGCGCAGCGCGCCGTCGCGATAGGTCCAGCCGGCCTGGGCCAGCAGCGCGCGCGCCTGGAGCAGGTTGGCGCGCAGCGAACCCGGCGGATTGGTCGAGGGCTGCTCGGGCATCGGCCCGAACACGGCCGGATCCAGTTGCTTGCGCAACGGTTCCAGGATCGCCAGCTCGCCCTCGCCCGGCGTGCCGGTGGCCTGCAGCTCGGTATCGGCGAAATAGCTGTTCAGGCGCGTGTAGCCGCCGTAGAACAACTGGCGGTTCAGCCATTCGAAGTCGAAGGCCAGGTCCAGCGCCTGGCGCACGCGCACGTCCTGGAACAGTGGCCGGCGCAGGTTCATCATGAAGCCCTGCATGCCCGCGCCGTTGTGCTGGCGGAACTCGTGCTTGACCAGCTCGCCGTTGTCGAAGCGCTTGCCGATGTCGCGTCGCACCCAGTTGCGCGCGATGTACTCGACCAGCACGTCGTATTCGCCGGCCTTGAAGGCCTCCAGGCGCGCCACCCCGTCGCCGTAGAGCTTGTAGACGATATGCGCGAAATTGTTGGTGCCCACCCGCACCGGCAGGTCGGCGCCCCAGTAATGCGGATCGCGCCGGTAGGTGATGTTGCGGCCGGTGTCGTAGCGCTCGATCAGGTAGGGGCCGCTGCCGATCGGCGGCTCGAAGGCCAACTGGTCGAAGGCCACGTGGCTGCCGTCGGGCCGGGCGCCCCACTTGCGCGAGAACACCGGAATCGCGCCGGCGGTGAGCGGCAGTTCGCGGTCCGCGCGCGCGAACTCGAAGCGGATGGTGGCCGCGTCGACCACCACCGCGCGCTTGATCTCGGCGAAATAGGCCGCGTACTGCGGCGCGGCCTGCGGGCTCTTGAGCGTGTCGAACGAATACTTCACGTCGTCGGCCGTGACCGGGTCGCCGTTCGAGAAGCGCGCGCGGGCATTGAGATGGAAGGTGGCCGAGAGCCGGTCCGGCGCGATCGCCACGTCGTCGGCCAGCAGGCCATAGACGCTGGCCGGCTCGTCGGCGCTGCCCGTCATCAGGCTCTCGAACAGCAGGCCGATGCCGGGCGCGGGATTGCCGCGCAGCGTGAAGGGGTTGAACTTGTCGAAGGTGGTGAGCCGGTTCGGGTTGGCCAGCACCAGGGTGCCGCCCTTGGGCGCGTCCGGGTTCACGTAGTCGAAATGCTTGAAGCCGGGCGGATACTTCGGCTCGCCGTATTGCGCGATCGCATAGACGGCATGGGCGGGGGGCGCGGCCGCCACGGCGAACACGGCCAGCAAGGCGGCGATGGCGGCACGCGGGGCGCGGCTGTGCGCGGCGGCCCGGAACGACGGAATCGGCATGAAGGCGGAATCGCTCGTGGTTCGTTGGCGGTGTCGCGCATTCTACCGAGTCCGCTCCGCCAGGTGGGGCATTCGCCGTGCCGGACGGGTGCGCCCTGCCCGTTGCGTCGTCGGGCGCGCAAAAGAAAACCGCCCTCGCGAGGGCGGTTTGTCACCAGCGGGCAGCTCGGCAGCTCGGCGAACCTCCATATATAGGAAGCGCCTTGCACCGGGCCGCGGCCCGGCGATCGTTCAATGACGCCAGCCCGGGCCATCGTGGCCGCCGTGCCAGCCGGGGCCGCCGCTATGCCAGCCCGGGCCGCCGCGCCAGCCGCCGCCGTGGTGGCGATACCACTCGTCGCGGCCCCAGTAGCGGCGGCCATCCCAGTAGCGGTCGCCGTGCCAGCCGATCACGATCGCGGGCGGCGGCGCATAAACGGGCGCCGGCTGATAGTAGACGGGCGGCGGCGGCGCATAGACGGGTGCCGGTGCGACATAGGCCGGAGCGCCGAGGTTGATGCCGACACTGACGCCCGCCATTGCCGCGCCCGACACGAACAGCGCAGCCAGACCGGTCACGAGCGAAGCAACACGCAAGCTTTTCATGGAGTCCCCTTCCGGTGGTTTCATTGAGTGATTCGACTATAGCGACTCGGGCCCCGCCCGCATATTTCCACTTTGTAAGAACTGATGCGCGGCATCGCGTGACATGCGCATCCCTAACGTCTTGTTACATTTCGCCGGACTCGACCCCGGCCGGGGCGGCGAATGCGCGAGGATGCGGGTCGATGGAGGATCGCGGGGGGTGTCGAGCGCCATAGACGGCGCGCGTATTGTAGCGGCGAGCGTGCGAACGCGCGCCGGGGGCGCCGGCGCGAAGCCGGCGCAATGGTCATCCAGTGTGGCCCGGCGCGCGATTCAGCGCGACCAGGCGCCGTCGAGCAGCGCGTCGATCTCCTCGCGCGTCGGCGCGGTGGCCGGCCCGAAGCGCGTGACCGCCAGCGCGGCCGCCGCATTCGCGCGCCGCGCCGCGACCAGCGGCGCATGGCCCTCGGCGAGCGCGGCGAGCAGCACGCCGGTATGCGCGTCGCCGGCGCCGTTGCTGTCGATCGCCTCGACCTCGAAGGCCGCCACCCGCGCGGGCACGCCGTCGATCGACACCACGCAGCCCTGCTCGGCATCGCGCACGATCGCCAGCGCGCCGGCCGGCAGCCGCGCGACGAGCTCGGCCAGCGCAGCCTCGACGCTCGCGCAACCGCTATGGCGCAGCGCCTCCTCGCGATTGCCGGTCCAGACCCGCGTGCGCCGCATCACGCGCGCGAGCAGCGCCGACTCGATGCTGTCGACCAGCGGGCCGGGATCGAAGGCCACCACCACCGATTCGGGCAGCGTCTCGAGCCAGTCCGCCAGCAGCGCGCCCTTGTCGGGCACGCACAAGCCGTAGCCCGTCACATAGACGATGTCGCGCGGCGTCACCGCCAGCGCGTCGAGCACGTCACGCTCCAGCACCGCCTCGGCGCCGAGATGGGTGACGAAGGTGCGCTCGGTACTGGCGTCGACGATCGCCACGCAGATGCCGGTATCGCGATCGAGCACGCGCGGCGCGGCCAGCTCGGCGCCCTCGGCGGCCAGCGCCTGGCGCGCCAGCTCGCCGAAGCGCCCGGTGCCGTGGCCGCCGGCATAGACGCAGGCCATGCCGCTGCGCCGCGCGGCCGCGATCACGTTGAAACCGCCGCCCACCTCGAAGCGCGCCTCGGAAGCCAGCACGTCGCCGCCGGGCGGCGGCAGCGCGCCCACGCGCATGATCAAGTCCACCAATACCTGTCCCGTATGAATCAGACGGGGAACTGCCAAACTCATGACATACGCTCCTGCAGACCACGATTGCGCCGCGCGCCGCCGAGCAGCGCATAGAGGCCGCCCGCGACGATGAAGGTGACGATCCAGCCCAGGCCGTTGCGGCCCAGCCAGCTGCCGGCGAAGGGCCCGTGGAAGCCGTGCTCGCCGCCGATCGACAGGAAGCTGAAGCCCAGCACGATGGCCAGCGCCCAGGCGCCGAACGCGCGCCATTCCACGCCGCCACGATACCAGTAGGCGCTGGCCGGGCTGACATCGAGCAGGGCCTCGGGCCGGTAGCCGTCGCGGCCGGCCAGGTCGACGATGAAGATGCCGACCCAGGCCGTGATCGGCACCGCCAGCAGCGAGATGAAACCGATGAAGGGGCCGTAGAAGCTGCCCTCGATCAGCATGAAGTAGATCGAGCCGGTGGAGATCACCACGACGTCGACCACCACCGCCTGCACGCGCTTGACCTTCAGGCCCAGCGTGAGCGTGGTGAGCCCGGCCGAATAGACCGACAAATAGTTCGACAGCAGCAGCCCGCCGAAGGCGGCGATCAGGTAGGGAATCGCCATCCAGTGGGGCAGCAGATCGCGGATCGCGGCGATCGGGTCGGTGGCCGAGGCGAGCTTGTCGTTGCCCACCGCGAGCAGCGCGCCGAGCGTGATCAGCAGGATCAGCGGGATGCCCGCGCCGAACGCGGCCGAGGCGACCAGCGAGCCGGCCTTCACCTCGCGCGCCTGGTAGCGCGACATGTCCGCGCCGGCGTTGGCCCAGCCGATGCCGGTGCCGCCCGCGATGGTGCCGATGCCGATGATCACCGCGCTGGCCGGCGCCGGGGCCGCCGCGAACACCGCGTGCCAGTCGATCGCCTGGGCAAGGAAGCCGGCCACCACCAGGTTCAGCGCGCCGAAGACCCAGGTCGACCACTTCTGGATCACCAGCAGGGTGGCGTGGCCGAGGCCCGACACCACCAGGGTGGCCGCCACGAAGATCGCGATGAACAGCAGCGTGAGCAGCGGATGCGCCTTGGCCTCGGCCGAGCCGCCGAACACGATCGAGAACAGCGAGAGCAGCACGTAGGCGCCGGTGGTGGTGTTGACGGTTTCCCAGCCGAGCCGCGAGAGCAGCGAGACGATGGTCGGCCCGATGTTGCCACGCACGCCGAACACCGCGCGCGAGAGCGTCAGGCTCGGCGCATGGCCGCGCCGCCCGGCGATCGAGATCACCCCGACCAGCGCGAACGAGCCGGCCGCGCCGACCACCGCCACCAGCATCGCCTGCCAGATCGCCAGGTGCTGGAAGGCCACCAGGGTGGCGCCCAGCGGCAGCGCCAGGATGCTGATGTTGGCGGCGAACCAGACCCAGAACAGTTGCAGCGGATGGCCGCGACACTCGTCGTCGGGTACCGGTTCGATGCCGCGCGCCTCGATCTTGCCGGCGTGCGCGGGGTTGCGGGACGAAGCCATCTGTCTGTCTCCTGGAGCTGGGTGGGGAACGCGCGGGATGCGCGGGGCTCGCGCTAGCCGCGCGGGCCCCGTGCGCCGCGCAAGGCGAGCAGTTGCGCGCTGAGCCCATCGAGATCGAGCGCGCTGACGCGGCGCACGGTCTCGACGAGTGACTGGGGCAGTGCCTGGTAGCCGGCGCAGGCGCCGAGCATCGCGCCGAGCATCGCGGCGATGGTGTCGGTGTCGCCGCCGAGGCTGGCCGCGCTGGCCAGCGAGGCCTCGATCGCGGTGCCGTGGCGTCGCGCGTCGTGGGCCAGCGCGAAGGCCGCCACCACCGATTCCTGCGAGGCCACCGAGGTGCCGACCACTTCGTACAGCCAGTCGGCCAGCGCCTCGCCGCTGCGCGCGGCGCTCTCGCCCGCCACCCAGCGCAGCCGCGCGCCGATGCGCGCGCCGGCGATCCAGTTGCCGCGCGTCTCGCCGAGCTCGGCGAAACGTGCGCCGGCCTCCAGCGCCTCGCCCAGCGAGGCGCCCTCGATGCCGGCCGACACGACGGCCGCCACCGCGGCCGCGCTGGCGATGCCGAGCGTGGTGTGATGGGTCACCAGGCAGGAACCGACCACCGCCTCCACGAAGGCCTCGGGATCGGCCAGCGAGGTGGCGATGCCCACCGGCGTGACGCGCATCGCGGCGCCGTTGGTGGTGCCGAAGCGGCCCGCCAGCGAGACGTCCTCGCCGTCGACGATGGCCTGCGTGGCGCGCCGCGTGGAGGGGCCGAGCAGGTCCAGCGAGCCGCGCGCCTTCATGTCGGCTTCCCAGGCGATCAGGCGCCGCGCGAACTCGAGCGGCGCGATCGCGCCCTGCCCGTCCACCAGCAGCTGCGCCACCAGCACCGCCTGCTCGGTGTCGTCGGTGATGGCGCCGGCGCGCATGTTCGGCGCGATCGGCTGGTCGGGGCCCGCGTCGAGCAGGCCCGTGACGCGGCCGAAGCGTTCGCGGATGGTCTCGCGGCTCAGGGCCTGGGTCGGCATGCCGAAGGCATCGCCCAGCGCGAGGCCGTAGAAGGCGCCGCGCGCGCGGTCCAGGCGCGCGGCATCGGCCTGGTCGGGGTGGAGAAACGAATCAGTACGGTCGATCGACATCAGAATTCCAGGTGCAGGGCAAAGTGGGCAGGGTCGAGCAGGCTCACCACGTACTCGATCACGCGGTTCTCGCGGTCGCGCGTGAGGCGCCGCGAGCGCAGGAAGGGCGTGCCGGCGCGGCGCTTGAGCAGCCGCGCGTCCTCGGCCTCCAGGCCGACCACCTCGGCCCATTGCTCGCCGTGGTCGGCCACCATGCCGTGCTCGGCCAGCGTGCGGTTCAGCGAGCCGCCCACCAGCCCTTCGAGCGGCAGCGCGGCCAGTTCGTCGGAGAACGGCAGGCGGCTGCGTTCCAGCGAGATATGCGCGGCCGTGTCGCCGATCACGCGCATCCGGTCGATCGCCACGAAGCGCGCGCCGGCCAGGCCCAGCTCGGCCGCCAGCGCCTCGTCGTCGATGATCGCGATCTGCAGCAGCTTGGTCTGCGCGCTGCCGCCGGCACGCTCCAGCGCGGTGGTCCAGCCCAGCGAGCCGTCGATGGCCTGGCCGTGGAAGGTCACGAAGGAGCCGATCCCGCCGCGCCGCGTGATCAGGCCGCTGCTGGTGAGCAGGTCGAGGCCCTTGCGGACCGTGTTGCGGCTCACCGCGAAACGCTCGACCAGCTCGCTCTCGCTCTCGAGCTGCTGGCCATAGGGCAGCCGCCCGCTCAGGATGTCCCGCTCGAGCTCCGCTGCCACCCGGTGTGCCTTGGAACGCCCGACTTCGGACGTCCTGGCCGATTTACGCACCATCTTCTGTCTCCTGTCAGCAAGTGCCGCGCGGCCCCGGTTTCCGGTAGCGGAAAGCCGTTCGCGCGTCGCAAAAGGTACAAGTATGCACAGGTTTGACGACGGGCGGCGCCGGAAGGTGGATCGGGACGGACGCATGGTGATGACGGAAGCTCGGCTCACTCGCTGAAACGATCGATGAAGGGAACGGGAAAACCCGGGCGGCGGGCTCAGAAGCGATGCACCATGCCGAGCTGGAAGCCGCGCGCGTCCGCCCCCGGATAGGCCAGCGGCAGGCCCGCGTTGGCGGAGCCGGCCAGCCGGTACGAGGCGTCGCCGCGGTTCTGCAGGAAGGACAGCGCGCCGTACAGCGAGGTGCGCTTGGAGAACGTATAGGTATAGAGCGCGGCGATCTGCCGGGCGTTGGCGCCCTGCCCCGTCTCGTCGTGCAGGTAGGTGCCGCCCAGCGACAGGGCCTGCGCGGGCGTCACCTGGTAGAGCGCCGAGATGCCGTAGATATTCACGTCGAGGCCGATGTCGGCCCACTTCGCGCCGCTCCAGCCGAGATAAACGGTGGTCTTGCCGATCTGGTAGCCGGCGCCCACCTCGGCGGTGCGGTCGAGCGTGCCGTTGTCGGCGCTGCGCACCGCCTGGGCCGCCGCGATCGCCGAGAACGGGCCGCGCGCGTAGGTCACGTCGGCCTGGTAGCTGGCGCCGCCCGAGCGCAACCCGCCCGCGTCGCCGAAGCCGACATAGACGCTGAACTGCAGCCCCGACAGCGAGGGCGACGTATAGGAGACCGTATTGCTGGTGCGCACCGCGTAGGTTTCCATGTTGCTGAAACCGGAAGCCTGGGTGGCCGCGCCGAACGCGTCGAGCCCGCCCTGATCGTTGAACAGCGGCGAGTTCTGGCGGCCCACGTGCACCTCGCCCCAGTTGCCGCCCAGCCCGACCCAGGCCTGGCGGCTGAACATCGAGCCCGGCGTGGCGAAGCTGCCGTCGTTCGGGTTGAAGCCGTTCTGCAGGTCGAAGTTGACGTAGTTGCCGCCGCCGATGTCCTCGTGGCCGCGCAGCCCGATCCGGCTGGCCCACTGCCCCGACGAACCGATCGCCGCGGTGTAGCCATTGCCGGTGTTCACGTACTGGAAGAACTCGTCGATGATGCCGTACAGCGTGACGCTCGAATCGGCATGGGCGACGAGCGGCAGCAGGCCGGCGGCGAGCGCGAACGTCAGACGCGACAGACGGAAGGACATCGTGGAACCCTGGTCGGATGGGATGCGGTCGTTTCGACCGGCCTGTTCCTCTAAAAAGTACATGTAGGAACAGGCGCAAAATTAAGGTTCCAATTTGAACAAGTCAAGCAGGCATCACTAGGGGAAAACCGCAGGGGGCCCCGCCCCGCTTTCCTCGGAGGAAAGCGGAACCCTGGTGGGCGACGAGGCGATGGAAGGCCCGGGATGGCCGAGGCACGGCCGGGTCGCGGCAAGCGGTGCGGGCACTCGCGCCGGGGAAGCGGCGAGGCGGGGAATTGCGTGGAATGGCGGGGAAAGGAAGGCGGGAGAACGAAACGGATCAGGCGGGAAACCGCCGGCGCGAGCGCGCCGGCGATTCGAACCGCACGAGCAAGCGCGGGATCAGACCACCAGCGAGCCCTCGGCCGCGCCGGTCATGCGATTCAAGGCAATCCGGCGCGCCTCGTCGAGCGTGGCGGCTACCTCCACCGGCACCCCGAAGGCCCGCTCGATGCCCGGCGCGCGCTCGAGCGCGGCCTCGCGCTCGAGCGGCTCCGGCTCGATCGAGATCAACGCGCGGCAGATCGCGGCCAGTGCCTCGCGGTTCTGCTTGAGCCAGAGGCCGCGCTGCTTGCGGTCCTCGTGCCCTTCCTCAGGGCGGCCGGCCGGGAAGATCATCACGAACGGCATGCCGATCCGCAACAGGGTCTGCATCTCGTCCTCCCAGCGCGCGGCGTAACCGTCCTCGATCGTCTCGTTGCGCATCAGGACGAAGGGAAATTCGCGCAGGTCGAAGATGCGCAGCGCCGGGGTGCTGGTGGTTCGGGTAGTCATGGTGAACGCTCCATCGAATTCGGGTTTTGCAACCACACGAGGAGCATTGTTGGCCGGCGGCGGGCAAAGCTGATAATGTCGTTTGGTCAAAAAATAATGAATTCCGGCCATGACCGCCAACCCGGCTTCATCCCCGCCCGACGGCAACTCGATACGCCACGACGCCATCGAGCGGCTCGACGGCCCGATCCTGATCGCCCTGCCCGGCGGCGAGCGCCATGGCCCGCACGCCTATCGCCTCGGCACGCGCGAGATCGACTGGCACCAGCACCGGCGCGGCCAGGTGTTCTGCATCGAGAGCGGCTGCGTGCACGTGCGCACCCCGCACGGCTCCTGGCTGCTGCCGCCGCACCGGGCCGGCTGGATTCCGCCCGGGGTGCCGCACAAGGTCAGCATCAGCGGCGCGCTGAGCGGCTGGAGCGTGGCGATCGCGCCCGCGGCGAGCCGCACCCTGCCGGCCGAACCCTGCGTGATCGCGACCACCGAGCTGATGGCGGCCCTGGTGCGCCGCGCCGTGAGCTGGTATGGGCGCGACACGCTGAGCGCCGAGGAAACGCGCATCAGCCGCGTGCTGCTCGACGAGATCCGCCGCGCGCCGCACGAACCGCTGCACCTGCCGATGCCGGCCGACCGGCGCCTGCTGAAGATCGCCCGGCGCATCCTCGCGCAGCCGCACGAGGGCCGCACGCTGGAGGACTGGGCGCAATGGGGCGGCTTGTCGGCGCGCACGCTGAGCCGCCTGTTCCAGGCCGAGACCGGCACCAGCTTCGCGCAGTGGCGGCAGCAGGCGCGCCTGACGCTGGCGCTGGAGCGCCTGGCCGGCGGCGCGCTGGTCGCCAACGTGGCCGATGCGCTCGGCTACGCCACGCCGAGCAATTTCATCGCGATGTTCCGGCGCGCGTTCGGCGATTCGCCCGCGCATTACTTCGCGCGTCGGCGCGAAGGCTGAGCTCGGGCTGGCGCTGGTGGCAGCGCGCCGCCAAGGACGAAGCCGGCGCGGCGCGCAGCGGCAGCCGCGCCCACCACCGGCAAGCAGCCAGGAAGAAAAAGGGCCGCGCGCGATCCTCGCGCGCGGCGCGCGGCGCGTGCGGGATCTGCCAAGCATCGCGCACGCGACGAAACCGTGGAGACCGCGCTAGAGCAGCACCGCCTCCTGCTCGATCGCGCCGGGCTCGTCCTCGCTGCCGCCCGCCTCGGCCGCCTCGCGCTCGGAGACGATGCGCCCCGGCACCTCGTCCGCGATCCGGCCGCGCAGGAGCCAGTCCAGCACCATCGGCCAGAGCCTGCCCTCGAAGCGGCTGTGGAAGAAGGCGAAATGGCCGATCGCGGTTTCGCCCACCTGCTCAGGATTCAGGCGCAGATGGGTGACGCGGCTGCGGGTGAAGTAGCGCAGCAGCCGCTCGATCGCGGCGACCGTGCCGAACGGGTCGTCGCTCACGCTGAGCGCCAGGATCGGCGCGCGCAGGGCCGCGAAGCGCTGCACCAGCGCGCGGCGCTCGCGCTCGCCGCGCCGGATCGGCGCGCGCCGGTAGGTGTGCTCGAACTCGGCGCGGCTGCGGCTCCAGGACAGCGCCACGCCGCGCGGCGTGTCCTCCATCCAGCCGAGCCGCCGCGCCGGGAAATAACCGCACAGCGCGCTCACGAGCGGCATCACCAGGTGCCACTTCCACAGCATCGATACCCGGCTGCGCGGCGCGTAATCGCGCCAGTGCGCGTATTGCGCGCCCATCGTGAAGACGCGGCGCACCAGATGGTTCGAGGGCGCCAGGCCCAGCGCCACCCCGCCGATGCTGTGCGCGACCACGTCGATCGGCTGGCCGGGAAAGGCCGTCGAGGCGTAACGCAGCACCGCCTCGGCATCGCGCTCGCCCCAGTCGAGCCAGCTCGCCTCGAATCGCGCCAGCACCGGCGGGCGCGATTCGCCGATGCCGCGGTAGTCGTAGACGATCGCATCGCAGCCGTGGCGATGCAGCCAGGCCGCGAAGCGGAAGTAGTAGCGGCAGCGCACCGAGGTGGCCGCGTTGACCACCACCACCGGGCGCGGCGCGAGCGGATCGGGCGGCGCGGCCTGACGCCAGACGAAGCCGCCGATCGGATAACCGTCCCCGGCGACGATGGTGACCGGCTCGGGCCCGGCGTCGGCCGCGTGGTCCATGTCGCGCGTCTTTCCAGTCGTATCGGCCATTTTCCCTCACATACCCGCAGTGCATGCCATGCCCATTCCGCTTGATCGCAGGGCAGGCTCCGAGCGCTATTGCACTTGACCGCCCCGCTCGACTCAATCAATCTTCTTGCATTGATCGCATGAGGCTCGCGCATGACAGTCCCGCTCATCAAACTCCCCTCGCTCGATCTCCTGCGCGGTTACGTGGCCGTCGGCCGGCGCATGAGCATCACGCTCGCCGCCCAGGACCTGTGCCTCACGCAATCGGCCGTGAGCCGCCAGGTGAATGCGCTCGAGGAGGCGCTCGGCACGCGCCTGTTCCACCGCGGTTACCGCTCGATCTCGTTTACGCCCGAGGGCGAGCGCCTGTTCCGCGTCGCCGACGAAGCCGTGCGCCAGTTGCAGGACAGCGTGGAGGCCCTGACCCATCCCAAGGCGCCCCAGCCCGTGACCATCACCGCCAGCATCGGCGTGGCGGGCCTGTGGCTGCTGCCGCGGCTCGGCGAGTTGCAGCAGGCGCATCCCGGCGTCGACCTGCGGGTGGCCGCCACCGACAAGCTGCTCGACCTGCGCGCCGAGGGCATCGACCTGGCGATCCGCTACGCGGCGGCCGACCACGCGCCGGCCAGCTCGGTGCGGCTGTTCGACGAGACCATCGTGCCGGTGGCGCATCCCTCGCTGGGCGTCACCGCGCTGGATGCCGACACGCTGGCGCGCCACGCGCTGCTCGAATTCGACGGCCCGCGCCGCCCGCTTCTGCAATGGGCAGATCATCTCGGCGCGCTCGGCCTGGAGGCCGCGCAGCGGCGCGGCGTGCTGCGCTTCAATCAATACGACCAGGTGATCCAGGCCGCGCTGGCCGGGCGCGGCATCGCGCTGGGACGCGTGGCCCTGGTCGCGCCGCTGCTGGCCGACGGCCGGCTCGCCGCGATCGGCGAGTCCGACTCGCATCGCGCCACCGGCTACGCCTACTGGCTGCACCAGGTCGATCCCGAGCCGCGCGAGGACGTGCGCGCGGTGATCGACTGGATCCTGGCCGCCACCGGGGTCGAACCCGCGCGCAAGCTGGAGTTCGACGAGCAGGGCGCGCGCTGATTCGCACCTGGAGGCCGTCGACTGCCCAGGCATGTCGATACGGCGGATCGCCGGGCTGCTGGCTCCCGCCCGCCGGCGCCTGCATCGATGCGCATCGCATGCGACCCCTTTCATGCGGCCCGCGCATGCGAAGCGTGCCGCATTCTCACTTGATGCACGCTCCCGCCAGGCGCTTAATTGAGGCCCGGCGGCCCGCGACGGCTGGCGTCGCGCTCGCGACGCGTGCCGCGCGACATGAGAAGGAGACCTATGCAGATCCGTTCCGAGGAGGCCTGGCGCCACCGCTGGCTGCTGGTGATCATGGGCGGCATCGTGATGGGCGGCGCGCTGGGCGTGCGCAACGTGCAGGGCCTGTTCCTGATGCCGGTCACGCTCGATCACGGCTGGAGCCGCGAGACCTTCGGCCTCGCGCTGGCGCTGCAGAACCTGCTATGGGGCATCGCCCAGCCCTTCACCGGCATGATCGCCGACCGCTACGGCTCGGCGCGCGTGATCTTCGCAGGCGCCGTGCTCTACGCGCTCGGCCTGGTGGTGATGGCGCTGGCGGCCACGCCCGGCGTCTACACGCTCGGCACCGGCCTGATGGTCGGCATCGCGCTGTCGGGCACCGCCTTCGGGGCCGTATACGGCGCGCTCTCGCGGCTGTTCCCGGCCGAGCATCGCGGCTGGGCGCTCGGCATGGCCGGCACCATCGGCGGCCTCGGCCAGTTCGTGATGGTGCCGCTCGCGCAGGGCATGATCGATTCGATCGGCTGGGTGCGCGCCAGCTTCGTGCTGGCCGCCGTGATGCTGGCCACCGCGCCGCTCGCGGCCTGGCTGCGCGACCGGCCGCCGGCGCGCGGCGCCGAGGGCGGCAGCCACCAGACGATGCGCGCCGCGGTACGCGAGGCGCTCACGCATCGCGGCTTCTGGCTGCTCAACATCGGCTTCTTCGCCTGCGGCTTCCAGCTCGCCTTCATCGCCGCGCACATGCCGGCCTACCTGCTCGATCGCGGCATGAGCGCGCGCCAGGCCAGCATCGCGCTGGCCACCATCGCCCTGGCCAACACGCTCGGCACCTTCCTGTGCGGTTATGCCGGCGGCATCTGGCGGCGCAAGTACCTGCTGGCCGGCATCTACTTCACGCGCGCGATCTCGATGGCGCTGTTCATCCTGCTGCCGCTCACGCCCGCCAGCCTCTACCTGTTCTCCTTCGTCACCGGCCTGATCTGGCTCGGCACGGTGCCGCTCACCAACGGCCTGGTCTCGCAGGTGTTCGGCGTGCGCTATATCGCGACGCTGTTCGGCTTCGTGTTCTTCGGCCACCAGCTAGGCAGCTTCTTCGGCGTCTGGCTCGGCGGCGTCGTCTACGACGCCACCCACTCCTACCTGCCGCTCTGGTACGGCTCGATGGCGCTCGGCGTGGCCGCTGGCCTGCTGCACCTGCCGATCAACGACCGCAGCGTGCCGCGCCTGTCGGGCCCGGCCCCCGCCGCGCAGCCGGTATGAAGCCGCGCCGCGATCCCCGCACCGCCTGGGCGACAAGCGCGACTCGGGCGGGCCGTGAGGTCTCGCCCGGCCCCGCCCGGCAGGCGAGGCACAGCGCGGCCCGCCTCGGGCTGCCCGGGCGGCCCTCGCTGCGCGGCGTGCTGCTGGGCCTGCTGGCGGCCGCGCTGCTGGCCGTCACCTTCGCGGCCTGGCTCACGCCCTCGTCGATGCTCGCCCTGCTGACGGGCTTTTCCCTGTGCGGATGAGGCGGGCCACGACGACCTCGCGCGCCGCGCGCCAAGCTCGCTGAATCGAAGCCCGCCCGGCTAGGCTAGGCCTGGTTGCCCGGCTCCAGGCCCCTGAACTGCACCACCAGCTCGATATCGTTGCGCACCGCCAGCTTCTTCATGGCCGACGCCTTCTGCGTGCTGACGGTCTTCACGCTGCGGCACACCTGGCGCGCGATCTCGCTGACCCGCATGCCGCGCGAGATCATCCGCACCACCTCGTATTCGCGCTTGGTCAGCGTCGCGCGGCGCCCCTCGCCCTGCTTCGACAGGAAACCGAGCTGCGCGCCGGACAGGGCCACCGCCACCTCGGGATCGATGTACCGCTGGTCGGCCGCGACGGTGCGCACCGCGGCGGCGAGACGCGAGAAGGTCGCGTTCGCCTTGCACAGGAAACCGCGCACGCCGATCCCGAACAGCTTGCGCACCAGGGCCGGGTCGTCGTGCATGGTCAGCATCAGGATCCTGAGCTCGGGATGGCTGCGCTTGAGGCATTCGATGAGCGGCAGGCCGTCGAAGGCGCCGGCCTGGTCGAAGGCGTAATCGCAGATCAGCACGTCGCAGGACGACCTGGCGAGGACCGTGCCGAGCATCGCCGGGTCGCAGGCGCTGGCCGTCACGGTGATGTCGGCCTCGTGGTCGAGCATCCTGGTGATGCCCACCATCACGACGGGATGGTCGTCGGCCACCACGACGCGAATGGTTCCGGTGGAATCGCGATCCTGCTGTTTCATGACATTGTCTCCAGTGAATGGCATGCGCGACGGCCGGCACGTCGAGGCGGCCCGCGGCGGAAAATCGAGGCGCGCGAGCGGCCCGGCCGTCGAATCGCGCACCGGGCAATCGCAGCAGGCCGACGTGGCACCGTCGGACCTTGCCGGAAATCATCGCGTGATGTTGGCGCCCGAGCGCGCTACCACTTCCAACCTGCGCCGAAGTTGAATCCCGTCAGGCGGCCGGTGGTCGATACGCCGGCGCCCCAGCCCAATCGCCCGTTGCCGGCCAGCCCCTTCAGGTTCAGGGCGATCGCGCGGTAGCCCGAGAAGCCGCCGACGCCGACCCCGGCCGCCACCTCGCCCGGGTTCAGGCTCGGCAGGTAGAGGCCTGACATCGCCATGCTCATCGCCACGCCCGTGTAGGCGCGACGCGCGACGTCCCCGAGCGAACGCCCGAGCGTGGCGAGTTGCGACAGGTTCACGGCATCGCCGGGAGCAACGCCTGGCGCGAGGTTGACGAGACGGCGCTCGCGGCCGGGCGAGCCGATCGAGACCGTCGCATCGCGATCGGCGATCGACCCAGCGCCCAGCGCCACCGCGCCCCGGCCTGTGGCGAGCGCGGACGCACCGAGCGCCACCGAGCGATCGCCGTCGGCGCGCGCCCCGTCTCCGAGCGCGGTAGCCTGGGCGCCCAGCGCGCCGGCCTGATAGCCGATCGCGACGGCACCGTCGCGCGCGGCCAGGGCGCGGAATCCGACGGCCGTGGCGTGGTGCTCCCTTGCCCGCGCATAGGCGCCGTAGGCGGTCGCGCCATCGGCGCGGCGGCTCTCGCGCGCGCCGTCGCGCCCCGCGATCGTCCCGGCGGCGGCGCATAGCCCGGTGGCCGTCGCATCGAAACCGTTGGCCTGGGTGCAGCCGGCCGGGTCGATTCGCGACCGCCTCACCGCGTCCGTGCCGGGTCCCCGTGTCTCGATCATGCGACCTTCGCCGCCTCCCGCCGCCGTTGCGAGGACGACGTTGCCATTACGTCGTGCCTCGTCATTCGCGCGCATCAGCGGCGACATGCGCTCGGCCAACGCGCGAAGCCGCACGTCGGTCGAATCGAGCTGTCGGGAGACCGTGTCGATACGCTTGGCGTGAATATCATCCACCGACGACAGCTCACTCATCTCCGCCGTAATCGCGTCCAGTTGCGTGGAGGTCGCGGTGGAAAGCAGGGCGAGATCCTGCTCGTTCATGCGCACGCCGTTCGCGAAAACACCCGCCTCGCGGGATGCCGAGGCCAGCCCGGTCGACAAGCGGCTCTGAAGCGTCGATACCCGGCTGTCGAGCTGGCCTGAGGCGACCGACTGGGAACCGATCTCGCCCGACGCCCGTTCAAGTTCCTCCGTCCCGGGAAGCATCGAAGCCTGCGTCGCGCGTTGGACGATCGAGCTCGATGCCGATCGTCCATCGGCCACGATCGACTCGTTCAGCGACAGATCCACGCCCTGGCTTGGCGGATCGCCCGGCTTCGTGGCCTGACGCGGATTCAGCCGGGCCTGGCCAGGGTGGCAGGCATCACGGCAAACGCAGGAGAGAATACCGCTCAGGTCGAATGATTCGTCAGTTTGGCCGTGCGTGATGAATTTACAGATTGCCTCGCCCTGCCTGCCGGAGGCGCCCGCGGTACCCAGCGACTCGATGCCGAGCAGCACGAAGCACGCAAGGACAGCCTCCACAGTACGGCTTCGGCCGGACCCTACCGACCATGGCCACGCTTCATGGCCGGCTTGCGCTTGCGTCGCCACATCAAGCTGCCCGCGAAATGACGGCGGCGGGGCGGCTTGCCGCCATTTTCCGGAATCGTGCTTGTCCATGTCGTCTCTCTCCCAGTCTCATATTGGAAACCTCGACGTCGTCATAGGCAGAGAAAGCCATCGCCTCGACGTCATACCCGGCGCGAGTCTTTCGGATCAATCGCGGCATGGATGCCGAAACCGATGTCATGCCTGACCGCGACGTCAATCGAAGTTAGTTCAGATCCACCACGATACGAATCGTCGACGCCCTATTTGCGATATAGGAACCGTCCTAGACGCGATCCGGGAAACGGTGAAGAGGACCGATCCGTCGTCGTGCCGTCGCGGACCATGGATGAATCCGCGAGCGATGGCGGCACCCCGCCGCTCTCGCAAAACTGGAGCAATGATGCCGGCAGCCTGGCGACACGGAGCTCGCACGCCAGGCGGCGGCCGTCACGCCGCCGTGCCGATCGCCCACGCGTCGCGTCAGTTTCGGCGCAGTGGGTTGCCCCCTCGCCCCGCATGACGCGCGATGGCGGCATCGACCATCGGCTCCAGCGCGGCCAGTTCAGCCGACAGCGTCTCGACCGGCATCTCGAGGCAGCGCCGGGACAGCGCCTGCAGGGCCTGCCCCAGAGGATCCTGGCTGAAAAACAGCAGCGAGCCGGCCATCTTGTGCAGGGCGCGCCGGAGCTGCTGCCGGTCGCCTGCCGCGAATGCGTCGCGCGCGGCAGTCCAGTCCCTCGGCAGACCCGTCGCGAGCATCGATGCGAGCGCCTCGTCGAGCCGCCCCTCGCGAGCCTCGGCCTGCGGCTCGGCCACCGGGAACACGAACGCGAGCGCGTCGCGCAGGGCATCGAGCGACCAGGGCTTCATCAGGACATCGGCGAGCCGCTCGCCGGCCGCGCCGAGCGTGCGCTCCCAGCTCACGTCGGCGGTGGTCAGGATGATGGGGGTATCGACGGCCGCGCGCGCCAGCGCCTCGATCAGGCGCGGTCCGTCGAGGCGCGGCATGTTCAGGTCGGTCAGGATCAGCGCGTGGCGGGCCGCGCCGGCCCATGCCAGCGCGGCGTCGCCGTCCGCCGCCTCGTCCACCTGCTCGATGCCGAGCACGGCCAGTTGACGGCGCAGCAGTTGCCGGCAGACCGCGTCGTCGTCGATCACCAGCACCCGCGCCTCGTGCAGATCCTCGCGTGCGAGCAGGCGCGGCACGTCGTCGGCGGCCGCCTGGCCGAATTCGCCCAGCAGCACCTGCCAGGCCGCGCGGATCGCATCCAGCGAATAGGACGACACCACATAGCGATCGCCGCGGCAGTCCGGCCGCAACGGTCCATCGTCGGCCACCACCAGGTCTACCGGCGCGGCATGCCGGATCGCCGCGAGTTCGCGCGTCATCAGCACGCGCAGGGCGAACGGCTCGCGCGCCGCCGCGGCGGACAGCGCCGCCGCGGCGCCCACCTCGACCTGCCAGCCGGCCGCGCGCAGCACCTCGACCAGGTCGTTGGGGGCATCCTCGCGCTCCAGCAGGACGAACACCTTGCGCCCGTCCGAAACCGGCCAGTCATAGGCTCGCGCCGGCTGGCGCTCCCAGTCGATCGGCAGGCGCAGCGTGAAGGTGGTGCCGGCCCGCAACTCGCTGCGAACCTCGATGCGCCCGCCGAGCAGTTCGCAGATCTTCGCGCACAAGGCGAGGCCCAGTCCGGTGCCGCGCACCATCGCGTTGCGCGAGGACGGGCTCTGCACGTAGGGGGCGAAGATGCGATCGAGATCCTCGGCGGGAATCCCCTCGCCCGTGTCCGCGACCTCGATCGTGAGGCACTCGCCGCCTTCCAGCCCGCCGCCGCGCCGGCACTGCACGCCGACGCGCCCGCGATGCGTGAATTTCAGCGCGTTGTGCAGCAGGTTGAGGATGACCTGGCGCAGCAGGTGCTCGTCGCCGATCGCCTGCGCGCCGAGGTCGGCCACCGCGTAGTTGATGCGCACCGGATGCGCGCCCACCGACGGCCGCGCCGACAGCAGCACCTGCTCCACCAGGCCGCGCAGGCTGAAGCTCGAGCGCTTCGGCCGGAACAGCTGCGCGTCGAGCTTGGAGAAATCCAGCGCGTTGTCGAGCAGGGCCATCAGGGAGGTGAAGCCGCGCGAGACGATGTCCACCCGCTTGCGCAGGTCCGGATCGTCGGCGTCGAGGGAGATCAACTCGAGATTGGACAGCGCGCCGTGCAGGGGCGTCCTGATCTCGTGGCTCATGATGGCGAGGAAATCGCCCTTGGCGCGATTGGCGGCCTCGGCGCTGAGCTTCGCGTCCTGCAGCAGGGCCTCGGTCTGATGGCGCGAGCTGACGTCGTAGATCGCCAGCAGCACGATCTCGGCATCGCCGTAGCGGGTCGCGCGCAGGGCGAACTCGTAGTGGCGCGGGCCGGCCTGGCCGTCGAGCTCGAGATCGACGGCCAGCCGCGGCTCGGCCTCGAAATCGTGCGCCGCGGCACGCTCGAACAGGCCGGCCAGCGCGGCCTGGTTGGCCTGCGCATCGAACAGTTCGCCGGCCAGGGTGTTGCGGATCACGAAGCGGCGCGTGGATGGATGGAAGGCCGCGAAGCCGATCCGCAGCGAATTGGCCATGGTCTGCTCGAAGGCCGCGCTGTCGCGCCCGCGCCGCGCGCGGCGCTTGACCGGCGCGAGGATGCGCAGGTCGAACCACACGATCATCGCCCAGAGCGCGGCGAGCAGGCCCGCGAAGCCCGCTCCGAGGTCCAGCGCCGGGCGCCAGAGATCGCCGAGCACCTGGGTCCGATCGACCCGATTCACCCACACCCAGTCCGGGGCCGGCCCCTGGCGGCGCAGGTCGAGCGCGAAGTCCCGCCAGAGGATGGTGCGCCGGTCCCCGGCGGCCGGCCTCAGCCCGGCGCGCGCCGGCTCGCGCGGCGCGGCGCCGGGCTGGCCCTGGCTGAAATCGACGATGCCATCGGGATGGACCAGCGCGGTCGACTGCAAGGTCTCGATCGACATCACCTCCTTGACGAAGTCCTCCAACACGGCCGGCCGGACCAGCACCGTGGGCGCGCCGTTCGGCAGCCTGAACGCCTTCACGTAATCGACCACGTGGCCTTGTTCCCGCGCATCGAAGCGCGGCGCGAGCCAGATGCCGCCGTCGCCGCGGCTGCCCCGTTCGCGCGCGGCCGCCAGCGCGGCGCGCGCGGCCTGGGTCTTCTGCCCGATCACGGTGGCCGCGGCGTACTGCACCGGCTGCCGTTCATCGCGCATCACGGCGAGGTAGCGTCCCGCCACGTCGAAGATCATCGTGCCCTCGCGCAGGCAGTTCGGACAACGATGAATCCAGTCGAGCGCGATCCGCGACAAGGGCGACGAGCAGGCCAGGTCGGGCGGGTCGCCCACCGGTGCCGCCACGTAGAGGTTCATCGGGCAATCCGGGGCGAGGTAGCCGACGCCCTGGTCGTAGGCACGGCCGTCATGGAAGGCATCGCGATGCCGGGTTTCGGCCGCCTGCAGCGCCGCGTAGAACTCGGCCGAGCGGTTGTAGACGCCGCCCATGCGATGAAAGATGTGGTTGACGGCATCCGCCTGGGCGTCGAACCTCGCCGCCTGCTGGGCCACGTATGCCTGCAGGCCGAACCGGGCTACCGCATAGGCCCCGCCCAGGATCGCGAGCGTCAGCAGGACACCGCCGGTATGGAGGATCAGCGAGGGAAAGTCCTCGGGATCGCGGGCATGCAGCCGTCCTATCGTGATACGGCCGAACCGCCTGATATGTCGCTTGATGACGCCGACCATGTTCGTCTTTCCATCCTGGATCCGTCGGACCGACATGCCGCCCGGGCGACGCCGCGCGAGGCGCCGCTCGCCACCTCGGTGTGGGTCGGCGCAGCACGTCGTTCTGCAATCCGAACCGGTTTCCGCGCCGGGCGCCGGGCGCGATTCATGGAACACGTCCCCGAGCATCGCTGCGAGCGAGCCGCCGTGCAATCCCGGAGCATGACATGGATGGATCGCGGCGCAAATGCCCGCGGCCGGCGCCCGGACGCGGGCCGATCGCCATGGTGGCCGCCTCCTCCAGATCGTCCGGTGTTGCGGCGCAGCACCACCGGAATTGGCACCGCCTCGCCCCGGCCTCGCCAGTCGGCGCGTCCCGCCTCGCGACCGGCTCATGTGCATCGCAACACGCCGGGCAGGCGGCCGGCCCGACGAAATGAAATCCGGTGATGGCGAATATAAAAATACACGCAAATCCACCAAACACCACACACCGAACATAATCGAAACGAGCTGATTTTAAAAATAGGAACAATCCTATAAATGAATCGCTTTTATCGATTAGGAATTCTTGCTACATTGCACTCGATTCCGGAGCCATCCCGGCCCGCGAATCGCATCCAAGCCGGCCAATCGGCGATGTTTCGATTGAAGTCCTATCGAAATCGACAGACCATGAAGAGTTATCAGGAATATCAGAAAAGCACGGCCTCGCTTCGACAGGAACTCGATAAAATCCGGCGCGAACATGCCGAGCGCGTGCTGCAGGAATTACGCGAATGCATCATCGAATTCGGTTTCCGTCCGGAACAACTGATGCCGCCGCCCTGCACCGCCAGGCGCCGGGCGAAGTACTACAATCCAGCCAGCGGCGCCACCTGGACCGGCCGGGGCCGCCCGCCCGACTGGATTCGCGACAAGGATTTTTCCCTGTACCTGCTGCCCGCCAACGCGGACGGCGCGACAGTGTCCGGTGCCGTCGCGCCCGAGCCGCTCGGACGATAGCGGCAGCCCCGGTCGGCCGGCGCGACTTGCCGGCACCGACCCGGAAACCGGCTCGGCAGGGCCTTCGATTCTCCATCGAGCCGCCCCATGCCGTGTTCCAGGTTTTCCATGCGCGGGGATGTCGTTCGGGCTCGGGCCAACCTCATCGCGAATCCTTCAACCAGCCACGCGCCTTCGTCATCGCTGTCGACACGATACGCGCCACCACGAACCGCCATGACCATGGAAGCGCAGTCCCTTCGAAGTGAGATCAAGGTGATCGTGGCCGACGACCACCCGATCGTGGTCGCCGGCATCCTGAAGCTGCTGGAGGGAACGCCCGACATCGAGGTGGTCGAATCGGTCACCGACGTCGATGCGCTCGAGCAGGCGCTGGAATCGCGGGCTTGCGACATCCTGATCAGCGACTACGAGTTCGGCGATACGCGCGCGCACGACGGCATCCAGATGATCGAGCGCCTGCGGCACGACTTCCCGCACCTGAAGATCCTCATGCTGACCATGCACGACGACATCATCCTGGTGCGTCGCCTGATCTCGATGGGCGTGGCCGGTTTCCTCAGCAAGTCGACCCCGGCGCTCTCGAAGCTGCCCGAGATCCTGCGCGCCATCGAGCGCGGCGAGCAGTACCTCGACGCGGCCATCGCGCAGGCGCTGCGGCTGGCCGACATGCAGCTCGCCTCGGCCAGCGGCCGCCGTCGCATGGTGATGCTGAGCAAGCGCGAATACGAGGTGGTGCGCCTGTTCGCGCGCGGCATGCAGATCAGCGAGATCGCGCGGCAGACCGGCCGCAGCGTGAAGACCATCAGCACCCAGAAAGGCTCGGCCATGAGGAAGATGGAAGTGGACAACGATGCCGATCTCATCATCCGCTTCCTCGATCTCGGCGAGCGCCTGCAACCCGCGCCCGAGGCCTGATCGCGGCCCAGGCGCCGCGAGGCGCGGCGCCGCCGCCTCAGGGATGCCCGAGCCGCCGCGCGATCTCCGGCATGCGCTGGGTCGCGCGCTCGTGCAGTTGCTGATACAGGCTGTTGCCGTGCGCGTCGATCGCGACCGTGGCCGGCCCGAGCTGTTCCACCTCCAGCGTCAGCAAGCGGAACTGCGAGATGTACTCGGTCCAGTGCTGCGCCACCACGCGGCGCAGCGAGCGCGACAGCAGGTTCAGCCCGCCGCCCGGAAACGACAGGTAGGCGCAGCCGCATTCGCGCAGCGCGGCCGCGCTGGCCGCGTCGAGCCCGCCCTTGCCGCCCACCAGCCGCAGGCCGAGCCCGCGGATCAGGGTCGGCATCCAGGCGTCGTAGCGCGTGCTGGTGCTCGGGTTCAGGTAGAGCGCCTCGGGGCCGTCCGGCGTCTCGTTCACATAGGTGCTCAGGTGAAAGAAGGCCCCGCCGCGCAGGTCGACCGGCAGCTCGGCGCCGCGCTCGATCGCCTCGGCCAGCCGCTTGTGGGTCGGCAAGCCGATGCTGACCGTGATCTCGCCGGACAGCCGCACCATGTCGCCGAGTTGCAGCGCCAGCACCGGCTCGGCCGCCAGCGGCAGCTTCAGTTCATGCAGGCGGCTCATCACGCGCCCTCCAGGAATTCGACGCGGCCATCGCCATGAATCCGCGCGGCCGTGCGTCGGTTGATCCAGCAGTTGAAGCAGACCGCCACCGGCACGAAGCCGTGGCTGGCGGCGTAGTCGATATGCACCGCCATCGCCGTGGTGTCGCCGCCGGTGCCCATCGGCCCGAAGCCCATCGCGTTGACCGCGTCGAGCAGGCGCCGCTCCATCGCGGCCAACATCGGCTCCGGATTGGTGCGCCCGAACGGCCGCATCATCTGCTCCTTGGCCAGGCGCGCCGCGTAGTCGAAGGTGCCGCCGATGCCGACTCCGATCACCAGCGGCAGGCAGGGCTGCGAGCCCGCGCGCAGCATGGTGTCGAGCACGAAGCGCTCGATCTGCGCGTGGCTCGGGTAGACGAAGGCCTCGATCGCCTCCCAGCGGCCGGTGCCCATCGCCTTGGGCGAGCAGACGATGTCGACGTGCTCGGCATCGTCGATCACGTCGAAGCTGACAATCGGCATGTCCTTGCCGGCATGGCCGCGCTCGTGCGTGAGCGGGTTGGTCACCATCTTCAGGATCGGCGGCGAGATCGAGGCCGCCAGGTCGGCGAAGCCGTCGCGGATCGCGGCGCGCACCGGGCCGTCGAAACGCACGCGCGTGCCGATCTTCACGCTGTAGGTGGGAATCCCCACGTCGCTGCACACCAGCGAATCGTCGCGGCGCGCGCCGTCGGCGCTCTCCACCAGGATCCGCAGCGTGGCGCGGCCGGTCGGGCTGGTCTCGCGGTCGGCCGCGTCGGCCAGGAAGGCGCGCGTATCGTCGGGGATCGTCTTCAGCGAGCGTTCGTAGAGTTGCGCGGTGACCCGCCTGAGGGTCGCGCTGTCGATCGCCATGGTCATGGTTCCTTCTTCGGGAGGACGCGCGTGCCGGATTCGACGCGCGTGTCGCGGCGGAGGATTCCGCCAGGAGAAAAACAGGCATAAAGTGCTCGACGCACACCGCCGCGCGGCGACAATGCGCGAACCCTCACGCCATGGATGCTTTCAAGATGCCTGCCACCCGCTCCGCCAGCCCTTCGCGCCGCATCGCCATCGTCGGCGCCGGCGCGATCGGCGGCCACTTCGCCGCCCGGCTCGCGCTCGCCGGCCATCGCGTCTCGCTGCTGGCGCGCGGCGCCACACTCGAGGCGCTGCGCCGCGACGGCCTGCGCTACCAAAGCCCCGACGCGCCCGAGCAGCGGGTGCCGGTCGAGGCCCATGCCCGCGCCGAGGACATCGGCGCGCAGGAACTGGTGGTGATCGCGCTGAAATCGCAGTCGCTGCCGGGCCTGGCCGCCTCGCTCGCGCCGCTGCTCGATGCGCAAAGCGTGGTGCTGCCGGTCGGCAACGGCCTGCCCTGGTGGTTCTGCCTGGTGCCGGGCCAGCCGCTCGAAGGGCTGCGCCTGCAAAGCGTCGATCCCGACGGCGGCGTCGAGCGCGCGCTGCCTTTCGCCCAGGTGCTCGGCGGCAGCGTGATGGCCTCCTGCAGTTGCCCCGCGCCCGGCGTGGTACGCCATCACAGCGGCAATCGCATCACCATCGGCGAGCCGGCCGGCGGCGTCAGCGAGCGCAGCGCGCTGTGGGCCGGCGTGCTGGACGATGCGGGTCTGCCGACCACCGCCAGCGAGGACATCCGCCGCGACCTGTGGGTCAAGTTGCTCGGCAACGCCTGCGCCAACCCGCTGAGCGTGCTGACCCAGGCCAGCACCGACCGCCTGCTCGACGATGCGCACACGCGCGCCGCCTACGCGCAACTGATGGGCGAGTGCCTGGCGATCGGCAAGGCCGCGGGCCTCGCGATCGAGATCGACATCGCCACGCGCATGGCCCAGTCGCGCGCGCTCGGCACGGTCAAGACCTCGATGCTGCAGGACCTCGAGGCCGGGCGAGCGCTCGAGCTCGACGCGATCCTGGGCGCCCCGCTCGAATGCGCGGCACGGCTCGGCGTGGAGGCGCCGCTGATGCGCACGGTGCTGGCGCTGGCCCGGCTGCGCGCCACGCCGGCGGGCTGAGGCGCGAGCCGATGCGCCACGCGCCTCGCGCCGCCGGCCCGCGTCGCGGCCGATCTCAGCCGCGCGCATAATCCGCGGCGTTCGCCACCCAACCCTTGCCGATGAAGTCCTCGCGCGGCGGCGAGAACACGTCGATCAGCAGGTGCCGGCCGCTGCCCACGCCCTCGGTGGTATGGATCAGCTGCACGGGGATCGCGATCATCGAGGCCGGCCCCGCCGCGAGGTGCTCGTCCTCGCGCCAGGCGTTCGCGTCGGGGCCCCATTGCACGCGCAGGTGATGGATGAAGTCGCCTTCGATCGCCAGCGAACCCTGCTCGAAATTCGCGTGGCTGTGCGGGCTCAGCTTCGAGCGATCGCGCGCGTCCTGGTACTCGACCCAGTTGATGCTGAGCGTGTCGGTCTGCAGCATCTTCAGGCGCGGCTTGTCGGCCGGCGGCGTGATCGCGTCGATGCCGATCACCTGCAGCTCGCCCGCTCCGCGCGTGCGCCGGTAGCCGCTGTCGCTGCCGACGATGCGCGCGTCGGGCACCGCGTAATCGGCCGCGTTGCAGGCCGCCCCGGCCGGCAGGTCGGGCCGCGACGAGGCGATCAGCACCGCGCGCGCGCCCGGCGCCGGGCTCACGCGCGCACGGCCCGCCGGCAGCACGCAGACGCTGCGGCCCGGCACGCGCTGCGCCGGCCCGTCGCCGACGGCGATCTCGGCGCCGTCCTCGGGCAGCAGCACCAGCATCTCGTGCGCGCTCGTCGCATCGAACTCGCGCGTCTCGCCTTCCAGCCACTGCACGTAGAAGTTCTGGCCGCGCGCCACCGCGCCCGGCGCCAGGTCGTGCACCGCCGCGCGGCGCACGCCGGTTTCCGTGTTTGTCGTCATGTCGATTCCTCGATGAATCCTGTGTAAGGGGGAAGGTCCTGCTCAGCCGTTGCGCGGGCTCGGCCGGCCCAGCTCGTCGAGCTTGCCGACGGTGGCGTAGCGGTTGCCGTCCAGGCGCGTGAGCGGCTCGGCCAGCACCGTGTCGAAGCGGCCGTCTTCGGTCACGAAGCGCTCGTCCAGATGGACGCCGACGATGCGCCCGAACACCACCCGGCTGAAGGTCTCGCCGGGCCCGGTGGGCTCGATGTCGACGATGCGCAGCAGCCGGCATTCCATGCTGGCCGGCGAGGCCGCCACGCGCGGCGGCTTCACCATCACGCTGGGCGCCTTCTCGAGGCCGGCCAGCTCGAACTCGTCCACGCCGTAGGGCGCGTTCATCGAGCTGGTGTTCATCGGCTCGCGCAGCGCCCAGGTGACGAGGTTGGTGACGAATTCGCCGGTCTCGCGGATGTTGGTGACGGTGTCCTTCTCGTGCCGGTCGGCCGGCGCGTTGCAGGAGAACATCAGCACCGGCGGCGCGGTCGAGACCAGGTTGAAATGCGAGAACGGCGCGAGGTTCACCTCGCCGCGCGCGTTGACGGTGCTGATCCAGCCGATCGGGCGCGGCGCCACGATCGCGTTGAACAGCGTGCGCTTGAAGCCGGGCGTGTTCGCCGGGTCGAGAAACATGGGGCTCTCCTGGTCCTGGGTTCCTGAATCCTGAAACCGGCCGCGTCAGGCGCGGGCCCCGCCCTTCACGAACACCGCGCGACCGGTGGCATACAGCACCGCGTGGCGTTCCTCGGGCGTGAGCCGCGCGCAGGCCGCGAGCATGCGCTGCACCATGTCGGCATAGGTGCCCGACGAGGTGCCGATATCCGAGCCCCACATGATGCGATCGGCGCCGAACATGTCGACCGCCGCGCGCAGCGCCTGATCGGCCGGCGTGCCGGTTTCGCGATAGATGTCGAGGTTGATCGAGGTGAACTTGAAGAACAGGTTCGGCTCGGCCGCGAGCGGCGCGAAGCGCTCGTCGAAGCCGAAGTTGTCGTCCTCGGCCTCGGGCTCGAGCATGTGGTCGAGCACCACGCGCAGCGTCGGGAAGCGTCGCGCCAGCGCGATGATGGCCGGCACCGAGGGCCCGCCGCCGCCGCGCGCCAGCACCTCGATGTCCATCACGATGCCGTGCTCGTTGGCCACCGCCCAGGTCTCGAGCGCGCGCGGCGACGCGAGCCAGGGCATCGAGCCGTCGGCCTCGCGGCCGCCGAACAGGCGCACGCCGGCCAGGCCGTGGCGCTCGACGTAGCCGCGCACCTGCGCCGGCGTTTCCGGCGCCTCGGCGTCGAGGATCACCACCGCCGAGAAGCGATCGGGATGGGCATCCGAGGAATCGAGGATGTAGCTGTTGTCGTAGCGATAGATCATGCGCTTTTGCACCGCCACCGCCTCGACCACGCCGGCCTGATCCATCCACGGCAGCATGCGCGACACGTCCGGCACCTCGTTGATCGGGTTCGGGCCGTGCGCGCCGCCCGGCAGGCCGATCACGCCCGGCAGGCGCGGCGGCGCGTTGGGCGAACGCTGCATCGGATTGCGCGGGTAGCGGGTGGTGTCGTCGGCCACCAGGTGCGCGTGCGAATCGAACAGCGCGAGGGCGGGTGCTTGAGGCGTGGCAGGCATGTCGTCTCCAGTGAAGGGAAGCTCGGGTTCAGAACAGGTGGCGGATGCCGACCGTGAAGCCGGTCTGGGCATCGCTGGCCGATGGGGTGGCGAAGGTCAGCGCGGCCACCGCGGCATGGCCGGTGGAATCGATGCCGGCGGCCTTCTCGTGCAGCAGCACGCAATACAGGTCGGTGCGCTTGGACAGCGAATAGTCGGCGCCGAGGTTCCATTGCTGGTAGCTCGCGCCGCTCTGGCCGGCGAACGAACTCACGCGCGTGTAGGCGTAGGCGATGCCGAACTGCAAGGCCGGCGTGAGGCGGTACTTGAGGTTGGCCTCGGCGGTGTTGAAGGTCGCCGTCTTGCCGCGCTCGGCCGCGGGCAGGCTCGCGCCCGTCACGGGCGTGGCGCCCAGGTCGGCGAAGCTGGTGCGCGTGTAGATCGCGCCCAGCGTGAAGTGGCCGAGCTCGTACGCGGTGCCGGCGCCGAACTCGCGCTGCGAGCCGGCCGTGGCATAACCGCTGAAGATCGGGCTGGTGAAGTTGTTGCCGGTCGCGCTGCTGGTGGCGTTGTTGCCGAACAGCGCGAAGTTCGGATTCTTCACGTACAGATAGGCCGCCGCGAACTTGAAGGGGCCCTGCTGGTAGTCGGCGCCGGCCGAGATCATCTCGTTGCGCGTGACCTGCCCCGCCACGCCGCCCAGGCTGTAGGTCGCCCCCAGTTGCAGGCCGCGATAGCGCGGGCTCACGTACTTGATCGCGTTGTTGGCGCGCTCGGTGCCGTCCACGTCGTCCAGGCCCGCCGGGTGATAACCCCAGCCGGCGCCGCGCGCGGCCCAGTCGGTGCCCGAGGCGAACTGGCCGAGATAGCTCGACAGCGTCAGGTACTGGCGCCCCAGCGTGACGGTGCCGTAAGGCGTGCCAAGCCCGACGAAAGCCTGCCGGCCGAACATCAGCCCGGCCTGCAGCGCGCCGGTGGTGGTGGTGAAGCCGTTCTCCAGGGTGAACACGGCGCGATAACCGCCGCCCAGTTCCTCGTTGCCGGTGATGCCGAAGCGCGAGGCGCTCTCGTTGCCGCCCGCGATGGCGTGCTGCGGCGCGCCGCCGGCATTGCTGTTGTAGCGATAACCGGCATCGACGATGCCGTACAGGGTCACGCTGCCCTGGGCCTGCGCGGCACAGGCAAAGCCGCAGGCAGCGGCGCCGATCAGCGCCAGCGATGTCTTCATGGTGTCTCCTCCCGATGTCGTGGCTCCGCTTGCCGCGGATGCCGGATGCGTCGCTGCCGGAGCGCGCTGCGGCGCCCTCGTTTCGACGCCCCGTATGGTTCCACGCAGGCCGTGTCGCTCCAAGCGCGTTTCCGTGACTTTTCGCAGAGCGAAATGTCGGGTCCGCGCCGGCGCCGCCACCAATAGGGATCGATCGCCATGATTCCGCACTGCGAAATCTTGCCGAATCGCGCTGGAGAGGGCCATCGGTGCAGCGTAGTATTGCCCGCCGTGGACCGATCGAGTACCGGCCCGCACGAGACACGCACACAAACCGGCGCACCGCGCGCCTGTAAGGCGGCAGACAGCCGGTCCGACACGATGGAGTGGGAGGAGACATGGAGATTTCCCTGGCCGCGGCGGCCCAGCCCGATACCGCGCACGACGAGCGCCTGATCCGGCACGTCTGGTGGCGCATCATGCCGCTGATCATGGTGACCTACCTGGTATCGGTCATCGACAAGATGAACGTCAGCTTCGCCAAGCTGCAGATGGTCCACCAGATCGGCCTGACCGAGACCGCCTACGGGCTGGCCTCCTCGCTGTTCTTCATCGGCTACCTGATCTTCGAGATCCCCAGCGCGCTCGGCGTGCATCGCTTCGGCGCGCCGAAGTGGATCTTCCGCATCATGCTGAGCTGGGGCATCGCCACCGTGCTGCTGGCCTATACCGCCTCGGGCTCGATGTTCGCGGCGCTGCGCTTCCTGGTGGGCAGCGCCGAGGCGGGGCTCTATCCGGGCGTGGTGTATTACCTGACGGTCTGGCTGCCGCGCCGCTACCAGGTGCGCGCGGTGGCCCTGCTCACGCTGGGCAGCGCGCTGGGCAACATGCTCGGCTCGGCCTTCGGCGGCATGCTGCTGTCGCTGGACGGCACGCTGGGCCATGCAGGCTGGCAATGGGTGTTCATCGTGACCGGCGCCTTCGCCCTGCTGCTCTCGCCGATCGTGCTGCTGCGCCTGCCCGCCAGCATCGAGACGGCCGGCTTCCTCGACGCGGCCGAGCGCCAGCGACTGGCGCGCATGGTGGCCCAGGAGGCGCCCTCCACCAACCACGAGGGCAATGTCTGGGCGGTGCTGCGCGACCGCGTGGTGATGCTGTTCGCGCTCGGCTACACGCTGCTGCTGACCTCGCTGTACGGGATCATTTACTGGCTGCCGACGGTGATCAAGGGCTTCGGCGTGTCGAGCTCGTTCAACGGCCTGCTGACCATGATCCCCTGGGCGCTCACGGCGATCCTGCTGCTCACCGTGCCGCGCCTGCTCAAGCGCGAGGGCCAGGTGCGGGTGGCGGCCGCCGCGATCGGCACCATCGGCTGCCTGGCCTTCGTGGTCAGCCTGCTGGTGAGCGACCCGGCCTGGCGCTACGTCGCGCTGGTGTTCGGCACGCCCTGCACCTCGCTGCTGCTGCCCTGCTTCTGGTCGCTGCCCTCGAAGTACTTCAGCGGCCGGCGCGCCGCGGCGAGCCTGGCCGCGATCAGCAGCATCGGCAACTTCGGCGGCTTCCTCGCGCAGAACGCGATGCCCTGGATCGGCAAGGCGCTCGGCCACGCCAGCTACGCGATGCTGCTGCCCGCGCTGTGCCTGCTGCTGCTCGGCGCCACCGCGTTCGCGATGGAGCGCGCCAGCCGCCGCGCCGCATCGGCCAGCGCCGCGCGCTGAACCGGCGCGCCTGCCCTTTCGACTTCAACGACTCCACGCCCATGCAAACCAGCCTCCCGCGCCAGATCGGCACCTTCGTCAAGACCGGCGCGCCGCAGATCATCGAGATCCTCGGCGGCGCCGGCCTCCACTTCGCCGTGATCGACGCCGAGCACGCGCCCTTCGATCGCGCCACGCTCGACATCATGGTGATCGCCGCGCGCTCGGTGGCGCTGCCGCTGTTCGTCAGGATTGCCGACATGCAGCCGGCCACCGTGCAGTCCGCGCTCGATCTCGGCGTGTCGGGCCTGCTGGTGCCGCATGTCGATTCGGCCGAGCACGCGCGGCGCCTGGTGGCGCGCACGCGCTTCCTCGACGGCGAGCGCGGTTATTCGAGTTCGCCGCGCTTCGCCGGCTACGGCGCGATGGGCATGAAGCGTGCGGTCGAGGCCGGCAACGGCACCACGGTGATCTGCCAGATCGAGAGCCGCGCCGGCTGCGCGGCGGCCGCCGAGATCGCCGCGGTGGACGGCGTGGCGGGGCTGTTCGTCGGCCGCGCCGATCTCGCGCTGTCCTTCGGGCTCGCCGATGCGCGCGCGCCCGAGGTGATGCAGGCCACCGTCGAGGTGCTCGACATCGCGCGCCGCGCCGGCAAGATCGGCGGCGTCGCGATCGGCGAGAGCCAGGAATGCGGCGAGTTCGAGCCGATGGGCGCGAGCTGGTTCGTGGTCGGCTCGGACCAGGCGCTGCTGCGCCGTGGCGCGCTCGCGATGATGGCCTGACACGGCAGCCGCAGGCCGGGACGCCGCCGGCCGGCAAAGCTGGGATAATCCGCCTGGATCAGACGCGATCGCGCCGGCCCTCGCCGAGCGCCGATACGAACCAGAAACAAGATCGGAGACAGACCGGAACCCCAAGATGGCGGAACGCGATTCGTCGATCCGCGCGGTCGAGCGGGCCATTGCCCTGCTGCGCGCGCTCAACCAGATGCCGGTCTCGACGCTCGACGGCCTGCATCAGTCCACCACCCTGCCCAAGCCGACCCTGGTGCGGCTGCTGCGCACCTTCGAGGAACTGGGCCTGGTCGCGCGCGGCGCGCGCCCCGGCGAATACCGCCTGCTCGACGGCGTCAACGCGCTGAACTCGGGTTATCACCACGTGCCGCGCGTGGTCGAGATCGCCGGGCCGCTGGTGCGCGCGCTGACCGAGGAAATCAAATGGCCGATCGCCCTGGGCATGCTCGACGTCGATGCGCTGGTGGTGCGCCACAGCACCATTCCCTATTCGCCGCTGTCGCTGCTGCACTCATCGATCAACATGCGGCTGAGCCTGGTGTCGCGCGCGCTCGGGCGTGCCTACCTGGCGTTCTGCTCGCCGGAGGAACAGGAGATGCTGCTGGAGATCGTGCGCCAGAGCCATCATCCCGAGGATCGTCTCGCCCACGACCGCGAGGCCGTGCAGGCGATGCTGGAGCAAACGCGCCAGCGCGGCTACGGCCTGCGCGACGCCACCGTGCGACCCGTGTCGGGCACGCTCGCGGTGCCGGTGATCGCGAAGGATTTCGTGGTGGCCTCGATCGGGCTGACCTGGTTCTCGTCCGCGCTGACGGTCGACAAGGTGGTCGAGCGTTATCTGCATCGCCTGCAGGACGTCTCGCGGCGCATCTCCGAGCAGTTGTAGCGCGCCGGAGCCGGCACGCGCATCGCGGCGGCGCCGCCCTCGTCCGTGCCCGCGCATCCATCGCCGCTGTAACGACAGGGGCCGCTCGCCTTTTGGCGCAATTCGCACAATTCGCACTCGCGACTATTCCATTGTTTGCCAAACCCGGCATCTAAATTCGAGTCTTCACGCTTTTTCCCGGGATGGGCCGCGCGTAGATTACAAGGCACTCCGGTGCGTCGCCGTCCTGGCGGCGACCGGTCCACACTAGGTGAGGAACAGCATGGCCAAGCTCGAAGGAAAGGTCGCACTCGTCACGGGTGCCTCGAAGGGAATCGGCGCGGCAATCGCCAAGGCGCTCGCCGCCGAGGGCGCATCCGTGGTGGTCGGTTACGCCAGCAGCAAGTCGGGCGCGGAAGCCGTGGCCGCCGAGATCCGCGAAGCCGGCGGACGCGCGGTGGCGGTGGGCGGCGACGTGTCGAAGGCGGCCGATGCCGCCAAGCTGGTGCAGGCCGCGATCGACGAATTCGGCGCGCTGCATACCGTCGTCAACAACTCGGGCGTGTATGCCTTCTCGGCGCTGGAAGACATCACCGAGGACGATTTCCATCGTCAGTTCAATACCAACGTGCTGGGCCTGCTGCTGGTCACGCAGGCCGCCTCGAAGCACCTGGGCGAAGGCGCGAGCGTGATCAACATCAGCTCGGCGGCGACGCGGATCACCCCCGCCACCACCGCCGTCTATACCGGCACCAAGGGCGCGGTGGATGCGATCACCAACGTGCTGGCGCTGGAGCTCGCGCCGCGCAAGATCCGCGTCAACGCGATCAACCCCGGTTATGTCGAGACGGAAGGCACGCACGCGGCCGGCATCGCGGGCTCCGAGATGGAAGCGCAGTTCGTGGCGCAAACGCCGCTGGGCCGCGCCGGCCAACCCGACGACATCGCCGGCGTGGCCGTGTTCCTGGCCTCGGACGACGCGCGCTGGATCAGCGGCGAGCATCTGCTCGCGGCCGGCGGCCTGCGCTGAGATCGGCCGGCGCGCCTCGGGCCCTGGACGGCAGGCCCGAGGCGCGCCGGATCGGACTCCATCGACGCATCACAAGGCCGGGGCAAGCCCCCGGCTGTACCGGTTGCGCTGCCCACCGCGACCGGAACCAGGCGCGCTACCGGCTCGCCTGATCTTCCAGGCCGCCATTCGCGGCGATTCCCGCATTTCATCCCCCACGCGACGCGCCGCATCCTTTCAACCGGCTTTCTCTCTCCTCCCTGCCTCGCGCGTTCCTGGCGCACGCCGCGCCGCCGCGAGCCTGCGCGCCATCGTCCCATCCGCCGCGCTCCCGACGCGCCGCGCCTCGCCGTCCCGACTTCCCGCCATCAAGTTTTCGCGCGCCGCGCCGTAGACGCTATGAGCGGGTGCCGTCGCCCCCCCTCGATTCCCCGTACCCGATTACCGCAACCGCCTCCCGATTCGCGCAGCCCGCCCTCTCCTCCCAAGGCCATGATGTCCTCACTCCGAAGCCGCATCCTGATCATCTCCTCCGCCACCGTGATCGGCGCGCTCGCGCTGTCGGGCGCCGCCGCCTACTTCACGGTGCGCGCCAACACGATGGAAACCATCGCGCAGAACCTGGACGCGATCGCCGGCGCCAACACGCTGGCGATCGACAAGTGGGTGGAGGCCAAGGCGCAGGCGGTCAAGGCCTCGGCCGAGGACGTCGAGCACGGCGATCCGCAAGGTTTCGTCAAGCACATGGGCCGCGCCAGCGGCTTCCCGATCACCACGGTCGGCTGGAGCGACAAGAGCTTTTTCTCGACCACCAGCACCGCGCCGGGCTACGACCCGACCGCGCGCCCCTGGTACAAGGCCGCGCTGGCCGCGGGCACGCTGGTGGTCACCAAGCCCTATGGCGACTCCTCGACGGGTGCGCCCTACGTGTCGTTCTCCGCGCCGATGATGCGCAACGGCGCGGCCGACGGCGTGGTCAGCGGCGCGGTGCCGCTCGAGGGCGTGCGCGAGGTGGTGTCCACCGTGCATCCGACGCCCGCCAGCCTGGCCTTCGTGGTGACGCGCGACGGCCAGGTCATCGCGCACCCGGACGCCAAGCTCGCGCTCAAGCCCGCCACCGATATCGCCGAGGCGCTCACGCCCGCCGCGCTCGCCTCGCTGGCCCAGGCCGGCGCGCCGATGGAGATCGCGCTGGGCGGCGTGGTGAAGCTGCTCAAGGCCCAGCCGGTGGCCGGCACCGACTGGTACCTGGTGATCGCGCTCGACAAGGCCGAGGCCACCGCGGGACTGAGCCGGGTGCTGCGCACGCTGGGCGTGGCGATGCTGCTGCTGACGCTGGCCGCGGTCGGCCTCGCGGCCTTCTTCACCTCGAACTCGTTCCGCAGCCTGTCGCGGGTGCGCGACGCGATGGACACCATCGGCTCGGGCGGCGGCGACCTCACGCATCGCCTGCCGGTGGCCGGCCGCGATGAGGTGGCGCAGATCTCGGCCTCCTTCAATGCCTTCGTCGACAAGATCAGCGCGGTGCTGCACGACGTGAAGTCCGGCGTGGACAGCATGAAGCTGGCCACCGACGAAATCGAAATGGGCAATCGCGACCTGTCGCAACGCACCGAGACTTCGGCCAGCAACCTGCAACACACCTCGGCCGCACTCACCGAACTGACCGCGAGCGTGAAGCAGTCGGCGGAATCGGCGATGGAAGCCTCGCGGCTCGCGACCTCGGCCAGCGAGGCGGCGGCGCGCGGCGGCGCGGTGGTGACCAGCGCGGTCAGCACGATGGACGAGATCGCCCGCGCCTCGGCACGCATCACCGAGATCATCGGCGTGATCGACGGCATCGCCTTCCAGACCAATATCCTGGCGCTGAACGCGGCGGTGGAGGCGGCGCGCGCCGGCGAGCACGGCCGCGGCTTCGCGGTGGTGGCGGGCGAGGTGCGCACGCTCGCCCAGCGCTGCGCGACGGCCGCGCGCGAGATCAAGGACCTGATCCAGTCCTCGGAAGCCAGCGTCGATACCGGCGCGCAACGCGTGCAGGCGGCCGGCGCGGCGATGCGCGAGATCGTCGAGGGCATCGAGCGCGTCAATCGCGTGATCGGCGAGATCGACGGCGCGATGAACGAGCAGAGCACCGGCATCAGCCAGATCGATCGCAGCGTCGCCGAGATGGACCAGGCCACGCAGCAGAACGCGGCGCTGGTCGAGCAGTCGACCGCCGCCTCGGCGACGCTCAACGAACAGGCGCATGGCCTGTCGGGGATCGTGGGGCTGTTCCGGTTGCGGCAAGCGGCGGCGGCCTGAACGAAGCGCACGGCGCGACGGCGCCGCCGTGCTCATCAAGCATCGATCGGCGCGCGCGCGAGCGCTCATCGCTCGAAATACGAATCGTCGAGCAGCATGTCCTCGAAGAACGCGCCGAAGCGACGGTCCTTGTCGCGGATATGGATCTCGAGAACCCACAGCTGCTGCGAGGGACGAAATTCGATGCCGGACAAGGGCACGTTGACGATGGCCTTGTGCGGAAAATCGGCGATGCGATGCCCCGGCAAGTCGAAGTTCAGCTCCCAGCCACGCCGCTCTGTACTGGCTTTCGCGAACTCGTAGAGCTGCCTGCCGGTCGCGCCGGTGCTCAGCCAGTGGCGGCGCACTTCGTGGAAGATCGCCTTGACGTCCTCGGCGCAGCGCGCCATCTCCCGGTTCGAGCCGGTCACGAAGGTGTCGCCGCCGTCGCCCTCCCAGTGCTGCCAGCAAGGCCCGATGTCGACCAGGAAGATGTCGTCCTCGCCCAGCACGCGGTGCGGGTCGGCCGGCGCGCCGCCGATCTGCACGGTGTTGCTGCCGAAACGGACGTACACGTCGTGCCAGCCTCGCAGCAGCCCCATGTCGGCCAGGATGTCCTTGGCGGTCTCGATCGCCTCGGATTCGGCCATGCCCGGTTGCATGGCGGCGGCGATCGCCTCGACGGCGGCGCGCGTGTGCTCGCGCGCGATCAGCATCTGGGCGGCGTCGTAATGCGGGCCCACGGCCTCGAGCGGATTGTCGTGCGGGTTCATGAGCGATTCGTCTTGCATGGTCTTCCTGGTCAAAAGTCTTTCGGGGGTATGGTCAGCCGCAGGCCTTCGTGCTCGGCTCGCATGTCCAGTTGGCAGGAAAGCCGGTCGAATGGCCCGCTGGCGGCAAGCGCGCCGAGCAGGCGCTTCTCGGCTCTCGAGATCGGCGGCAGCCTCGGCAGGTCTGTCTCGTCGATCCTCACGCGGCAGGTGCCGCATGACTGGTTGCCGCCGCAGATGGCCTCCACGACGTGCTCGGCGGCGAGCGCCTGCATCAGCGACGCGCCGACCTGGCAGCGCAGGAATCGGCGCGTCCCGTCGGGCAGCGACACGGCAACCGTGATGCTCGCGTCAGGCGACGCGTCGATCACGGCGGCAGCCGCGGACGCCTCGAACGCATCGAAGAAGAACCTGTCCTCGGGCAGGCCACAGCGCGATACCAGTCGCTCGCGCGCCATTCGCACCATGGCCGGCGCCCCGCACGCGAACACATACGCGTCGTCGAGCGAAGGATGGGCGGCGGCCGCCACGTCCTGGACGAAACCCGTCGCGCCCTCCCAAGCCGGGCTCGCGGTACGCATGACCGGCACGAAATGGAAATGGCGGTACTCGCGCTCGAGCGAGCGCAAGACGTCGGCCGCGTAGAGATCGCCGGGCCGGTCGCCGCCCCAGTACAACCAGACTTCGTTGCGCACGGCCGTCGCGAGGTGCCTCTCGATCATCGCCTTGAGCGGCGCGATGCCGGTTCCGGTCGCCAGCAGGATCACTTTGGCATCCTGATCGGCCGGGACCCGCCAGATGCAATCGCCGTAGGGCCCGGACAACGCCAGCGTGCTGCCGACCCCGATCTGCTCGCGCAGCATGCGCGAAAACAGGCCGTGTTCATGCAGGCGGATGTGGAGTTCGATCCTGCCGTCGGCGCGGCAAGGCGAAGCCATCGAATAGGAACGATGCGCGTCCGTGCCCGGCAACGCGATGCTCAGGTATTGCCCTTCCTGATAGTGCAAGGGCGTGTCCACCGGGGACAAACCCAGGATCACGACGGATCCGCCTCGATGTTCGAGGCTCTGTACCAGCGCCTGCATTGAGCCTCCCATGTGGTCATGCTTCCATGGGGGTGACTATACGAATCGTCGGGGACGAGCTGAAGGACCACTTGCGGGCGCCGGAACTGGACCACTATGCCGCGAAGAACCGGCACGCTTCGGCCAGTCGCTCCTTGCCCTCGCGCGCCTATTGACCTTCAATACCACTTGAACGTTAAGGTCGAACCGCCATCAGCACCGACAAGCAGCGCTACTCGCACCAGAGACCACGCCGATGAACCAACAGCACAGCACGCCTGACTGGATGCTCTACGGAGCGAACGGTTATACGGGGGAAATGATCGCGCGCGAGGCGGCAAGACGCGGGCTCGGGCCGGTGCTGGCCGGCCGCAACCGCGACAAGGTCGAGTCGCTGGCCCGGGAGCTGGGCCTGGAGGCGCGCGTGTTCGACCTCGATCGCCCCGGGGAGGTGGCGCGGCAGGTCGACGGCCAGATGCTGGTGATGCACTGCGCCGGCCCGTTTTCGGCGACCGCGGCACCGATGATGGAGGCCTGCCTCGGCGCCGGGGCGCACTACCTCGACATTTCCGGCGAAATCGCCGTGTTCGAGCATGCCCGGTCGCTCGACGAACGCGCCCGGCAGGCCGGCATCACGATCTGCCCGGGCGTCGGCTTCGACGTGATTCCCACCGATTGCGTCGCGGCCGCGCTCAAGGCCGCCCTGCCGGATGCCACGCATCTCGCCCTCGGCTTCGATTCGAGTTCGAGCTTTTCGCCCGGCACCGCCAAGACCCTGATCGAGGGCATGCCGCAAGGCGGCAAGGTCCGTCGCGACGGGCGCATCGTGACGGTGCCGCTCGCCCATGGCGTGCGCCGGATCGACTTCGGCAATGGCGAGAAGAACGCCATGACCATTCCGTGGGGCGACGTGTCCACGGCCTACGCCACCACGGGCATTCCCAATATCGAGGTGTTCATCCCCGCCTCGCCCGGCATGGTCCTCGGCGCCCGGCTCGGCAACCTGGTCCGGCCGCTGCTGGGCCTGCGCGCCGTGCAGGACCTGCTCAAGGCCCGCATCGGCAGGACCGTCACCGGCCCGGATGCGCGGCGGCGCGCCGGACAGGCCACCTATGTCTGGGGGGAAGTGCGCAATGCGCGAGGCGAGTGCAGGACGGCGCGCGTGCGTACCGACCATGTGTACAGCCTCACCGTCAACGGCGCGCTGGCCGTGGTCGACCATCTGATGCGCACTCGCCCGGCCGGCGGCGCCTACACGCCGTCCAGGCTGATCGGGGCCGACCTGGTGAGCAGCCTGCCAGGCTCGGGGCCGCTGGAGATCGTATGAAACGCGCGTTCGTCTCGACCGACGACGGCATGCCGGCCGGCAGCGACCGACGTTTCGTACACTTGACTAACGAAACCGGCCGCCAACGCGATCACGCCGTCGCCAACCCACGACGGCAAGCGACACGCCCGAGATCACGGCAGCGAGCGACACGTAGTACGCAGGCGCGAGCACATCGCCGCTCGCGTGGATGAACACCTCCGCGATCGTCGGCGCGAAACCGCCGAACAGCGTCACGCCGAGGCTGTAGGCGATCGACAGCCCCGCCGATCGCACGCGCACGGGAAAGATCTCCGACATCAGGGCCGGCATCGGCCCCGAATACGCCGCCTTGAAGATGCCGGCCGCGGCCTGCAGCACGAGCAGCCAGCCCAGGGTGGGATGGCGCTGCAGCAGCGCGAACATCGGATAGGTGAGCGTGGCGAGCAGGATCGAGGTGGTCAGCATGATGCGCACGCGCCCGATGCGATCCGAGAGCGCGCCCATCACCGGCGAGAGCAGGAACTGCAGGCCGCCGTTGAGCACGACCACGCCGAACGAGCTCGCCGCCGCCATGTGAAGCTGCTTGACCGCGTACATCGGCATGTAGAGCTGCAGGATGTACACGCCGACCGTCGATTGCGCAACGATGCCGACCGCCAGCAGCAGGCTGCCCCATTGACGGCCGAGCCCCGGCGCCTTGCCTTCCGGCGCGGCCTGCATGGATTCAGCCCGCTGGTTGGCGAGGAATTCGGGCGTCTCGTCCAGGTGCGAGCGGATGTACCAGCCCACCGGCCCCAGCACCAGCCCGAAGCAGAACGGCAGGCGCCAGCCCCAGTCCTGGAGCTGCTCGGGCGGCAGCCACCAGGCCAGCAGCGAACCGAAGGCCGCCGCCAGGATCGCCGCCGCGCCCTGGCTCGCGAACTGCCAGCTGGCGAAGTAGCCGCGCCGGTTCGGGCTGTGCTCGACCATCAGCGCGGTCGCGCTGCCGAACTCGCCGCCCACCGCGAAACCCTGCACCAGGCGGGCGAGCAGGATCAGCAGCGGCGCCGCGATGCCGATCGACGCATAGGGCGGCATGACCGCCATCGCCAGCGTGCCGGCCATCATCAGCGCGATGGCCAGCGTGAGCGCCGCCTTGCGCCCGTGGCGATCGCCGTAGATGCCCAGCACGATCGCGCCCAGCGGCCGCATCAGGAAGGAGATGCCGAAGGTGCCGATGGCCAGCAGGGTCGACAGCCATTCGTCGTGCACGGGGAAGAACACCTTCGCGATGATCGGCGCGAAGTAGCCGTAGACGAGAAAATCGAACCACTCGAGCGCGTTGCCGATCGACGAGGAGAATACGATGCGACGCATCATGCTGCGGCTGAGCGGCACCTGCTCGGCCGATGTCCCGATATCCATGCCAGTCTTCCCCACTTTGCTTTGTTCTACTCATCGATGGCCGCGCGCCGCGAGCCGGGAACTCCGACTCGCGGCCAGGCGCCGGCCGACTAGAAACCCGCGGCGAGCCCGTCGCGTCGCGTATCGCTCGCGGCCACGTAGCCGCGTTCCGGATCCTCGCGATCGAGCTTCCAGATGAACTGGCCGGAGCCGAAGTCCATGTAGGGGTCGTCGATGCCCTTGATCTCGTGGCCGAGGCCCTGCAGGCCGCGTGCCGTCTGCGCGTCGAAGGTCGATTCGATGTCGAGCGTGAAATCGCGGTTGACCTTCCAGCGCGGCGCGTCGCAGGCGGCCTGCGGCTGCTGGCCGTAATCCAGCATGCGCACCACCGACTGCAGATGCCCTTGCGGTTGCATGTCGCCGCCCATCACCCCGAAGCTCATCACCGCCTCCTGGCGGCCGTTCACCTGCTGCGTGAGGAAGGCCGGGATGATGGTGTGGAACGGGCGCTTGCCGCCCGCCACCACGTTCGGCGAGGCCGGATCCATCGAGAAGCCGCAGCCGCGGTTCTGCAAGGCGATGCCGGTGCCGGGCACCACCACGCCCGAGCCGAAGCCCATGTAGTTCGACTGGATGAAGCTCACCATCATGCCGCGCTCGTCCACCGCGGACAGGTAGATCGTGCCGCCCGAGCGCGGCATGCCGAAGCCGAAGTGCGTGGCGCGCTTCGGGTCGATCAGCTTGGCGCGCTCCTTGAGGTAGGCGGCATCGAGCATCTGCTCGGGCGTGACCTCCATCGAGCGCGGATCGGCGACGTAGCGGTAGACATCGGCGAAGGCGAGCTTCATCGCCTCGATCTGCAGATGCTGCGATTCGAGGCTGTCGCGCGGCAACGCGCTCATGTCGAACTGCTCGAGGATGCCCAGCGCGATCAGCGCCGCGATGCCCTGCCCGTTCGGCGGGATCTCGTGGACCGTGTAGCCGCGATAGTCCTTGCCGATCGGCTCGACCCATTCCGGGCGATAGCCGCGCAGGTCGTCCAGCGTGAGCGCCGCGCCGCCCTCGCGCGCGAAGGCGGCGATGCGCTCGGCCAGCTCGCCTTCGTAGTAGTCGCGCGGCCCTTTTTCCGCGAGCCGGCGCAGGGTGGCCGCGTGGCCCGGGAAACAGACACGCTCGCTGACTTCCGGCGCGCGCCCGCGCGGCATGAAGGTTGCAGCGAACCCCGGCTGGTTATGCAGTTCGGGAATCGCGGCCTGCCACTTGCGCGTGACGATAGTCGCCACGGCATGGCCGCGCTCGGCGATCTCGATGGCCGGCTCCATCAGGTCCGCGAACGGCAGCGAACCGAACTTCGCATGCAGCGCTTCCCAGCCGGCGATCACGCCGGGCACGGTGACCGTGTCCCAGCCGCGCTTGGGCTGCTTCGCCAGCCCGTTTTCCTCGCCGTACTTGCGGCGGAAATAATCGACGCTCCAGGCCGCCGGCGCGGGGCCCGAGGCGTTCAGCCCGTGCAGCTTCGCGCCGTCCCAGACCAGCGAGAAGCAGTCGCTGCCCAGGCCGTTGGAGACCGGCTCGACCACGGTGATGGCCGCGGCCGCCGCGATCGCCGCGTCGACCGCGTTGCCGCCCTTCCAAAGCATGCGCAGCCCCGCCTGCGCCGCCAGCGGGTGCGAGGTCGAGACGATGTTGCGGGCGAACACCGGCAGGCGCGGTGTCGGATAGGGGTTCTGCCAGTCGAAGCTCGTCATGGAAGTTCGGATCCCGGTAATGAGGAAGGAGGCGGCACGCATGCCCACCTCGATACCTGGATTATCTTGAACGCGCGGGCAAAAAAATTTAATATTTTTTCTCGACACTTAAATTTAATTTACATGCTCACCTTACGCATGCTGCGCACCCTGCAGGCCGTGGCGCGCAGCGGTTCGTTCGCCACGGCGGCCGAGAAGACCGCGCTCACGCAGGCCGCCGTGAGCCTGCAGATGCGCGGGCTCGAGGAGGCGCTGGGCAAGTCGATCTTCGACCGCCGCGCGCGCCAGATCGCGCTCACGCGCGAAGGCCGGGAGATCTGCGCCAAGGTGGAGCACATCCTCGCCCTGATCGACGAGTTGCCCGCCAGCACGGGCGACACCATGCGCGGCTCGGTCACCATCGGCGCGGTGGTATCGGTGATCGGCGGGCTGTCGCTGGCCATCGCGCACCTGAAAAACGATCATCCGGAACTGGAGGTGCGGCTGACCTCGGCGCGCTCGAACGAGCTGGCGCACATGGTCGAGGATGGCGACGTGGATCTCGCCGTGGTGGTGGACAGCGCCGAGGGCGCGCTGCACGAGACGCTCGCCTGGACGCCGCTTTACGAGGAGCCGCTGATGCTGGTGACCAGCCGGGAGACGCCCGGCGACGACGCGCGCCGCATCCTGCGCGAGCGTGAATTCCTGCGCTTCGACCGGCGCGTGCCGACCGGCGTGGTGATCGACCGCGCGCTGGCCGAGCTAGGCATCGCGCCGCGCGAATACCTGGAGCTGAACTCGATCGAGACGATCGTCTCGCTGGTGCGCGGCAACGTGGGGGTAAGCGTGCTGCCGGTGCTGCGCGGCGGCAGGTGGCGCAGCGACCCGAACCTGCGGCTGGTGCCGCTGCCGGGGCGAACCTTCATCCGCTCGGTGAGCATGGTCCAGCGCAAGGCGAACCGGCAGACCCTGCTCACGCAGACGATCGCGGAGATGTTGCGCCGGTGAGCAGGATGCGCAAGCCGCGTCGGCGGCGGAACCAACCTGCCGGCTAGCGCTTCCCGACGATCGAGGGCTCACCCTCGCCCGGGGTTCCGGCGGGAACGGCTGCCTCCAGGATGGCCGGCACGACGTCCTCCACGCGCTCGGCAAGGATCGGCTGCAACAGGTGCCCGCTATGGATGAAGCCGGCTTCGCGCAAGTGGTCGAGCAAGGCAAGCAGCGGATTCCAGAAACCCTTGGTGTTGACGAGCACGATCGGCTTGCGATGGCGGCCGAGCTGGCTCCAGGTCATGATCTCCACGATCTCCTCGACCGTTCCGATGCCGCCCGGCAGTGCCACGAACGCATCCGAGCGCTCGAACATCCGGTGCTTGCGCTCGTGCATGGTGTCGGTGATCGTCAGGTCCTCGAACATCGTCAGCGATGCCTGGTTTGCCTCGCGGTCGATCAGGAAGCGCGGAATGACCGCGCCGACCTCCCCGCCGGCGTCGAGCGCACCACGCGCCACCGCGCCCATCAGGCCGGTGGTTCCGCCGCCGTAGACCAGCTTGAGCTTCGCCCGCGCCAATGCCCGCCCGAGCGCCTGGCTGGCCTCCATGAAGGCGGGATCGGCGCCGGGCGACGACCCGCAGTAGACACACACCGCTCGAACGCCCGTGTTCTCGCCTGGCTGCGAATTGACTTCCTTGTCTGCCATGTTCATTTCCAATCAGGATTGCGCGAGTCGCGATCGGGATTACTCGGGAATCGAGAGCCGATCGTGCAAGCGCCACCGGGCAGCACGCCCATAAATACGCTACGATGCGTAGCGTTTCGGGCGGAGATTACGCTACGCTCCGTAGCGATGTCAATCGAATGAATTGGGTGTCGATGGAGGCCCGCGGGCCCCGGCGACAAGGAGAATCGACAGGATGACGATGGAGAAAGGACGCGCGGGACGTGCCAGGAGCAACGCGACAACGGCTTCGGTGCAGGCGGCGGCGCTGCAGCTGGCGCGCGAACTGGGCCCGAGCCGCGTCACGATCGACGGGATCGCGACGGCCTCCGGCGTGGCCAAGACGACCATCTACCGGCGCTGGCCCAATGCCGCCGCGGTGATCATGGATGCCTTCCTCGCGGACATCCAGCCCCATATCGTCTACCCCCGGGGCTCGACGCCGCGCGAAACCTTCCGCAACGTGCTTCGCGATTTCGCGCGCGCGCTCGATCCCTCACGCCGCGAGTTGCTGCGCCACCTGATCGGCGCGGCGCAGTCGGACCCGGAGCTGGCGCGCGAATTCTGGGAGAAATGGATCGGGCCGCGACGCGAGGAAGGACGCAATGCCCTGAAGATGGCGGGCATGTCGCAGCAGGAAGAGGCGGTCATGATCGACCTGCTGTTTGGTGCCTTCTACTATCGATTGCTGATGCCCTATGCCGAGATCGACGACGCGTATATCGACCTGGTGGTGCGGATGGTGATTCCGGAAACGGCTTGATCGATCGGGCCTGGCCGCTCGGATGGGCTTGCAGGGGCAATGCAAGCCGCGACGGATCGCAGGCAAACAGGAGCCGCCGCCTGCGCACCTAGCGCGCAAGCAGCGGCGGGCTCGATCACCAGCGATGATGGACGTGCGGCGCGATCAGCTGATCGTAGATCCGCCGCGCCTGTTCCATGGTGTCCTCCGGCAGCGGGGCCAGCGCGCTCGCCTCGGCATTGCCCTTCGCCTGCGCGGCGTTCTTCGCGCCGGGGATGACGACCGACACGGCCCGCTCCATCAGGATCCAGCGCAGGGCGAACTGCGCCATCGTCGCGCCTTGCGGCACATGGGGGCGCAGCGCCTCGACGGCTTCCAGGGCAACCTCGTAAGGCACGCCGGAGAAGGTTTCGCCCACGTCGAAGGCTTCGCCGTGACGGTTGAAATTGCGGTGATCGTCGGCCGCGAAGCTCGACTGCGCCGTGAATTTGCCGGTCAGCATGCCGCTGGCCAGCGGCACGCGCACGATCATCGCGACATCGCGCGCGATCGCCTCGCGGAACAGCAACTGCGCCGGCCGCTGCCGGAACAGGTTGTAGATGAGCTGGACCGACACCAGGTTCGGATACTCGATCGCCTTCAAGGCCTCCTCGACGCGTTCGACCGACACGCCGTAATGGCGCAGCTTGCCGGCCGCGACGAGCTCGTCGAGCGCCTCGAACAGTTCAGGGCGGAAATAGGCGTCCGTCGGCGGGCAATGCAGTTGCAGCAGATCGAGCGTATCGACGCCGAGATTCTCGCGGCTGCGATCGATGAAGGCTTCGAGGTTGGCCTTCGTATAGCCCTCCAGCACATGCGGATTGAGCCGGCGCCCCGCCTTGGTCGCCACGATCGGACGCTGGCCTCCGCGCTCCTTCAATACCTCGCGAATGATCCGCTCCGAGCGGCCGTCGCCATAGACGTCGGCCGTATCGATGAAATCGACCCCGGCGTCGAGCGCCGCGTGCAGCGCCTGGCGCGCATCCGCGTCGGAGACGTCGCCCCATGCGCCGCCGATCGCCCAGGCACCGAAACCCACTTCCGAAACGTCCCAGCCGGTGCGGCCGAAACGGCGATGAGAAACCTGCATGACAACTCCGATAGGAATGAACGACGGATGGAGACAGGGTCGGGATGACCGCGCCGGCTTTCGTTCGCGATTCTGACACGCCGACTCATGAGTTGCGCTCAACGGCACGAGTGATGCCGGCGTCTTGCGCGAGGCGTGGCGGTTCGATCCCGGATCGCGGCGCGATGGAACGTGTTCGCCAATTGCCCTACTTCTTCGCCTGCATCGCCGCCAAGCCTGCGCCGAGTCTCTGGAGTAGGAGCCGCCATATCAGAATGACGTTTGACTTTCACGAACACGACTCATGTCTTCTCATTTCCTCAAGTCGAATCCGGTCTACAACCCCTATACCAGCCATCCGTCGCACGATCCGCAATCCGCCACGCAGCATGCGTCGCGAGGAACAGCGTCGCCGCGACCGTACTCGCGACGACCACCACGTCCACGCGGCGCGTGGTGGTGGTGACGTCGGCGAGGCTCGCGCACACGGCCGTCGCCATGGCCGCCTGGGCGGCGATCGCGCCGGCCGCCCAGCCGATCGACAGCTGCGCCAGCGCCAGACCCACGGTCAAGGTGACGCCGTTGACGACCCACGCCGGCACGTGGCTGACGATGAAGCACGGTTGCATGGGAACCTCCAGTCTTCACTGTAGGCCGCGCTCAGGCGCGCAGCAACTCAACCTGGCGCTGGGCCAGCAGCGGCAGGATGCGCTCGATCAGCAGCTCGCGGTAGTGCGGCGAGGCCCTGTGCGCCTCGACCGCCGCGGGGTCGCGGTAGCGCTCCAGCAGTAGGATCGCGGCCGGCTCGTCCACGCCGCAGAAGACCTCGTAGCCGAGGCAGCCGGGCTCGGCGAGCGACTGCCGGCGCAGCGCGGCCACGAGCACCAGTACGTCGGCCGACCGCCCCGGCAGCGCCTGCCAGCGCGCCACCACGGTAATCGCCGCCGGCGCGGCCATCATCGCGCCTCCTTCAGCGCCGCGACGATCGCCTCGCCCACCGCGGCGCCCGAGGCCGGGTTCTGGCCGGTGATCAGCCGGCCGTCGACCACGGCCTTGGCCTGCCACGGCGCGGCCGACGAATACTCGGCACCGGCGACGCGCAGCGCGTCCTCCAGCAGGAAGGGCACGTCGGCCTGGGCGTAGCCCGCCTCCTCGGCGTTGGAGAACGAGGTCAGGCGGCGGCCCTTGACCAGCGGCGTGCCGTCCTCAAGGTTCACACCCAGCAGCGCCACGGGACCGTGGCAGACGGCCGCGACGACCTTGCCGCCGTCCCAAGCGCGACGCACCGCGGCCTTCACGTCGGGATCCTTCGCGATGTCGACCATGGGGCCGAGGCCCCCGGGGAAGAAGACGGCGTCGTAATCCAGCACGTCCACCTCAGACAGCTTGCGGCTGTGCGCCATGCGGCGTATGGCGGCGCTGTGGCTGAAGGCGTGCTGCACGGGATCGCTGTCGTCGAAGCCGTCGAACGGCGGTTCGCCCCCCAGTGGCGACGCGAACTCCACCGCGATGCCGGCCGATTCCAGCACCTCCCACGGGTGCGCGACCTCGGGGTAGAAGTAGCCGGTGGCGCGCTTGTGCGGGCCGATCTCGGTGGCGTTTGTCAAAACAAACAGTACATGCTTGACGGTCATGATGGGCTCCTTGGTTGTCTGCCGCACGGTGCGGTGAGACATACTTTAGGGAGCCGAACGCCGTCGCGGTAGCCGCCGAGCGATTGACACATTGGCTCATGAATTTTTACAATTCGCCGATGGAACCCACCACCACCGTCCTCGATGACCTGCGCGGGATGGCGATCTTCGCCACCGTCGTGCGCAGCGGCAGCTTTGCCGCGGCGGCCCGCTCGCTCGGGCTCACGCGCGCCGTGGTGAGCCACCATGTCCGCGTGCTCGAGTCGCGCCTGGGCGTGCCGCTGGCGCAGCGCAGCACGCGCAGCTTCAGCCTCACGCCGGCTGGCCAGGCGTTCCGCGTTCACTGCGAGCGCCTGCTGGACGAGGCCGTTGACGGCATCCGCGGCATGGAGCTGCTGCGCGATGAGCCGCGCGGCGAGGTGCGGCTCACCTGCTCGCACCACTTCGGCACCAAGCGCATCCTGCCGGCGCTGGTGGGCTTTCGCCGCCGCTACCCCGCCGTGCGCCTGCACGTGGCGATGTCGGACGCCAACGTCGACATCGTCCGGCATGGCGTCGAGCTGGCGGTGCGCGCCGGGCCGCTGGCCGACTCCGCGCTGCACGCGCGCCCGCTGCTGCGCGAGGCCACGATGCTGTGCGCGGCGCCCGCCTACCTGCGCCGCCACGGCGCGCCGGCGTCAGCGGACGATCTGGCCTCGCACCGCTGGGTGGTTTACCCGCCGGGCCAGCGCGCGACGCGGGTGCGCGTCGCCGGCCGCGATGTCGACGTCCCAATTCAGGGGGACGTCGTCACCGACAGCGCCGCGTCACGCCTGGCCTTCGTGCTGGCCGGCGACGGCATCGCGCGCCTGCCTGCCTACGACGCGGCGTCGCTGATCGCAACGGGCGAGCTGGTGCGTGTGCTGCCCGAGGCACAGACGGCGCCGCTGGAGATCTTCCTCGTGCACTCGAAGCGCATCGGGCCCAGCGCCCGGCTGTTGCGCGACTTCCTGATGGAGACCTCGCGCGTCGACGGCTGGTCGACGGCCTGAGCGGCGTGCCCCACCGCACGACGTTCCGTCACAGATCTTCGTGCCAGCGTTGAGGGCAATGGTGTTCCCTTTGACCTGCTGTCAGTGCGCGTGCGGCTGCAGTCGAGGCGCGACCAGATCGCAGTTCGTCAGGTAGCGAGCGATCTCTGTGCAATGCTGCGGCGTGAGTGCCTGCCGTGGCGCCTCGCGCTCTGTGCCCTCGGGAAGCATGTCGAGCGCTTGCCCCGCAACCTCGCGGTCAGCGTAGACGCCCTGCCGGCACCAATGTTCTGGTTTCACTCCGATTACCACTGGCACCGCGAATGGTGTCGAGAACATTCCCTAAGCAGCAAACAAAACCCGCCGGAGCGTGATTTTTCGAACATGTTGCGCTCGCAACCAATTGGGTATGGAGGGAACTAACGAATTTTTGTGCCGCGCACACCAATAAGTCCATCTAAATACACTAGATTTTACGTCCCAAAGACCAAGGAGCGACTGCCCCTTAGTCTTCGGCACATCCAGCCAAGCTTGCCGCGCTTACTTTTGCTTGGCAACCGACCGCTTGTGAGAGTTCAACTTGGACTGCCCAGAGCACACTAGACACCCCCGACCCTCACGCCGCGGCCTGTTCAAAGGCCTCGGGACTCAGGCCGCCAAGATGACTATGGCGACGGGTTCGATTGTAAAAGACCTCGATGTAGTCGAAGACGTCGGCACGCGCCATATCCCGGGTTTTATAGATACGTTTGCGGATTCGCTCTTTCTTCAGGCTGCTGAAAAAGGATTCCGCCACGGCGTTGACGCTCCTATGTCAAGTGGTACGGGCTGAATCAGCTAAGTCGGCAAGAATGAGCGGGTACAACTCCCTGACGATATAACGCTTCAGGCAGCGATGAATTTCCTTGTTCGACATTCCTTCCTTGGTTCGTCGCTCGACGTATGCGCGGGTTCTCGGGTCACTGCGCATGCGCACCATGGCAATGGTCCACAAGGCGTTGTTCGCAGCGCGGTCGCCGCCTCGATTCAGGCGATGTCGGACCGTTTTTCCGGAAGATGCTTGCAATGGACTCGTGCCACAAAGCGCGGCGAGCGCGGCATCGCTTTTCAACCGTTCCGGATTGTCGCCTGCAACGGCAACAAGCACTGCCGCCGTTTGAGGCCCAACACCGAATCGTTCCCGAAGCCGTCTGGCATGCTTGAGGGTTAGTTGTTCGAGCATCGCATCGAGCGTCGTGAGTTCTTCCGCCAGCGCGAGATAGCGCTTTGCCAACAAGCGCAGCCTGGTGGTCAGAGTCTGCAACATCGGCGTGTTACCCAACGAGCGCAGCCGTGCGCAGTTGGCAACGCATTCGGCGGTCTTTGTCTTCAGAAGGCGTTCGCGGATGTCCTGCGGCGCGCTCACCAGCAAGGCTCGCAACTGATTGATCGCCTGCGTCTTGGCTTTGACGGCGCTGCGACGAGCAACGGAAACAGCTCGCATTGCTTCGGCCGCCCCAGATTGCTCTTTGGGAATCGCAGTTGCCTTCCCGGCGAGGACCGCACGCGCGGCGTTTTCTGCATCGGTCGGATCGGACTTTCCGCGCGATCGACGCGCAGCCCGATCCGGACGATTGACCTCCAGCACCTCAATCTCGTGATCGCGCAACACGCGGGCAAGGCCTGCGCCATAGGTGCCGGTACCTTCAACGCCAGCCCGACGCAGGTGACCGAGAGAATTCGCCCAGGTCAGCAGCTTGAGATATCCCGCCGTCTCGGCCGGCACCGAAAGGGTTCCAAGGAGCTTTCCTGTTTCGCTGATTACTGCTCCGACATGTGTATCGAGATGCGTGTCGACGCCCAGGATGACTTCGTGTTGTTCCATGCGTGTTTCCGTCGTGGTGGACGCATCGCCAACCCCACTCGCTGGACAGGACACTCACGGTGCAGGACAAAGCTCCTATCAGGTCACAAACGCTGGGCCCGGCAACGCTCGGGGAACGCCGGAGCTCGATCGACAGGTCAATGCCAAGGCAGCTCGGCCAATCCCAGCACGGGTCAGATCGATCCGACGTTCGAGGCGTATTCTGAACTGAGTGTCCCAGCAATTGCCGCGCCGACTCATCGAAGGCTCGAGCTTGTGTGATTGGCAGAAGCGACGCCATTCGTCACTGCCGTATTGACTCCCCTGGTCGGAATGAACCAACACGGATTGCTTCGGTTGGCGGCGCACAATCGCCATCAACAGCGCGTCGAGAACCAGCTCGCGAGCAAGCGTGGGCTTCATTGCCCAGCCCACAACTTTTCTCGAATAGAGGTCCAGTACTACCGCCAGATAAAGCCAGCCCTGCCAAGTTCGCAGATACGTGATGTCCGTGACCCAGGCACGGTCTGCCGCTTCGACGGTGAATTGTCGGTTCAGTCGATTGGGCGCGAGAATCGACGGCCGGCCCGCAGCGCGACGAGGCGACTTGTATCCTCGAATCGCCTTGATACCGTTGCGTTGCATGATTTTGGCCACTCGGTTCTTGCTGCAAACTTCACCCACCTCGCGTAGGTCGCAGCACACGCGACGCGCACCATAAACGCCGTAGCTGGCTGTATACGAGTCCCGAATCAGTCCAAGCAGCCGCTGATCCTCGGTATCTCGGTCAGACATCGGGAAATGCAGCCAGTGATAGTAGCCCGCACGCGCAACGTCCAGCATTCGGCACATCGTAGCGACACGAAATTCATGCCGATGGTCGTTGATGAAGCGATACTTCACTCGGGCTCCCTGGCAAAGTATCGCGCGGCTTTTTTTAGGATGTCTCGTTCTTCTTCGAGACGACGCATCTGAGCCCGCAGGCGAAGCACCTCCTGCTTGGCTTCCAATAGTTCGCTGGCTTGCGCCTCGGACTTGTCGGGCTTGACCGCCTTGACCCACTTGTACAGGCTATGAGCAGATACGCCCAGCCTGGCCGAAACTTCGGCCACGGAGTAGCCCCGCTCGGTGATTTGCCGAACCGCTTCCTGTTTGAATTCCGGGGTAAATCTCTGTGCGCTCATGACGACCTCCTATGCTCAAATCATAGGCCAGCGGCGTCTAGTATTCCCTGGGCAGTCCAATCATAGGCCAGCGGCGTCTAGTATTCCCTGGGCAGTCCAAGTTTTATATAACAAAACTAATCATATGTTCAAGCGCCTCACGCGCGACCGTAGCCTCATATCGAAGCTAAGATCGATAAAGAATCATCTTCATCCCGCGTCGGCCCAATCCGGTATTTAATACGCATCGGATCCAGTTCGCCTGTGCCTCCGTTGTATCCGACGTTTTCATCGCCCACGACAGCGCTATACTGAAACCTCGATGGTCGTTTCTCCTGCGTACTGGCCAAAGCTTGACCGATCGTCGAGCCATCCGCCGTCCCGCGGTTGCTCACAGATTGGGCCCAAGCGGCCACCATGCCCATTTCCAAGCTCATGCGACGACTCCCTCTCGCCCGCTTGAAACAAACCGCGCCGCAGGCGAGCGCGCCCCGGCAAATCGCCCCGGCCAGCCCTGCCATCGCTTCCACCGAGGCGTCCACCCCGATGGGCGACTACCACTACGCGCCGAGCGCGATCCAGCGGCGCCGCGCCGATGCGCCCGGTGCCGCGGCACCGCCTTCGGCTACGAACCACGCTGGCGGCAATCGGCAGTCGCTGCCCGCGTCATTGCAAGCCGGCCTTGAGCAGCTGGGCGGCATCGCGCTGGACCATGCGCGCGTGCATTACGATTCACCGCTGCCCGCGCGCTACGCGGCTTCCGCCTATGTGCGCGGTGCCGATATCCATCTCGCGCCGGGGCGCCGCCAGGACCTGCCGCATGAAGGCTGGCATCTGGTGCAGCAAGCCCAGGGGCGCGTGGCGGCCAGCACGTATCACCAGGGCTCGCCATTCAACGACAACCCCGCGCTCGAACACGAAGCCGACCGGATGGGCCAGCGCGCGCAACGGCTCGGCGCGACGACCGGTGGACGGGCTGCAACGGCCGACATGGCGCGGCAGAGCGTGGCACGCGCCGCGCCGCATGCCGGCAAGGCGGTACTGCAGGCCAAGCTGACGGTCAACAAACAACTGGTCGACGTCAAGAATGCCGAGGAAACCGTCGACACCCTGGCAGGCAAGATCGGCGACGCCACGCTGAGAGAGCAATACACCCAGTATCTCGATACCCACCGCGAGCGTCTCCTGCACGTGGTCCGCAAGTGGGCTGCCTCACCCGGCCATCAAGGTATCAAGGGTTTCGTGGAACGCCCGCAAGGTGGCGACAAACCCGTCAAGGCCCGGGCACGGGCCTATGACTCGGACGACGGCTTTGCGGCGGCCTTGCTGGCCGAAGCGCGCTCGCAAGACAAGAAGCGCAACGAGAAGGCTTACGCACAGGAGATCGTCGGCAACGAAGATATTCGCGGGGAACTGGTCGGGCTGATCGCCGAGCAAATTCCGCAAGCGCTGGACAGTTATCGCACCACAATTGGCGAGGTCGCAAAGCTCAACCCGAAGAACCGCCGGACCTATCTCGAATACGTACGCACCGATCAGGCGACCACCATTGAACAAGTCCTGACGGCACCGGGCAAGCACAGCTTCGGGGAACTGGTGGCGGCAATCCATGACGTGCAGGAACTGCTGTACCAGACCCGGAACGCAGAACTGCAGCCCCGTGTTCCGGATGAACAGGAACGCAATCTCCTGAACCCGCATGCGCTGCACCCCCTCGACTACCGCGGCTCGACCTACAGCGAAGACGGCAAGTCAATCGAGCGCACCCTGGTCGATCGCGCCTGGCGCGGCCCGGACGCCACACCGCGTCCGAGCAATCCGCACGTGCGCACCGCCATGCTGCTCGACAACCCCACTGACATGGGGCCATCGATGACGGCCGCGCGCATGTTCGTGCTGGCGGCGGCCGGCGGTGCCAGGAGCCATCAGATCGAGGCGCTGGCGCTGGCCTTGTTCGCGTTTTGGAACCGGACCTACCGGCGGGACATCACCGACATCCATCGCTATCACTTCACCATGGACATGGCCGCGAATTTCGGCGTCGACTACGATCCGACCCAAGTCATCGACAAGGAAGCGCGAGATCAAAACGACCAGCGCAGGCGGGACAAACGTGAGAAGTACTGGAAACAGCGCGAGAAGTTCAACCTGGCAGAGATCGGCTCCGAGTTCGACGACTACGATTACATCGACTGAAGGGCCTGACGGCGCAGCCGAGTGGCCTTGGCCAATCAGCATCCGGCGGCCAGGTTGGATCGCAGCGCCTCGATGCGTGCCGATGCTCCAGGCGCAGGTTTCCGCGTGATGTGCCTCGTCGGTGGCCAATAGGCCCATGTCAACTGACGGCCCGAAAAAGAAAAAGCCCCGCAAGTCCGAGAACTTGCGGGGCTTTGTCACCGCCTATTGGCGGAGACGGAGGAATACCAAATCGCCCGAAAGCCCTTTACTGACAAGCCTCCGAGAAAGTGTCCTTTCCCTACCCATACTTCTACCCATACCAAAAAAGACCGGCTTTTAGACTGCCTGGGACGGTCCAATTCCCAGTTCCAACCATCAAAACACGGTTCGAATCCTACTCGCACGCCCCTGATTGGCGGGGGCCTGCTCGCGGTCAACGAAGACTTTGACGTTGCGCGTCGCTGGCGCTGCCCCTGTTGATCGAACACACAGGCTCTGCCCCGCTACAGCTCGAAGTCCTTCCGGAAACAAGCTATTTGATGCATCCGTTCGTGCAATATCGTGACGATACCGATGTCGCCATTTGAGAACCAGCGCCGAAATAGCCATCACACCGAATCCCGCGGGGCCGCGACGGTGTCTCGCGCGTCGCAATACCATAAAAGGCATCAACAAACCCGGCAAGGTAGGGGTCGGCTTGGGTCTCCCAACGCTCCCGCGTGTAACGGTAAATTCCGTCGAGCCGGAAAGATGCGGCCTCTCGGACGCGAATCCGTACTTCGTGCACGGCACGTCAACTCCGGTTGCGCGCAATCACATCAGCCGCCGTCAACGGCGTGTACGAGGACTCCGGCGCAGCGTATGCGTGACCCAACTCAGCCCTGAGTCGATCGAATGCGTCCGCCTCGTTGAGCTCGTTGTGGCGCAGAATCTGGTCCCGGACATACTCACTAACGTTTTCATACGCGTCAATTTCGCCGACGTTCTCCGCGGCGAAGTTGCTCAGCCGGCTCTTGGGGCGAACCGTAATTGTCGTTGCTGCAGCGCGAGACATGGCAACCCCACTTCATCAATGTCTTCAATATGCTAAAAATGAATACACGCGCAAATGGGGTTCTTAACCGCACACGCGCCAGAACCGCTCGCTAACATCTCCCTCTGCCGAACAGGCGGGTACCGTTCAGCGCCGTGACAGAAAACCACCCCGGGCTCCTCCAGAAAATATCCCCCGCAGTGCCAAAGCATTCTCCTGCTCAGCTGTGAGTTTGCAACGCTCGAGCAGAGACAGTCATTGGCGCAAACCTGCCGGCGATTTCTCAATCTGATTCTCGCGCGCCTCTTATCCAGATCGTCGCGCGACCGCTCAGACCCTTTCTTCAACAAAATCGCAATAGCCTCTAACTCCCCAAGATTCATTTGCGGAGTCGAGGTACCTCCGCTCCTCAGAGCCCGGGGAACGACTCCCGTGAAGCGCCTGCAGCGATGAGAAATTCAAATCGGCAGAAAGACTATTTCGAGGTAATCCCCATTCTCTAGCGCTGGAACCGCAGTGCTCGCAAAAATCTTCGCAAATTTTGGTCGATCTTTCGTAGACCTCTCGCCACTTCGAGAGATATTCAGTCCGTGCTTGAAATCAATCTTCCGCTCCATGTCCCCCTTCCCTGTAAACCCTCGCGCGGCTACATCGCGTAGTAACGCACTTACGTCGGCAGCATTCGGTATTCCTTTCAGTGCATTCGGCAGCGCGATCAGTACGTCAATGAGTTGAGCCATTTCTTCGCGGATATGGGAGGGAAGAAAGATATCGCAATTCGCCTTGTGTGGTCGGATAATACCCACCACATCGCCGCTCGAAATCTCCTTCGTCGCAATGCGACCCTGATTCTGCTGTATCAGGGAGATGGATATCTTCGAAATATAATGCACATAGTGGGGAACCACGGGGAGGCCTATACGACCAACCGCCTGCATGGCCGACGCCTGGATGTTCAAGGCGTAGAGCTCATTCATTCGACCGATCAGCGTCCACATCCGCCGATCATCCAAATGACCGATCTTGACAGTTCTGAGATCTTTAAAGCCGCCCCAGTCCACCGAGAAATACTTTTGCCCAACCCTGTAGACTTGATGCTCTTTTGCGATCTGATCGATCGTCAGCTTCAAAAGTGAAGCCTCGGCGGCCACATCAAGTTCCGTTAGCGCCCCTTCCACACAAAGCACTTGGTCATTAGTAATTTTGCACTGAATCAAATCGCACGTCTGTGAGACCGCGAGGAGAACAATTTTCGGTTCGCAGAGTGATTGATACATATTTGCGAACTGAATTTTTTCAAGTCCACATTCTGGCGCGGTCTGCTCAAGTGTGGCAAGAAAGGAAGCCTCATAAAATAGCTCCGGTATGAGCTGTTGGGGCTTGAGTTGTCCCAACAGGACTTCATCGGAGCTACCTACTCCACGCCCGGCTTTCACGAAATCGACCTTCTTCAGCAGTTTGGAAGTCAGAACCTGGCCATATAGCCATGCCAGATAGTCGTCCAACGTACCTTCGTCTTTCAGCTGTGCCGCATGGAATGTGACAAGGTCTTCGAGCTCCAAGCTTTCAATCGACTCTGCGATTTCTTTGGCTGCCTCCTCATATCCTTTTCGGAGACCTTTATAAACCGAATAGAATTCGAGCAATTTCTTAGCAGAAATCGTATGGTACTCCTTCGCCAGACCAACCACGCGGCCATCAAATTGCAAATCGGCTTTCGGTACCATACGAAAATAGCTGGACATCGTCCTGGAGCCTTTTCTGAACTCCAGAGCCTTCGTCTCTGTCTCGCTAGGATTTAGTGCACTACTGATCAAAAGGACAAAGGGAGGCGTAGCGGTGGTGGACTTGAAACAATGAGCCGAAACCCCACTAAGCCAATGCGTGCTCTCAGCGATCTTCTTGTAGTCAGCGTCATTCGAAAGCATGTAGTCGATGACGATGATGGAGGGAACATCGTTTGGATTGAAGGGGGGCAATGAGTGAAACAGTACGACCTCGAACCCTGCGTCATGAAGACCGACCCTTACCTTCTCGAGAAGTTCCACCCGAGCGTGCCAAATACTAGCCAACTCTCCCCATTCATTCCTAAGTTCTCCAAAGCGTGGGGACGATGCAATCTTGCCCCAGAACTTGATATCGGCACCTGCGTTCTCGAGCCACGGGTCAAAGTATGCTGAGGTGCGCACATCTCCTACAGGCTTGTATTCGGCGACAAACCATTCCCTGACATCTTGATGGTCAGACAACAGTTGACGCAAGGAAGGAATACACGCTGCAAGTACCTGACGCTGGGGGGCTGCCCACGCATCATCAATGAAATAAGCTCGCGGGCGAGCCACCCGCAGCATGGACGAACCGGTATGAGTAGCAAGATTCAACATGCCCCCGCTCATATCTTCATTATTGTTCATGGTTACGCGAATTTAAATCGAAAACCTTTATAGATATCTTTGGTTTCATCCCAAAGCAGCTCGATCTTTACACTATTATCATCACTCAACCGCTTTGTTATGTAGAGTCCCAAACCACGTCCGGCAGAAGCAGGTTTCTTGCTCCAGAAGGGGTCAAATATCTTGTCTGCGTCCTGCTCCTCGATTCCCGGTCCGTTGTCAACAAAATCAATCGTTTTTTGGTTAAGGTCGTACTCGACCGTAATCGCGGAATGAACACCCTGTTCTCCGCCCTGCAGATCAATCAGCGAATCTCGCGTGGATAGCCAATAGACGGAATTAGATATAAGGTTTTCGAAAATTTGGAAGATCTGCCCGGGAACTACGCAGGTAATCAGAGAATCGTTTAACCTTCGCTCAAAGTCAACGCTGATTTTGTGGCGTTCGAATTGAGCCTCATGAGCGCTGATCAGCGTATCGATGACTTCCAGGACATCACAGTCCGATTTGACCTGTCTTCCCGGGGTACTAACCGGATCAAGGATTCGCAACCTTTTTTCGAGCGTCTTAAGCTGTTGCTGAAGTGATCTCAAGGTCGGAGACAGCTTGGCGGCCTTTGCCTCACGGTCAAGATCACCAAGTGTGTACTTCGCGGTTCGAGCAAGTTCATGGACAATAAACTCTACCAACATCCCGACACCGGCCAAATGAACATACGTCTCGGCGCCTTCCTGCTGCTTTCTAATGGTGGATTTCGCGTGTGCCCACGCCAGCTCCAGTTGATCGATGTGTGATCGCAGCTCGCGAATGGAGGCATCGCTCTCAGGAAGCTTTTTGGAAAGGATCGTCAGTGACGCTTTGGCCGACTTCGATTTTTCTTTTACCGTTTGATCAATTTTTTGAACAGAATTTAATGCCAGCCTGGTAGAGCGCTCCTCGTGCGCAGACACACGCGATCCCAGCTCCTTCCAGATCCCCTGTTGAAGGCACTGAATGAGCGCCCGCTTCTCTGGGGAGTCCCGCATGCCTTCACGGTTCGTTTGATCCTTGAGGGCAGGATTCGTTTCTGACCCAATCCGGACGTAGCCGACGAACTGCCCCCGGTTTAGCTTGAAAGATCGCCGGCGGAGCGCCCGCTGGTCAAGGGATAACCAATCGTCTTCCGGGGAAGCGTAGGGATACACGCGATAACCATCACGATATACCAACAGTCCACCGCCCCATAGCTCGAGCCATTCCTTGAAATCGTTTCTCGCATCCTTCTCGGAAATCTCTTGTCCTTTTCTTTGACGGTTAAACCAATAACCTTTCATCGAGAAAGGACCGAGGGTATCGATTCCCGCATATCGAGGGGCATTGCTCCGAACTTGGCCCGGAACCATCGGCTCATTTTCATCAGCGAGCATGCTATATACCCCATCACCCTCTGCAAATATTTCCTGTGAATCCTCATCAACCTGGCCGCCCTGCGACGGCACACGAAAAATAGCCTTTCCCTTCAGGACCGGTAAAGGTTTGCGGCTCGCTGATCGGGCATCACTAGGCGGAGATTTGTAGAAAAATTCCATCTCGAGATAGCCATGCCATCCTCTCAACCAGTCCTGATCGATTTCGACGAAAGCATCCCTCAGCTCATCGCCGTTAAAGAAGAGCCTGATGTCGAGCCGAATCGAATGACGGTCAAAGGGATCCTGCAATTTTGATAGATGCGTTCTCGCAATACGACGCAACGTTTGTTCCGACCAATCGCTTTGCAAATCAGAAACAGTTATTCTGGTTCCTTGACTCTTGTCTTTTTCATCGGCAAGAGACTCTAGCGTCGGATGAAACTCCGATATATCGAGTTCAACATTGTCCTCCAGAGAGCCCCAATCACAGCCCAGCCGGGAGAAATTCTTGTCGGTTGTGGTTGTTGTGGTGACGACCAGCCGCCGTCCCAGGCGCATCGCCGAAAGCCGCCCAATACCTTTCTCCCCGAGATATTTACTCCCGGCTTTACCTACACGATTAGGCGTTCCGACCGTCAGGAAATTTTTGACGAGCGAGTCTTTTGTCATTCCATCGCCAAAATCTTCGACCTCCAGATAGGAACAGTTCGAATACGCATCACGAAGCAAAAGGATAGCTTCGTCGCTGCCTACTCCCGATAAAGTATCCAACAGCGCAGACTTGAAAAGCTCACTCGCATCAGGACTGATGTATTGCTGGATCCATTTGGATACGACAGCCCGTGTCAGCGGCTTGCCGGAAGCCTTGATCTCGGATTGGAATTTTAGATAATCAGAATGCTTTAACCAAGAGAACACCCGGATGATGACTTTCTCAGTCTTGGCGTCGACTGCGTTTTTTATCAACTCATATAGTGCAACTTCGTCCGAGCTGATCAGTTCAGCGCCCAATTCGAGCAACACACGCGCTTTAACATTGAATTGATACATGGCGATATAGCTAGTTATCGTTTTAGAGCCGGCAAACCAGACATCCCTAGAGTTGGCAAACTAGGCAACCCTGATCATCGTCATCGTCTGGCTCTTCTGCCTGGACATCCTGTGCGAACACTTCGGCCAGGGTCGCGTTTTCCTTGCGGGCGGCCTTCCGTTCGACACGAATGACATGTTCCCGCCTGATCTGCTCCATCCGGGCAGGCTGCTCCATCTCCGCAAGGCTCTCTCCCTGACTCCACGTGAAGAAATTCCCTGTCTTCTCATACGGACGCTCGTACTCCTTCGCCTTGTCATAGAGATCTGGATACGTCTCTTTCAACCGGACCCATTCGATCTTCTGCTGGTAGAAACAAAAATAGCAGCCGGATCGTGTTCGGCCCCACTTCGTGTATGGTGGCATCCCCACACCGGAGCTGCGCAGGATTTCCTCGATATCACGCAGGATCAGACCGTCTTCCTTGAAAGGGTAGACGGCCGTGATGTTTGGCTTGTGACTGATGTAGCCACTGCGTTCTTCGTCCGCCCGGAGGCCAACATAGTTGATGACTTCGTCATTGCCGCAATGCTGCTCGAACGGCTTGAGCTTTAACGCCCGCGTGCACCAGCGACGATGATTCGAAGGAATCATCCCGCCGTACATCTCATACCAGTGATCAAAACCCACGTCGGCGTTCAGACGAGTCACTTCCTTGCCGAGGTAGCTGGAAATCCGTTCCAGATACTCGTAGGTTTCCGGCAATTCCTTGCGGGTATCGCTGAAGATGTACTCCATCTCTGGCACCCGGTCGCGCATATAGATCGCCAATGCTGCACTGTCCTTGCCGCCCGACAGGCTCAGAATGTGTCTAACCCGCTTTTCTTCGGCCATGGTCCTTTTCCTGTTCCTCTTTCGATGCATCCGCGTCGTGCACTTCAAGCAGTGCCTGCGCCAAAGCGGCCGCCGCAAGCTGAATATTGCCCCCCGTCTGCTTCTTGATCGATGCGGCAACCTCGCGTGCAACGTGTGCGGACTGCTCTGTTGCAGCGAAGAATAACGACGACTCCTGTCCACCCGGCATCGTCAGAGTTACCCCAACAAAGCGCTCTACCGCTCGAGGTACCTTGCCGCGCTGCATGACGACGCGAAGCCATCGCTTGTACTTGGCGCATAGTTCGCTCAGCTCCTGGTTAAACCGGCCGATCGTTTCATCAACCCATGCATCCAGGGGACGCTGTACGATGAGACTGCCGATAGAATCCAGCCATTTCTCATCGGTTAGCGAAAGATCCGTACACCGGAGAATAAAGCTTTTCAGTCGTGCGTCCCCGAGGTCAGACGCCGCAGTCGCACATTCAGCCTGCAGTTGATTACGAACACGACCCAGAGGACCATGTATTTCGAAGGAATTTCCGATTTCTGTCATGACCTGTTCCTGCAACCGGCGGTGCGCCATACCAAGCTCCGACAGTATGCGGATCAGCCAATCAGCGAACGATTCTTTGGTTCTGGCCTCGTGATGGAGTCTAGGCAAGCTGGCCGTGAGCAACTCGATGGGATCCTGCGCCTTGCCCAGAACGGATCTCACGAGCACAGCATCTTTCGACACCCGTCCAGTCTGAAGAGCAAACTCGGGCAACCGTCCACGCCAGCGGTACAGGCTACGAGCCAACTCGAGGAAGGTCAACTCTCCACCAACGGTGGAACCGACCGCTGCGATCGCTGTACGGTATGCCTGAAGCAGCCTCATACTGTGCTCGTCAACATTCAACTCGCGCAGCTCAAAAGCGGACGGATTCTTGAACATCCGCTGCAGCAGTTCATTAGTCACCTCCAATGCCAGCGTTCCCCGCTCGAATACTGCACATCGGCTGCGACGAATCAACAGGTACATCACGATCCAGATGCCCGCCGGACCAGACCGGATACCCAGTCCCGGTCTGGCCAGATCGTCCAGCAAGGCTTGAAATGTCTGCCCTTCACCTGAGCGAAGCAACTCCGAAATGCGATCCCAGACGTGAGTGATATCGATGGGCGCCTCCGCGGTCGGCTCCGTCAGTCGCCAGCAACCGTTTTCCTCAACCCAGAGCCCTGTCTGTCGCAAGAGGGTATGGTGAATCAGACGCTCAGGCGGATACTCGGAGTCCCCGCTAATCGGACGGGTTGCGTCGCCACCAAGGATGACCTCAAACATCCTTTGCCTGGCAAGAACGATAGCGGACGGGGGTCGATCCTTATTGATTAATTCGTTGACCACGCGCGGAGACGCGTCGTAGAGCTCATCGAAGAGCCACGAGGCCAACTGGCTCAGATTCATCAACTCACTACGAGGAATGGGCTTACCCTGATACCAATACTTCGGGCCGGGCCGGTCCGAGAGCGGCATAAGTTGCGATAACACCAATCGCTCGATCGTCTCACGCACGCCTTGCAGCCGTCCCGAGACATATTGGCTTGTCCATGGATCCAGGCGCTTGTGGTCAACCTCACGCTGCACCGCCTGCCAAATCGCATATTCTGCAAGCGCCGCCCTGCCGTCCGGCTCCAAAGCAAGCACCGCAGAAATGGTCAGTTTGTCGGTTTCCTGCTTGATCCGATCAAGCGCCTGGCTCTCTGTGTCCGCTCCCTTGACAGTGATCACCAGATTCAGCCAAGCATCTGGTGCCAGTTCACCGTCCCGAAGCTTCTGTCGCTTTGGCCACGCACCGGGAGATCCAGCCGCTACCGCCATCGTGCGGATAGTCCCCGTTTCATCATAGTGCTTGTTGGCTACGATCAGCCGCTGGGACAGTGCACTCGACAGACCACTGATCGCGAGGTTTTCTTCACCCGAACGCGCTGCTTTCTCGTAGACAGCCTCAATGTTCACTGCATCCGATACAGCAAACGCATACGTTCCAGTGCCACGGCGCAACAAGATGCCTTTATCGACGAGGTCGTCGCATTGCACGACGATAGGCCCAACATCGCGCTCGCCCAAAGCGAATGCAATCAGCTTCGCGCTGACAGGCAATGTGACACCCGTGGAAACCAATTCCAGTACGCCAATAGTTTTCAGGATCCGAAGACATCCCGATTCGAATGTCTGCCGCTCAAGCACTGCCAACGCGAAGGCCCACCTCCGCTCAGCACCCAGATCGCGGAACCGAAGGCTGTAGCCGTGCGCCAGATAATCGAATACTTCAGACAGGCCGAACCATTCACCGAGTTCATGCCGGTGCGCGAAATCTCGCAACCCGAATAGCTCATTGCCGCGTAGGAAGGCGTGGAATGATCGCTCACTTTGACCATAGCGTTTCGAGATAATCGCCAAACATGCGACGGTCAGAGGATGGAGCGGATACAACATCTCCGCTTGCCTGAAAAGGACGCGATCGCTTTCGGATTTCGCTTGCAACACGCCCAACTTGCGCGCATTTGCATAGAGCGCGTTCGCTGCATTTACCAGCGTCGTATCGCTCTTGATTACAGACTTTACTTTGAGGGCATGTGCCGCGAAGTGGGCATAACGTTCGACAGGTTCGTCAAAGGCCACCTCATCGAACCGCGCGGCAATCTTGTGCCATTCGTCGCTGAGTGAACGACCGACCCCAGCGGCATAGCTCGCAAAGTGTTGATGCAGCATTACGACCACCGCCAGCTTCTCATCACCTTCAGTGCAAGCACGCTCGGCTATTTGCTGCAAAGCAATCAGGTCGCCCTCTTCCGGGCGAAGCGCGGCATGCTCAATGAACTTACCGACCTCATCCACCAGCAGCAGTACTCCGTCATACCCCTCAGCCTGTGCAACGGTCGCCACATCAGCAGCCAACTCCCCCGCGACAGAATTCAGAGCGAGACCTTTGTACGTCCCTGCTTGTACGTCCAGAGCGCGCCGCAACGCCGCTGCTGCCTTGCCATGCCATCCGGCAAGCGTGTTCGCCACCGCAGCAGCCAAGGCTCGGCCTACCGAGGTACGTGATCCAACAACCGTCAATGGGTACCGCTTGCAGCCCTCAAATAATGTGGATAGCCGCGGAGCAACACCAGCGACCATACGATGGGTTGCGGGAAACGCCTTGGATCCGGATGCCAGTTGTGCCAGCACAACTCCCAGCGCTGTCTTTCCGCTGCCGTACGGTCCCACGATCTTCCATGCGCGCTGAACCGATTTTTCCGCGAGGCCGTCCCCGATCTGTCGCAAGGCAGCCGCTGCGGCGGCCGTCACCATGTAGTTGCTCGCCGCAGCGGCATTTCCAATGTCGCGATCCAGCGCTACAGACCGCGTATGGCTCCCAGCTAGCGTCAGGCCGTCGATAATCTTCTTAGGCATGAGCCACCTCTTCTAACTGCAGCCGATATTGCTGGTCAATCTTTTCCAGGTCGATGATGACGTTCTGCGTATCGGCTGTATCGACGAAACGAATTGCCGTTGGATTCAGTTCAACAAGCTTGTCCACAAAAATCCTTAATTGTGCTTCGTCGAGCCGAAATACCAGGCCGGGAGATCCCGGAGACTTGAGCAATCGTTGGAATTCAATAGACTGCCCGTTTTCGGAGTTCGCAATGAAGTCCGTCAGCGCGATACCGAATATCCGGCATGTTAGGCCCACAGGCGCCTTCGCTTCCGTGTTATATACCGTGCTGCCACTCTCGCTTTTGATCGCCTTCATCAGCCCGAGGTCCTGTAACGGACACCATAGTGTGTCGTCTGTCCCTCGCTCCTCTTGGTAGTAGGACTGGATAAAGATGCTCGCATGCTGTTCGAGAGTGCTCATCGCAAGCGGGCGGGCTGCACCTTCGCCACGTTGTGCTAGCGCGGCCACAAGCTGCTTCTTCTCGAAACGAATGAGATTGCCTTCGCCAAACACTTCTGACCAGGCTGCGAGGCCACCCTTAGAAACCAGATACCAGTGAATTAGCCAAAGCGACTCCAATGATTCCAGGTGTGAATCCCAGGGCGAGCGCCCGCCAAACAGCAGTTTGCCGACGGGTCCCGGTTCATGACCCCGTTCGTTCGCCGATCGTAAAACGCCACTGGCCTCACCCCAAAATTGCATGGATTTCACCATGTTGCGGCCTATGCCGAGTGCCTGCGTGGCGCGCTCATCGTTGCGCAGCAGCGAAGCGTCATTCTTGACCGCGCGATATACCTTCGGCAGCCAGCCATAGCGGCAGATAAACGATTCGTGTCCGGAAAAACGATTGACTTGTCTGTCGCTACTCACGCCGTGCTCCCTTCCTTCTTGTATTTATTCACCTTGAGCCCATCTTCCGCAAAGGAATATGCCACGGGCATGCGCCTGTTTCGATTTGCGACAGCAGATCGCCTATGTTGTGTTTGCATTTTATTACAACTCCAAATTCTTGGTCCTGGCAGCGGTCCCAATACCTCTGCACATCATTGTGGACAGGCGCGGGAATAGGCACCGTCCTAGGCGCATGCAGCATTGATCGTTTGTTCCAATTCACGGACTGTTGCCAGGATGGCATCAAAGGAAGGCGCGTCTCCGAAAATCATTCCCATCATGGCACCATAGTCCCTGGTCAGCGCCTCATGCATTTGCTGCGGAGGTACCAGCGTGAACGTTCCCGGCGCTGCGTTATCGAGCCCGAGGTCCGGCGATCCGAAGAACAGCCGGGCATGCCGTGCACAGTCCCCCGCCAGCTCGCGATCAGCCAGCCAGGTCGCTACGTCAGGATGCTGCAACAGACGGTAGATGTCGTAATAATGGCGGGAAACACGCTGGCCGCCCTGCCGCAGTTGCCCTCGGCGCTCATACCACTGGCGCAGCCCATGCACAATAATGATCTTGTCCCAGAAGGTACGTTCAGGCTTGACGGTCGTGACGTTATGCACAGCCATCTCAAGATCGGGCAGATCATCAGCAGCGTAGGGAATGATGGTGGCCGCTTCGTGGGGGTCGAGCGCCGACTTCGCGCCCGCCTCGATCTTCACTGCGGAGCGGATATAACCGTCCGTGGCCGCCGACACGACGGGATACCAGAACAACAGTGTTTGCTGGTCGGGATCGTCGGGGTCCAAGTCTAGGCGGAATCGGTCGGCGGGCATAATTTGCTCCGCGATCGCCCGCAATTGTGCTGCCATGCCCTCAGCGATGTATCGCTGGCATGCGTTACGAATGCGATCGAGCCGTATACGCCGCTGTTTGCCACTCAACGCATCGAGATCCTCGGCTTCAATCGGCTCGCCGATGTCCTGACGGAATACCGTGATATCGATGTCCTCGGAAAACCGGGAGATAATCCCGAAGGCTTTGGATAATGAAGTGCCGCCCTTAAACAGCAATCGCGGGCCATCTGGCGGCAGGCCGCTGAACAGCGCGTCCAGAGTCCAGCAGACCCAAAAGTCCTTTTCGATGTTCTGGACCGTCGTGCCTAGGCGGGCCGCCGCCGTCAGGAACAGACCACGCCGCTCGTCGTCACTGACCTGGATGACCGTATTGAAATTCGGATTCATGCCGACGCCTCTCTATGTTTGAGGCGCTTGCTGGAAACAGCGCCCGGCGCCTCGAACTCGCCAGCCTGCGGATCGCATTCGGGCAGCTCACGAACGATGGCCTGCATCCATGCGGGTAGCGTGTGAAAACCCACCAGCAAATCATGGCGAATGGAGTCTCCTTGTACAGGGTCATCCAACAGCGCGGTCAACCGCTTGACGATGCGTGGCTTGTCCGCAGGCAAGGTGTCCTTAAGCCAATGCAGCGCCTGCACGATGCGCATAGCCGGCCGGCCAGCCCAATACAGGCGGCTTGGGGCAGTCAGTTTGAACTGGATCGTCAGCTTGTCGAGTTGAATAGCGCGCCGCCGTGCATCGGTGTGGATCGTGACATGCGCGGGCACGGCATCGGTCAGGCCCAGGTCGTTCGCGGCGGTCATGCCATCAACCAGCAGACGTAGTTGATCCCGGCGTGCGATCGCATCCACGATCGCACGATAATCCGGGGCCGCGGCCTTCTTGGTCAGGCTGTTCATCTTGGGGCGATCGTACAAACCGCGGTCGATGCGACGCAACTGGCCTGCCGCGACAAGGCGCTGCAAGGCCTTGTCCACGGCATCGCGCCCTCCGAGATGGGCGAAGTCGGTCGGCACCCATACCTGTCCAGAAGGGGCAATATCCGTCTGGGCGATTATCGCGGCCTTAAGATCGCTCATTGGGCACCTCCGTCCGATATTTGTACATTATTTTCGGACGAAAAGCAATGATGTCCGAAATTTGTATAATTATTTCAGACGAGCTACCCATGTTACCCGCGTAATTGCGCGATCCAGAAGACTGCAACGCCCCGGAAGCCCTTGCTATGCTCCCGATCCGATAGTCAACGCCTCTCCGGACCGCCCCGGAATACGCGAAGATCACGATCCGGACCGGCCACAGCCATGCAGCCGCTCCGAATCAGAAATGGCTGACCGACATTACCAGATGTACGCCCAGCCAGCGTAGCCCGCCCGTACTGGGGTGAAGTTACTCGAGCATGTCTGGAATGCATTACCTGGAGAAGTTAAGGTGGTATCACCAGGATACATGCCCTTCTTCTGTTGCGAGAAGAGGTGAGCCGCAGCCTTCTGGCTGCGCGCCGCCGACTAAAATGCAATATGCGACCGCGTCGCCGATGGTGAGTTATGACACCGTCCATCCGGACTCCACGAGTGCCTCCCTAGGGCGGCTGTCCGGCTTCTTTCCGGTTGGCGGCCCTAAAATTCGGTCTCAATCTGCCGTTACCCACCTATGACCGCTGCACAATCGCCGAAGCAGACGCGGGTTCTCCGGTAGGAAAAAATGACTCGAACGATTCTTTCTCCATCGGGCGTCACCAATGCGATGATGTTGACTCGCCTTCGTATTCCAGACCTCAGCAAGAAACTTGACAGACTGACCCTCGACTATTCCGTAAGATCACGCCACCTGCGACGGTGCGTACTGTAAGTACGGAGATTTTCAAGCCACAACCGATAACTAGGAATTATATGGCTGAGTTTCTGAACCGTCGCCGCCACCTAGAACGGTTATCCGAGGTGCTGGCGACAGCCTCCCGGGAGTCCACGCGTATGGTGATCGCGACCGGAAAGGCTGGTGTGGGGAAATCGGCGTTGTTCAGACAGGCAGCATCCAAGGTTGCTTCCAAGTACTGCTACCTGTACTGCGACCGAGCCCCCGCGTCCGGAGACTTGGCCGATGGGGCTCCGGTGCCGGAATTAATTCAACGACGGTTATCGGCTGTGGCGCCTGAGCACGGGTTCGCCACCTTCGCCGATTTCCGCACAAACAAGCAGTGGTCCACTTCGCTGCTGCGCGCAACGGAGGCCGTAGGGTCCATCGTCGCCAGGTCGATGCTCCCCGGTTTAGCGTCAAAATTCGCGATGGAAACTTATGGGCAGGTGTCGTCAGCAGTTACGAGTCGCCTTTCAGAACGGCGTTGGACCGGGCCTGGCGACGACCAGCGAATCGTTTACGCACAGTCAGTGTTGCAATCGGTGCCGACAATCGTACATGTCGATCATGCACACTTGCTTGAAGGCGCAGAGCTAGACTTGTTGGTGCATCTGCTCGACGACACACAAGCCATCCTTTTCTTGGAGTACACCGAGAAGGCCGGTGATGGCGATAGAGCCCTTCCAGTCCAGTTCGTTGGTCGTAGGGTCCTAAAGTTTGCGGTAGATCCGCTTGGGGAAGAATACGCGGATCGTCTTTTCGCCACCTTGCCGCCGAGATTTGCAAGGCCTTTACGCACGCAATTCACACAGACGGGCGATCTCAGGCCGTTTGATGAGGCTGTGTATCTTCAGTCTCGTGACCGGGGCATTCTTGAAATCTTCGACATCACTGAGGACAACCTTGTTCGAACCACTGCTACCGCGCTCTCTATCCTCGACACCGATACCAAGAAGGTCCTTTTAGCCATCTCGGCCCATGCCGGTCCGGTAGACCGCGGGGTGCTGAGCGAACTACTCGACGAACCTATGGTCGCGTCGCTATTCGACGGCGCTGTTGACATCGACCTTGCGATCGATCAATTGGACAGCCAATTACTCGTTATTGCCACCGAGAACGACGTGATGTGCCAAACTCGCGTTAGCGATCTCGTACAGCGCGATGCGCTGCTGTCCACGATTAAGACAACATTCCGAAAGCACTGGCGCGACCTATATCGCACCTTGCCTCATAGAACGGTCTTCGCCTCTGACGAAGACCGTTGCCGGCAGCTTCTCCATCAGTGCGCGGAGCTCAACGATATCGTGGGGATTGCGCGAACGCTCGAAGAGATTGGTTACAAGGGCATATCTTCACGTAATCCTCGAAGTATGGTGACGTACCTCAGGCATGTCATCGATAAGCTAAAATTTGGAGGTGAAAAAGACGCGATCGCGAGAATTGTTCGCGCGCAATGCTGCTTTTTCTACGAGGCAGGATGGTTTGATGAAGCGTTAGCCTGCCTTTTGTTGACTGAAGATAGACCAAGACGATATCAGTTCCTTCTCGCCGAACTCTATTGTTCCGCAGGGCAGGCGGCGAGGGGCATAAGATTGGCGGAAAGCCACCTCGCACAACTAGACCCCCTTAATCCTGATCACTTTGATGCCGAGCTATGTTTGAGGCTCGTAAAGCTGCACGGTCTGCGAAATTCAAATCGTCTCGTTGAGGCGAGAGAGTATTACTTGAGTTTCGTGGATGAACAGCGTTTCTCTGGCTTGCCCGCTTTCCCAACGTTGCTTAGGTATGCAGATTTATGTATGTACAAAGACGGTGACATCAAACGTTGCAACCAGTACCTCCAACGGGCGGCCGCCTTGACCAAAGCAACCAATCAATGGCGGGACTACGCAAGCATATGCATCTCGCTTGTGCAGCAGCTCGGTTATACAGAGGCACTTGACGAAGCCGAGGCTTTCCTTAGCGAGGCCGAGGAGGTCGGGCAACGCGTGTGGTTGCAGCAACCGATGCTGTTAGCAAATCGTGCAGTGTTGTCAATGTACCGCGGGCATGCGGAAAGAGCGTGCCTGCAGCTACTACAACAGGCCCTCGTGTTGTCCTACGACCAATTGGACAGGATTCTCATACAGACTAATATCCTGATCTGGTACGTAATGGCAGGTAGCGTACAGCAAGCCATGTCCGTTGCTCGCGTGCTTTACGAGCGCATCGACGACGTTTCGGTCGATACCGAAATTAGACGAATTGTGCTGTATAACCTCGAGCAGCTCGAACGCAATCAAGGAAACGAGGAGTCAGCTAACCGACTCTACGACAGATGGTCGGCGCTGGATTCCGGCATCGACGAAGCTTACTGGGCTTATCGCCGAGCTCGCCGCTCAGCACCCAACACGGGCTCTCGACGATACCGGATGGTGTTTCACCCTATCTACCTAGCACATTGGCATGCCGGCCTTGTACCCTTCGAGGCAATTGGAGACTAAACGCGAGATGAAGGTATCGTAATTCGTTTCGTTATGTCCGAATGCACGGCAAAACTCACCGTCGTCACCAAGATAGATGTCGGGGGTGAGTTCCAGTATCACGACATCGTTTCCCCTGACTCGGCCATCGATCCTTAAGAGCTCTACCTTTCCAAGCCTTGTGAAACAGCTTCGGAACGCATCCAGGCTTTCTTGAGGAAACATCTGCGTGAGAGCCTCCCACTCGAACGTCCGTTCATTCGGCAATTTCAGATCAAACGTGTTCAGCCGCTCGTCAAGATATCTCGGATCACCGTCGATCTTCCAGCCGCCAATGTTGATCGCAACGGTCTGGTTCGATGTACCCAGCATACACGCGGAAAATTCTCGCCCAGCAATGAATTCTTCGATGATGACGGGCTGCCCAAGGCGTGCAAAAAGGTGCCCTGATATCTCCGTGACCTCAGCCCATGTCCTGCACAGATTGCGCTGAGTGATGCCGAGCGAAGTGCCCTCATAGTTCGGCTTCACGACTACAGGTAAGGACAAGTAGTCGGCGTAACGGAGATCACCGGGCTCCATAAGAACGGCAGACAATGGAACCGACAAACCAGCCTGACGACAGATCTCCTTGGAAAGCTCCTTGTCGTTGCATACCACTTTTGCAAAGGCATCTGCACCTACAAACATAGTGTTTGCTGCTTCACAAATCGCTGGCACAAGTCCGTGCCGGCTTCGACTCTGTTGGCCGAACCAATAAGGAAACACGAGGCTGTTAGGGTACCTGCCTATCTGCTGCGTGAAGTCATTAAGATTTGAGTAGCGATGTACGGTCTTACAGCAACGTTCGAGTGCCCCGTGCATGGCGTCGACAGTGCGACGAAGCGGCTGATCGATACGACGATCAAATTCATCTCGAGGCACATTTGCTTGGGTCGCATCCGCGACGAGGAGGATCGTTTCGTCCCAAACTTTCGGGCTGCTCTCAGTGATCATAATTCCTAGTTATCGTCTGAAGCCTCCTGTGGCCCTGAAAAGAGCTTCTCTCAAACCTTGATCGGAGACGTGCGTGTAGATTTCGGTCGTGGAGATACTCTGATGCCCGAGCAGTTTTTGCACGTATCGGATATCCAGGCCGCCTTCCAACCACTGTGTCGCACACGTGTGGCGCAGCATGTGAGGCGTAACATGACGAGCAATACCCGCTGCTCTGGAAATTCGTCGCAATTCAGCCCGCACGCTGACGGTTGAAATTGGCCTTCCGCCCGCCGAGACAAACAGCCGCTCGCTAGACGCTTGGACCGATTGACGGTATGCGAGGTACTTCTCCATCTTCCGATATAGCGGCTTCTGTAACAGATAAACCAGGCGCTGCCGGTTTCCTTTACCGTGAATAACTAGAGACCCACTCGCGAGAGACACGTCTGTAAGGTCGATCGCAACGAGCTCGCCGACCCTGATGCCCGTATCAAGTAATAAGTGGACGGCAATCTTGCTGCGAATCGCGTCAAAGTCGTCTGTGCCGCGGCACCAGATTAGTGCCTTTCGCAGCGACTCCCTATCACCTCTATCGAGTGCCCGTGGAAGACGCTTGGGTAATCTTATCCGCTCATTGAGCATATCGAACGGATTCTCGCTGATCAGCTTTTCACGCTGGACCCATTTAAAGAATAACTTCAGGCTTGCCAGTCGACGTTTTATGGTTGTCTCTTTGAGCCGACGCTGCACACGCAGGTACTCGATATACCCCCGTAGATGTTCCGTTCGAATGCTTTCGAGTTTTCCACGTCGACCAAGGTGTCGAAGTGCGTCATCGAGATCACTGGTGTACGCCCGCAACGTATTCTCGGATAAGCTAACGGCCAATCCGCAGTGCCGCAGGAATTTTTTTTTTGCTTCCGTCAAGGTCATAGGTATCTCATCACGGTTAGGTTATCGGAGAGCCGCCCACTTGCGAAGTGTGTCAACGACCCCAAAACAGAACATAGGAACCACTATCACAGCGATGCACTGATACCCCGCAATCCGGCACGTAACGCGGGAGGGGTTATGTGTCGCTGACGCCACCGGGCGATCGCTCAACGCTTGCAAATCACCCACGACGCGTACCGTCAGCGCTGCTTGGCAACTGGCCGGAATAGATCATCGACCAGCTCACAAACGACGTTTCAGCGAGAATTCACGGCGTGAGCGCCATTCCCTATGGCACGCATGTTCGGGAACGGTGTCGTGGCCGCGTAACAGACTGGTGTTGCTTCAGGAGCCGGATTTACCGGACGTCGTATTCCGCGGTGGTGTAGTCGCGTACGACTGCGCCTTCCGTCACGAGCGGCGTCAGCAATGAGGAATTCGTCAGTATTTCAATAGCGTCGTTCGGCAGACAATAAGCGCAGTAGGCGGCTGCCGGCGAGCGGGCAATCTCGGGGCAGCGTCATCGGGGACGAGTCAGACGTCAGACGCCGTGGATACAGGAGCCGGCTTCCTCCAACATTTCTTTGCCCTCGTCGCCTCGTCTATTCTTACTCGCGGCTGTCTCTCTGGTGTCGCGCAATGTACCGGTGTCAACCGCTTCGGCAAGCGCGACTTGATATTCTTCACCAGATTTGCTGGGCATTTGTGTTCATATCATTGACCTGACGCCGCCGCCCGCACGTAGAGTTGCCGTGTCGTAAAATACGCTAACGAGCCGAAAATTTTCTATGGCACCCAACCCAAAGTCACGCAGATCAACGCAACACCGCCGGCAGATAGCCGGTGACACGAAGAAACGTTCGAGGAGGTCGTTCAATTTTTTGAGACCAACCGGAACGGATCGACGGCCCACGTTCCGCGGGCTTGCAGATGCGGCTGCCAAACCGCAACTGCAAGCCAATCTGCAAATGGTGTAAGGCCTATTCCCGCCTGAACAGAACTACCGAAGGACTCTGAAATGAACGGGGCGTCGTCCTCCGTGCGACAAGCGACCTGAACAATGTGCGTGATGCCGCGTGGACGAGGATGGTTAAGCTCTTAAATCGAATCCAGGGGGCGGCTTGTAGGCCGATCTGAAAGCTCGATTATTTTGCCGGTGGTGGGAACACCACATATCTTGGGACTTTTTCTTAACCGGTACGCCTTGCCACGCACATCCTGCAGCCGCGGCCTCAGGATCTTGCACGTGCCGTAGAATGCGTCAACGGACTAAAAGCTATTTTATGGCGCCGACCCCAAAGCCACGCAAGTCAAGACAATCTGGCGGCAGACGGCCGATGACGCGGGACATGTTGCTGCCGCTCCCGGCGACGATCTGGCGTCGCCGCTCACTCGAGCACCATCTGGCGCTTGCCGCGTTGCGCTCGGGAAACTGCAATATCGAACTGATCGGCCGGTTGTTCAGGACCGTGTACCTCGCCTATTTCATTCACGAAACGTTGAGTGCTCGTCGCTCCCTCAGGCCTTTCCTGATCTGCGAGGCGGCGCTGCACGCTATCGCCGCATGCATCAAGGCCGCAGGCGACTGGTCGCTGTCTGAAGCTGACGGGCGAGCCCTTGAACACGTTCTGTCGCTGCACGACGAGCAGCTTTCGACGCTCCCCTCGCATCGGATTGCACAGGCCGACGAGCAGTTGAACATTTTTCTTGCCACCGACGCGCTGTCGCCGATTGCGCCAGACGACGATCACGACACCTGAATCGCGGGGTTCCCGACGCACACGTCGGGCCATAGCCTGACATACAGGCAAAACTCGCGCGGCGCCGCTCTTTGCACAACGACTTCGCTGGTATATCGAGCACCTTGCCAGACCGATGGACACCCTGCTTCGTGAGACCAGTCAGCGTGGTGCGGGTATATGGGCAGGCGATCCGCCCGCGCTTCTTCAGGCAGCAGATCTTTGCGAACGATCCATTGTCCCCGGTGTGGGCACCGCACAAGGGATCAGCGCGAGAACTGACCGTAAGGCCAGAACACTGATCGCGCATGGCTCCCCCGGGAGACATCTATGCGTATGTCGGCATCGCGCGGTGTCTCCGAAGCGATGCGCCCGGACACCACGTTGCACAGGCAGACTTCCGACCTGGGACTTTCGCCGACCATTCAGGAGCCCCCGCCTCTCTGCATTCACCGGGAGCCGGCTGCTCGATCATCAATCGTCGCGCCAACTGCTGATAGAATCGGTCGCATAGAAAATATCTGTCGGAGCGCGGCTGATCATGGAGTACCGAGTCAGTTATGAGCACAGTCTGGCAAGCGCCCCCAATGACTATATCGCCCGTATCACTTCGCATCTGGTCGACGACGTCCCTGCGAACATTCCGCGCGCCCTGCTCCCCGAATTCATCGCAGACCTGATTCTGAAACGATCCCCCCAGATCGGCAGGATCCGTGACCTGAGAATACTGTAGCGCTTCCCGGCCAGACGCAACTGCTGCGCAGCCCGGTTCACGCCACACGGCTGTCTCCCCTGCCATCGTCAGCGTTGACGCAGGTAACGCGCTGCACCGGTTGCAACGGAAATTTCGGCCGTGCAATCTATGCTTATTCCCTGGTCGATTACGTCGGCCCCGCAACCGTATCGACGATGCCGCTGATGAACGCCCTTGATACCCTCTCATTGAAACCTGCCAGTGTCCTGCGTCGCCGCAGCCGGTTTACTGTGCGGCGCTCGCCCGTTCACGGCAAAGGGGTGTTCGCGACGTGCGCGCTTGTGGCCGGCGAACTCGTCTGCGAATACCTGGGTGAACGGATATCATGGGACGAGGCCGTGCTCCGTCACCCACGCGATCCGGCACAGCCGGATCACACCTTCTATTTCGACGTCGGCAACGGTACCGTCATCGACGGGGCAATCGGCGGCAACAGTGCCAGATGGCTCAACCATGCATGTCGCCCCAACTGCGAAGCCGAGGACCGCGATGGCCGGATCTTCATTCGCACCGTGAACCCGGTACCGGCCGGCGAAGAACTCAGCATCGACTACGCCCTCTTCGTGGAGGGACGGCTCACCCGTCAGCTTCGGGAGCGGTACGCCTGCCACTGCGGCGCGCCAGACTGCCGGGGAACCATGCTGGCCAGACGGGGAAGGCGGCCATGGAAGGAGCATATTTCAGCGTCTGCCCGTGGGCTGGTCGAGGACAGGATGGATGCGGACGTGGCAGCACGGCCCGCAATCTACATTCGAACGACTATCGCGGACACACTGATCGACGCATAGCGGGGCCCCCGATGCTGCTTCGTCGCGGAGCGGTGGAATTCATAGGGCGTCATGCCCGGCGCGAACCTCCCGTGCAAACGCCCGGCAACACCGGGGAGAACACCGGCACCTTCCGCATGAGCATGGTCGACACCGCCGGTCCCGTCTGGTTTCCTGCCTGGGCGCAGGTCAGGAAAACCCGTCCCGCACGCGGGTTGCGCTTCGCTCAGCCCTTCCGACAGTTCACACCTGTGCGGGGTGATGCGTCTGGTTCCCGGTCCGCTGAATCTCGAGCGTCAGGCACGTCATCATGATCTGCCCGAACGTCGCAAGGATCTGCCCCAACGCGCGAACCCGGTCGGTTATTTTACGCCGCATTTGTGCGTGCACATTAGCTTCGCGTGAGCAGTCAGCGAGGGATCTCCCGCCTGCTCACTTCACTGTTCAGGTCACCACTTCGCAGACGCCCCAGCGCGTCCCGATGATTGCGCCCACCGGCACGGCCTGCGCGCCCACCGATCGCGCGCGAAATATCACGGTGGCGCCCTGCGCACGCGCGAAGGGTCCAATCTCGACCACCACGAGTTCGTGGTCCCGGAACCGGATGCGCGATCCGGCAATCGCGCTGGTCCGTGAACGCCCGGGTGCAGGGCCATGCGGTGTCGATGTGGCGTCCCGGTCATTCATGCTCAAACCCGCGAGCAGTTCAACATCGGCTGGCAAAGGCATGGGTCATAACGGTCTGTTGTCCAGTCCGGCATTCTAGCAACGATCAGGGCGATGCCGCTCCGCCGGCAGGTATCCGCGCGGGCATAGGCTATCCGTCATACATACCTTGAAGACCTCGCCGCAAAGGGGCGCGTGTTCACTTCAGCCTGACGTCGCCACCGCCTGTCATGGCGTTGTCCTCAACGGCCAGTGTCAGCGGTTCGATGCAGCAGGCTGTGTCATCGCAGTCCTGAAACCCTCTGGGCGCCCCCACGCTGAGCTGCGGGCGGGCTTTCGTGCTTCGCACCGGGCCGCCGGCGGCGTCCCGCCCTCCCGGGCTTCAATCCCTGGCGCAAAACCTCTCCCCCGACAACCAGCACCTTTACCCCAGTCAGGTGAAGGCCGCACGCGGCCTCCACATTCGCGCTCGCCGCGCGGCGGCTCATCCCGGTCAAACCCGACGCTTCGCATCCACCAGTCCCCTGTGTTCCCGCCCGACACCCGCGACCGTAGCCGATGGCGGGCAAACGTCAAGGGGCGAGGGACCGTGTTGCCCGCACCCCTCCCTCACCTTTGTTCCTTGACGTTTGCCCGCCACCGGCTCCTTGAGTCGCACGGGCGCGAACTCAGGAGACTGGCGGCGGCAAAGCCAACCCCGGGTTCCACCAGGACGAGCCCAACCCCTACAGCGGGGCGGAATCTTGGAGCCCGGTCAGCGCAACACCGATCAATCTTTTTGTTGTGGAGAGTGCCATGCAACTCGCTTCCTCTTTCCGTTACGGCTCCCCGATGCTCCGCTCCGACTCGCCCCTGTCGGACGACCAGATCCGCCGCGTCGCCCCGTCCATCTTCGCGGACGGCAAGCACCAAAGCCGCTCGGACCGTTACACCTACATCCCCACCATCGACGTGCTGCGCGGCCTGCGCAACGAAGGCTTCCAGCCGTTCATGGTCTGCCAGACCCGCGTGCGCGATCAGGACAAACGCGAATTCACAAAACATCTGATCCGCATGCGCCCTGCGAGCGAGATTACCGGCGAGGACATCAATGAAATCATCCTCCTCAATTCGCACGATGGGACCAGCTCTTATCAAATGCTGGGTGGCGTCTACCGGTTTGTTTGCCAGAACGGCATGGTCGCGGGTGAAACCGTCGGCGAGGTACGCGTTCCCCACAAGGGCTCCATTGTGCAGAACGTCATCAACGGCGCATTCGAGGTGCTCGACGGCTTTGACCTGATCCGCGAACAGAAGGACGGCATGCGCGCCGTGACCCTCACCCGCGACGAACAGCACGCCCTCGCCCGCTCCGCGCTCGCGCTGCGCTACGACCCGACCGACGCGGAAGCGCCCGCGCCGATCACCGAAAGTCAGCTTCTGAACGTACGCCGCTTTGAGGATCGCCGTGATGACCTGTGGACGGTTTTCAACCGGATTCAGGAATCCTTGACTAAAGGTGGACTGCACGGACGCTCGCGCAGCGGACGTGCCATGCCCACCCGCCCCGTCACCGGCATCGACCAGAACGTGAAACTGAACCGCGCGCTGTGGATGCTCGCGGACGCCATGCGCCAGATGAAGGCGTAAGCAATGGCACGGGCGGCAGCCCATCGCCGTCTGCATCCGGCTTATACCGTCAGGACTCCTATCCGTGTCCGGCCCTGACGGCGTTCCGTACCCACGTGACCCGGAATCTTCCTTTTTTCTATCTGGAGTGAATCATGCAAGCCGAAGTCAACACGCAAATGAACGACACTGCGAACGACACCGCAAACGCCGCCGAAACCGACACCGTCACGGACGCGACGGCTAACGCTGCGCCGCTGCTCGAAACCAGTTTCGGCAACGAGCAGCCGGTCGTGACCGTGCCGTATTCCGCCCTGCGGCGCTCGCCGCTCAATGCCCGTACGAAACCACTGTCCGGCATTGACGCGCTCGCCACGAACATCAGGGCGAAAGGGTTATTGCAAAACCTCATTGTTCACGAGATGAAGGGGGCACGCGGAAAACATCGCAAGCTTGGCGTCTGTGCCGGTCAGCGCCGACAGGCCGCGCTCGACCTGCTGTTCGGGCAGGGCCACATTACCGCCGACTACCCGGTGCCGGTGCGCATCGTCAGCGAAGGCGAAGCCCTCGCCATTTCGCTGATCGAGAACAGCGAACGCGAAGGACTCGACCCGTTCGACGTGCTGCGCGCCTATCGGATGCTGGCTGAGGAAGGTCGTAGCGTCGATTACGTGGCCGCGCTTTTCTCGGCTGCGCCGATCACGGTAAAACGACGCATGAAGCTCGCCAGCGCCTCCCCGAAGCTGCTTGCCCTGCTGCGCGAGGACGCCATCACGCTCGACCAGCTTTCGGCGCTCGCGCTCAGCGATGACCACGAAACGCAGGAACGCATCTGGTTCGATGCAAACGAGTGGCAACGCCAGCCCAACTATCTGCGTCAGGCGATCACGCGCACCGAGATCGACGCGAGCCGCAGCCGTCTGGTGCGCTTCGTGGGGCTGGACGCCTACGAGGCAGCCGGGGGCTACGTGCGCCGGGATCTCTTCAGCGACGATGAAAACGGCGGATACATTGCCGATGTCGAACTGCTGCAGCGTCTCGCCGCACAGAAGCTCGACGCCGCTGCCGAAGCAGTCCGAAGTGAGGGATGGGGTTGGGCCGAGGGCCGCATCGAGCGCGACATGTTTGAACTGAACCGCTACGGCAGGCTACAACCGGTGCAGCGCGCCCTCACCCACGACGAACAGCGTGAGATGGATACGCTCACCGCACAGCAGGACGAACTGGTCGAAAAGTTTGATGCCCTCGGGGAACACGACGAGAACGCGTACGAGGAAGCCGAACGGCTCGAAACCGAAATCGACCAGGTGAAGGCTGCCCTCATCGCACTCGAAAGCCGCATGCTGACGTGGGACGCTCAGCACATGACCGAGGCAGGCGCTTTCGTGATCCTGAGCCCGCAGGGCGAAGTGATGGTCGAGCGGGGTCTGGTGCGCCGCGAGAACAATGCGGCACTGGATGCAGCGGGCGCGACCGTGACCGGCACGCCGGAAGCTGACAGTGAACCGGACACAGCAGCACAACCGGCGCAGAAAGAGAAGCCGGTTCACAGCGCGAAGCTCTGCCAGCGCCTGAGCGCGCACCGTACCGCCGCCGTTCATGCGGAACTCATCGCGCAGCCCTCCATCGCACTCGCCGCGCTCCTGCACCGCATGATTCCGGAAATCTTTCCGGAACGGTACGGGCTTGGCTTCACGCCGCATGCGCTGGCACTGTCCTGCAACAGCAACCGCGACAGCCTGCTCGGCGCGGCGGACGACCTGCCCGCCACCACCGCGTGGGGCGTCATCGAGGCGCAGCGCGAGCGCTGGGGCCGCGAACTGCCCGCGCGGCGCGCGGACCTGCTGCCGTGGCTGATCGAACAGGACCCCGGCACAACCCTGCTGGACCTGCTCGCCTTCTGCACCGGCACCCTGCTGGACGGCATCGCCGGGGAAGAAAGGCCTCACGCCATCAATGCGCTTGCCAGCGCGCTGAACCTCGACATGACGCGGTACTGGACGCCCACGCGCGCCTCGTATTTCGATCATGTCAGCAAGGCGCGCATCGCGGAAGTCGTCGCCAGCGCCGTGTCACCGAAGATCGCCGCCGACCTCGGCAAGATGAAGAAAGCCGACGCGGCCGCCGCCGCCGAACTGCGGCTCGCAAAGTCGGCATGGTTGCCGGAAATCCTCGCCGATCGGGAAATCCCGGCAGCCCGCTCCTGTGGCGTGGCCCATGACGCGGATGAGGATGACGATGAGGAAGGCGACACCGGCGATGAAGCGCAGGACGGCGAGGCACAAGGCGACGACCAAGCTGATGAGTCCGATAACGACCGGATCAACGGCAAGGAACCCGGCGAAGGTGTCGGCTCGCCGTCGCCGGTGGACGGCCCGACCGGGGCACAGGAGGCCGCCCCGACAGCCAGCAACGGTGCGCTGCCCGCGTGGCCGTTCCCGACTGCCGCAACCGCAACGCCGCCTGACGACGCGTCAATGACGCAGAACGCTGTGTAGTCCGCGTGGGTTCCGCCGGTCAGTCCGGTGGAACCCGCTGACCCGGCGCAGCCCGACAGGACTGCGCCGCATTCCCCGCATGGGTCAGGCGTGCATATCCGGACAGGGGTAATCATGAAACAATGCATCAAGGTCATCGTAATCGCGATCAACGGCGGCTCCGGCCACGTTTTCACAACCCCGGTTGAAGTGACCGACGATGAATACCGCAACGGCGAGCATTTCCGTATCGCGGTCACGCGGGCCACCGACACGGGCTTCGTGTCTCCCATGCTGGCACTGGCGGCCGACGATCTGGTCAGCCTGCTGATGGACATCAGGACATTCATCGCCCCGGCACAATGCCATGCACTGGCGCATCACGCGACAGGCCCGGAATCCCCTTTCCACCTCTCGCGCCTGTCGCACCTGTTTGGCCTGTCGCACCCGTTTGTTATCCCCGCCACACGGCCAGCCAGACAGCTATCGCTGCCGCACCGGCCAGCACTGTCAACCCGAGCGCCAGCGTGGCCCTGAGCGCGCGCCAGTACCGGCACTCCAGTATTTGCGCCCCGGCCTGTGCCTGCCGTTCCGCTTCCAGCGTCGCCCGCTCGAAAGCCGCAACGGCCCCGTCAAGTCGCGCGCGCTGCTCACGTGCCGCGATGACAAACACGCCCATCAGACGGTTGCCCGCCACACGCGCGATCCGGTTAGCGGCGCGGTCCACCAGCACATCGAGCGCGGCCTCGTTCAGCCCCGCGAGAGCGGCCCGGTAGCGTTCCTCATGCTCGTGGATCATGTGCTCGGCAAGCCGTATCGTTTCCTTGCAACGCGCGAGCGCATCGCGGTGCTGCGCCATCAGCACATCCGCCGCTTCCCTCGCTTCGGCGCGCATCGTGTCGAGGCCGCCCTCGCCCACTTTCCTGATGCGATCCGGCATCACCTCGTATAGCCGCGCATAGTATTCGAGCACGGCGAGTACCGACCACAGCGCATCGTTATCGTGCAGGTTCAGTGCCGCCGACACGCGTCGCATACGCGCCATGCTCGCGTCGTCCGGGACTTCGCCCGACACGTCGAGAAAGAGGCGCGCGAGCGGATCGGGCGGGCGTACACCCCTCGAGCGTCCCGCGCGTCGCGTGCGATACGAGGGTTCCGGGGACCGGTCAGGCATCGGCAATCACACCAGCAAACATCGCGTCATACAACGCCCGCCAGCGCAGCAGTTCGGCGCGCTGCCCGATGGGCAACGTCTCTGCCGCCCTGCTTACCGACAGACGCTGGCTGCGCAGGTCATCAGCCACGCGATCCGCCAGGTCCGGAAAATCCAGTGACCTCCCCTTCGCCTCGATACCCTTGCGGATGTTCGAATCCTGATAGAGCGTGAACTTATCGGCCGTGCCGAAGTAGGCGTTGCGCACCACGTGAGTGGTTGCATCGGGAAACGTCGCACCGAATTCGCGCAGCAGTTCCAGACTGTCGCGCTGCCGGTTGATGACCCAGAACACGACGAGCCGCCGCGCCAGTTCATCGAGTGTGCTCGCCAGCGTCGCGCCATAGCGTGCCACGCCCGCCTGATTGCGCGCCGCCGTATTGACGATCACCGCCGCATCGCGCTTCGCATCGCAGTAGTTGACCAGTCCAATCCAGCCATCCGCCTCGTCAAGGTCGAACGCCGCACATTCGATCTCGCCGTGGACCGCCTTCATGACATCCGGATTGGACGTGTCCGTCTCGACCAGTACGAGGCGCGTATCGCGCCGTTGCAGGTGATCGGCCAGCGCCAGCGCAACGATGCTTTTGCCCACGCCGCCCTTGCTGCCGCCGACCAGATAGATGGGGTTGAGGGTCGTTGCCATTGCCGTCCCTTTACAGGTCGTCGGTATCGGGTTTGATCGTAAATCCGAGCGAGCCCTGTACCGGCATGGGTTGCGGTTTGACTTCTGCTTTTCCCCCATGTGGACGCGCTTCATTGCGGCCTTCAGTGCGACCTTCCGTGCGCCCCTCATTGCGGGGGCTGTTCGCATGTGACACGCCACCGTGCGCTACCCCATGCACGCGGGGCGGTGCTGTGGCAGTTCCCGTTGGAGGCGCTCCGGTCGCCCGACGCGCCGTGTTGCCTGCGCTGTTTCCCTTTCCTGCGCGGCTTCCCTTCCCTTCAGAACGCAGCGCATACCGGATCGTGCCAGCTGTAATATCGAGGCCTGCCCGTTTTGCCTGCTCCGCGATCTGCTCCAGCGTATATCCCTTCCCCTGCGCATGACGGATAGGGGCACGCACCTCTCTCATCGCTTCGCGAACACTCAGGCCGCGTTCGGCCTGCGGTTTTTCCGGCAGCGCATCGAGCGTCCGGGCAAACGCATCCCATTGCGATTTCGTATAGACCCTGGCAACAGGCATCGCCACCTCCAGCGCACGTCGGACCACACCGCCTGCGCATCATCCTGCCCACGCATAGCGCACCTGTCAACGCCGTCCTTTTGGTCCCCAAGACGCCGTGGGAACTCCAGAGAACTCATGAGAGCCCGGGGGAACAACGCACTTTTTTCGCATGTCGTACACACGCAACGTTTCCACCCTGACGCATTGCCATTCACCGCCATTGCGCAGGCAATTTGCGCTGATCGTCGAGAGCTTGTCGCCGTCGTTACGCATTAAGTTTCCGCTCAACACGGACACCGTGACGCCGCAACATCGCCGCCGCTAACGCAACCGGTTTGCACATCTTGTGAAGCTCAACGCGCGAGGTTTGCCAGCGATCCACCATTTCTACGCTTACATCACGCTCACCTTGCGCCTTGTGTTGCACGCGGCACCGGATAAGCCCTGTATCCGCCGAGCGCAGCCGATACGCTTTCGCCTCTTTTCCGGTGCGCAGCCGGAACGATTGCATTGCTCCGGCAAAGCGCATTTTTAACGCATGCGGTTTGCGCTTGGTGTAACCAGCTTGACGCACGAGATGCACACGAGGCACACACACCGATACGCATCTCTGTACGCACGAGATACGCAACTTTCTCTCACGGGGTTTAATCTGAAACGGGAAAGCATGACGCACGGAGTTACGCGTTTTCTGCTCACCCGGAAACGCGCGGCGTTTACGCTTTCCCGGCGACAGTTACACCATTTCTTCGCACGGGATGACGCGGCGTTTCTATAGGGCCTGACCTGTCATTTGCGTGAAAGCCGCTACCTCCGCGCAAAACGTTTACTCCGGGCGACAAAAAGCGCAATGAAAATGAGTGAGTGCAGGATAGGCTACCGCCGGTTTCGGGCGCCGATAGCGCTTTTCTCCCATGTGTATGAAGACCGCGCCTGTTGAAACGACCCAAAGCGTCTCAGTGGAACGACCTAGCAGGCTGTTGAAAAGCACTGCGCCTTGACGACCGAGGTCGCTGTTTAAATGGATCACGCGTGCAATCGATCGCTGATTTTCAGACGAATCGTCGCGAGTGCCCGGCTGGCGAACGGAGCGGCTGGCGTGCGGCCATGCAAGAGTCGCGTTCGCGCGGTTCATCGTGTTGCTCCAGTTGGGACCACCGTCATTATCCGGGCCATTCGAGTCAGGTTGCTTGCCAGCATTGTCAGCTTGAAATGCTGATCGACCCGTTTGATACCGCGATACACGGTCTGGCGAATCTTCCCGACGGTCTTGCCCCAAACCAAAATGCTCTTCGATGCGTTTGCGCTTGACCTGGCTAATGCCTTAACCGGCGTGCCGCGAGGTGCGTCCATCAATTGCGCTGCCGCCCCAGCGATCATCGCAGCGCGCCACATGAGGCGTCACGTGGCGTACCCGGCAGTTGCCGACGAAGTCACGCGTGTCATACGCCTTGTCAGCCCCCACCGTTTTAGCATGACGACCCGGCACGCAATCGAGCAGACGCAAGGCACTCGCCCGCTCCGCAAAACCATCGGCATGGCTGACGACTGCACCGACCACCAGACCCGAGCGGTTCTCCATCAGCACGTGCCCGCGGTAGCACAGGGTGGCTGAGGAAGCAGTGCACGCCGGCGCCGTCTCGGCGCATTCGCCGATGGGAACGCGAAGCGGTACTCGACAGAATGCAACGCAGACTGGATCGTCAGCTTGATGCGATGACAATACGGCGACGGACGGTCGAGTACGTGCTCGGCACGCTGAAGTACTGGATGGGCTCAACCCACTTCCAGATGGGAAGGCTTGGGAACGTCTCGACTGAAATGAGCTTGCATGTGCTAGCGTATAACCTCGAACGCGTGATGAAGATCCTCGGATTTGCGAAGACACTGCGAGCGATGAAGCTGGCAGGCGGGTAATCTCACGCCTGCCCATGCTCGCCGGCGAATCTCAATCTGGTCAGCGTTCAGAAATCGTCAACTACGAAGACGCGGCGGCCTCACAGTTGTCCTACCCGCCTGTCGGCCCATATGTTTTTACACAACCTCGGCCCGACTGGGGAAGTTCGTCATTGCGACGCTCGCCGCTCATCGCCTCGAATGGCGAGCTTCCCTTGACGACCCTGAGGCGTCCGCCACGAGGGCGGCGCGTATGACGCGAGGGAAGCCATAAACGAACGTCGGGAGTGAGGACATCATCACGTAAATATAGACAATTAGGTCTAGACAAATTACTCTACGTCATTCTGTCTCTGCACGAAGGTGTCGTCATGACCAAAGCCACGCCCATGACCAGGCCGACTGCGGCTGAACTCGAGCTTTTGCGGGTTCTATGGCCAATCGGCTCTGCCACGGTCAAGCAGGTCCATCAGGCCATGCATGAGGAACGCGCGGACGTTACCTATGCCAGCGTGTTGCGCCAGATGCAGGTCATGCATGCGAAGGGGCTGCTTACGCGCGACGAAAGCGAGCGTTCCCATATCTACGCGCCTGCACAAAGCCAGAAGATGCTGCAAACCAGCCTGCTGAAGGAACTGATTCACAAGGCGTTCTCAGGGTCCGGCAAGGCACTTGTCATGGCCGCTTTGCGCAAACACGTTAGCCGGGAGGAACGTGAGGATATCCGCAAGTTTCTCCATGGAGATGAGCGATGAGCCCATTTGCCTGGACGCTTGTTCAGGCATTGGGCTGGGCGCTCATTCACCTCGCGTGGAAGGGCGCCTTGATCGGCGTGACAACGGCGCTGTCGTTGCGGCTGATGCATAACGCTAGCCCGCAAAGTCGCTATGCACTCCTTTGCCTTTCGCTTCTTCTGTGTCTCGTTATACCAGTGCTCGACGTGTACCGGGGTATCGAAGCCGCGTCGCAGCCATCTGGCTGGTTTCGCGCGACCGATTCTCTTATCGTGTCAACGAAGCACACACCCGATGCATTCACGATTGAGACCGTCCTGCCCTGGCTAGTTGCGGCATGGCTGGTCGGTGTCGCCGCCATGGCGTGCCGTCTGGCCGCCGGTTTGCTGTGGGTGCGTCGGATCGGCGACGCGTTTGCCGATTGGCCAGATCCCCGGTGGCAAAACTACGTGTCGGCGCTGGCCGCGCGTTGCGGGCTGTCGCGTCCGGTGACGCTGTGCGTGGCAACGCATCTCACAAGCCCGCTGACGATCGGCTGGTGGCGACCGCTCGTGCTTGTTCCGGCTGCGTTGCTGACGCGCATACCACCCGATCTGCTCGAAGCGGTGCTTGCCCACGAGATCGCGCATATCAGGCGCGCCGACTATCTGGTCAACCTGCCGCAGAGCGTGATCGAAGCGCTGCTCTTTTTTCATCCGGCAGTGTGGTGGCTGTCGCAGCAAATGCGTATCGAGCGGGAATGCGTCGCTGACCAGATCGCCGGCACGCTGATTCAAAGCCCGCGACGTTTGGCGCTTGCGCTTGAGCAACTCGATGCTCTTCAATCGACGAGTGCTGGATACGCGCCAGTGGCGCAATCAGCGCGCGGTGGCCAATTGCTGGACCGCATCAGGCGCCTTTGTCATCCCGTCCCGCCGTCGCCGCACAGGGTCGCTTACGTCCCGGCTATCATCGTCGGCTTCGTCACGTTGTGCGTGGTGGCGCAGACGATGTGGCAGGCGCCCATGTCGCAACACGCCGCGGGCATCCTGCCTGTCGGGTTGCTCGCATCGAACCACGTCGTGGTGATCGACGACAACTCCGGTCGGGTCCTGTTCCAGAAGCGACCAGACGATATCGTGCCGATCGCGTCGTTGACAAAGTTGATGACGGCCATGGTCGTGCTTGATGCCCGGCCCGACATGAACCGGACCATTCGCATCGACGCCAGCGACGCCGAAGCATTGCGGCCCAGCCGCACGGGATTGCCGGTCGGCGCGAGTTTACCCCTCGATGCAGTGCTGCAACTCGCTCTGATGTCGTCAAATAACAGTGCCGCGTATGCGCTGGCGCATGACTATCCTGGTGGCTTCCCGGCGTTCCAGTCCGCGATGCGTGCCAAGATCGCCGCGCTCGGGTTGAAGCACACGACGATCGAAGAGCCGACCGGCCTCTCGCCGCTCAATACGTCGACGGCAAGTGACGTCTCGGTCATGGTGAACGCGGCGGCCCGCTATCCGGCGATCGCGCGCGCCACGACTGCCCCCCGCAGCGTTGTCCCGATCGACGGCCAGCTCGTCGAGTACCAGAACACGAATCCGCTCGTCGGGCAAAAGGGCTGGGACATCGCGTTATCGAAGACCGGCTTTACCGATGCGGCCGGACGTTGCCTGATCATGCGGCTGCGCTCGGTTGGGGACAGCGTCACGATGGTGTTTCTGGACGCCGGGACGGCTGCGTTTCCTGCGCGCGACGCGATCAACATCCGTCGCCTCCTGCTCGCCCGCAAGCTGGCCTAGCGTTCGTCGCGCTCATCGCGTTTCCTCACTCTGACTAACTGGACCTAGCCTTGACTCACTCGATCACGCGTCGAAAGCTGTTGATTGGATTGCCGCTGCTCGCCGGCATGGGCGTCGCTCCCGCATTGCGTGCCGCCGATTCACCGTTCTCCGATATCGAGCGTCGCAATGGCGGCCGCCTCGGCGTGTTTGCGATCGATACCGGCTCGGGCCGCACACTGAGCCACCGTGCCGAAGAACGCTTCCTGATGTGCAGCACGTTCAAGGGATTGCTTGCGGCGCAGATAATGGCACGTGTCGATAGCGGCGCAGAGCGACTCGATCGACTCGTTCACTACACCGAAAAAGACCTTATTTTCACTTCGCCCGTGACGAAGGCCAACGTCGCGCGTGGTGCGTTGTCGATCGATGCGCTCTGCCAGGCGACGCTGGTGGAGAGCGACAACACGGCCGCGATCCTGCTGATGCGCAGCGCCGGTGGTCCCGCTGCGTTGACCCGGTTCGTTCGTGGACTTGGCGATACAGTTACGCGCTCGGACCGCTATGAGCCCGAATCGAACCGCTATCGCGGTGTGCTCGACACCACGTCGCCGAAGGCCATCGCCACCACGGCGCAACACCTTCTGCTCGGCGATGCGCTGAGCGCCAGTTCTCGCGCAAAACTGGAGCGCGCAATGACCGACTGCAAACCGGGCCTCAACCGGATTCGCGCCGTGTTGCCCGCCGGCTGGCAGGCGGCCGACCGGCCCGGTACCAGCGTCGAGCGCGAAACCAACGACTACGCGCTCGTGCGCCCGCCTGGGCGCGCGCCGTTGCTCTTTGCTGTCTACTACGATGCGCCGGGCGTCAGCATGGAAGTGCGTGAGGCCGTTTTGCGCGAAGCGGGCACGGCGTTCGTGCAGTGGGCCACGAGCGCGGCATGACCGACGCCCCCACGCGAAACCGGAAGATCGATTTCCTCCGGGGCATCTCGATCCTGCTCGTGCTCTTTCACCACTTCAATATCGCCTATCGGCTCGACGACAGTTTTCTGTCGCGCGTATTCGGATGGGAAGCGGTTCGGGCCGTTGCGCGAAACGGCAGCTACGGCGTCACGATATTCTTCGTGATCTCGGGCTATCTGATCACCGGGAACGCAGTTCGTCGCTGGTCCGAACTCGGCCATGTCGACGTCAAGGCATTTTACGGGTTGCGTTTCGCGCGCATCGTTCCGTGCCTGTTACTGCTGCTGGCCGTGGTGAACGCGCTGGCGATTGCCGGCATTGCCATCTTTCAGAACTACTCGCCGGCCGGCACGCCGGTTTCGTTCTGGCTCGTGAATCTGGCTTCGTTGACGTTCTGGATGAACGTGCTCATCGGGACGCACGGATGGACCAACTATGCGCTCGGTATGTTGTGGTCGCTTTCGGTCGAAGAGGTGTTTTACCTCTCGTTTCCGCTGCTTTGCATCGTGCTCCGCCGGGAGGCGCGGCTCGTTGCCTTCTGGCTCGCGTGCATTGTCGTCGGTCCGGCTTACCGTTTCCTGCATCAAGGCGACGAGGGTGGTTATCTCTACGCGTACTTCGCCTGCTTCGATGCAATCGCCATCGGCTGCTGCGCGGCGCTGGTCGCGAGGCGCGCTGTGCGGTGTGGCCGCGTGTGGAGCATGTTGGCGTGGCCGACCGCGGTGGTCATGATGTTCGTCTATCTGTGCTGGCCGATCCGCGAAAGCAACGTGTTCGGTGTCACGGTAATGGCCTTCGGCACTGCGGTTTTGCTGCTGGCCGCGAATGATCGCCCGCACGGATCAACAGTACGAAGCGCGCGTGCGTCCACGGTGCTGGAATGGCTAGGAAGGCTTAGCTACGAGCTCTATCTGTTTCACCTTATCGTGCTGGGTCTGCTGCGGACGATTTTCCCGCCTTCCGGCATGGCCGGCGACGAGAAGCTGGCGGTCCTGGTCGGTTATCTGTTGCTTTCTGCCTGTTTGAGCTTATGCATTGCGCGAATGTACGCTGAGCCGTCGGGTCGCATTGTGCGCCAGTGGCTGATTCAGATGAGATCCCGACCTGAAAGCGAGTACCACGAGCGGAATCAACCTGACGTCGAACACTCCAGATCTCGAATCGAGTGAGCAGGCTGAACGACTGGTACTGATCGGGGTGCGGCCGGTCCCGTTGCCACCACCAATGTCGGAATTTGGGCCGTTGCATGCCGCAGGGGAACTCATCATGGCTGAGTGCGGGACATACTGTCTCGGGTAGAAAATCGCTGCCACCACAAAAGCAGTTTCTCATACCCTTCCATCAATGGGCCGGCCTCAGGGGTTCGCATGAAGCATGCGAAGATCGGGGCGGCGTATAGGTCAGCGAGTGTCACGCTATCGCCAATCAGGAACCCATGGTTGTCCGACAGCCGAGCCAACTCCGATAGACATACGGCGGCACGCGGCAATGCGGCTTCGATCTTCTGCTTATTGGGTAACCGGCGTTCGCGCGCGGAAACGACGCGTTCGACATAAAGGTCCCAAACGAGCGTTCGGTACGCATAGGCGTCCATTATCCCGACAATCTGGTTCACCATGGCGCATGCCCGGGGATTCGTCGGCTGCAGTTTGCATCCGGGAAAGGCTTCATCGATGTAGCGAACGATTGCCCCGGTCTCGTACAGACTGAAATCTCCGTGCTCAAACGCCGGGATACGACCAAACGGGTGACGAGCCAGGTGCTCCTGCGGGACACCGGCCTCCGCGAATACATCTACCTCGCGCAGGACATAGTCGACCTGCTTCTCTTCCAACGCGAGGCGGACGATCCGTACATATACGCTCCATGCGGCTCCGTATAGATTTACCGCTGCGGTGCTCGTCACAGTATCGCTCCAGTCGCGCATGAGAGGCGCGGATAAGTCAGTCGGCTCAAACAAAGATGATTCCCAGTGGCGGTTCGCTGCTGCCGATTGTGGATTGGCCACCAGCCGCTACGAATCTGGCGATGATCCACACGCTAGTCTGAAGATTCGCTTGTGGCCGACTGGCGCCCCAACGCAGTTGGCTGACCGCGACCTGTTGTGATCCTTGCGTTCGCTCCGAAGCCGCCGTTCGCGGCCTCCCCGCGGCGCTCGCCGTTCGCTACCCGAAAGCCGAGGAATAAAGCGGCGGGACGTTGGGAAAGCAGCCTGCGGATTTCACGGTAAGCGACCCCACCGCAGCGATTGGTAGGTCGCCGCGAACAGATCATTCCCGCCAAACGAGGGGAATGTAGATATCGGTTTTCCATTGGTCATGCGGCGTCTCCGGGAAGACGCTCAGGTAGTGAAAGAACAACGGATGATCCCGAAGTTCCTCACCACTTGCAGGAAGCCAGTCGCGATAGACCGGATAGATCGTCTCCCCGACATGGTCGGTCGATCCGGTATGGCGGATCACTGCACATCGGCCGCCCGGAATGACAAGTTCGCGGATCCCAAAGACGTTCGACGCGACAGGCTCGGAGATTTCTCCGCAGATGTCGAAGCGAAACGCATCCGCCGGGGTCGTGTCCGGGTTGTTCCGCGGAATACCGAAAGTTCTGCTCGATGCAACCGGAGATTGCCCACTTTGCTTCCGCCAGTCCACGAACTTGCGCACGCTTTCGTTGACAAGCCCAGCAGGCCCGCAATGCTCCAGCGCAGCGACGCGAGTTTCGGAAAAATCAATAACTTGTACTTGCATGGTGAGTTTCCTCGAAAGATAGGGAACAACAAAAGTCGCGCTCCAGATCTGCCAGTTCGGATGCTGTCGAAAGATACTCGGCGCTGTGCCAAACGCGCGCTTGAATGCCCGGCTAAAGGCTTCGGGGCTGTCAAAGCCCGCATCGAACGCGGCATCGAGCACCGAGCAGGACTCACGCGAAGCCAGGCGGTGCGCAGCCCGCCGCAGTCGCATAAGTTGAACGTAGCGCGCGACTGGCACCCCTACAAAGGCCGCAAATTGCCGATGAAAATGAAACTTCGAGAAGTTCGCAATGCGACTTAGCGCTTCCACTGAGAGCTCGCCCTCAAGATTCGATTCGATGTACGCGAGTACGGCGTTGAAACGCTTCGTGTAAGCGCGAGTGGCGTCAACGTGAGCTTGCATGGCTGGATATCTGGGTTGTGCGACTTGTGTATGGTCGCTCATCGACTAACCATCGCGCCTAGCCGCTCTTGCTCAATCTCCAGACGGCGTGTCCGAAGGCCTCTGCTCGTCCCGCCAGTCCTGCGCACGCGCCGCCTGGCGCTTTCCGGTTCCCGATGGTTGAGGCGAGCGCCAGTGGGCTCGAATGTCAACGATCTGAGCCGGAATGCCGAACGATTGCTCATGGCCGTCTCCGGGCCAACGGCGAGCGCACCGAGTTGACCATAGCAGTCTGTGGTTCGAATGGGCGCCGCGCGCTCGCTGCAAGTCGATGAAGGGACATGCCAATGGTCAGGACCGCACCGGCGTGAAGCCGTCGGGACTCCAGTCCTCGCTGCCGACCCCGTGATGGACGAAGAAGAACCCCTCAGGGTCGTAGCGGTTCTTGATCGTTTTGAGCCGGGCATAATTCGTCCCCCAGAAGGCTTCGCGCCAATCTTCACGGAAAAAATCTGTCTCCGAAAGATAGGAGCCGCTTTGTGGTGACAATGCTTTCAGAACGGCCGCAGCTTTGGATAACCTTTTATCGCCCGACAAAATCGTCGAGCGTGCCATGGTTATCCGCGTCGCCGTCCCTCCACCTTACTGCTCGGTTACGCGTGGAATTCGCGCTCGGGCAGTCGTGGAATCCCTGCTCGGTTTGCCGTGGAATCGGCGCTCGCTTTGCTGTGGAATCAGCGTTCGGTTTGGCGTGGAATACGCACGTTATGGTGAAACACGCGACGCGGATGATACGGGCCGTCGCGACGCCACGGTTATAGTTGGCCTGAACATCAAGCACGTGATCCTGGTTTCGCATGTACCTTTCTGTCAGTACAGTCGAAAATCCTTGGGTCTTGACGTATGCGAAATTCGTGAAAGTGTCTCCCGAGATACGTGATGATCGCATCATCTCGTCAGCGAGACGTCTCTTTAGCTGTACGAGCTTGCAATTGGACAGTGCGTTGTAGAGCCTGTAGACGACTGCGTAAGTGGCAACCGACAACGCGACGACCCAATCATCGGCAATGATCAGGATGACACACGCAGACACCGTGTTGATAAGAATCGGAAACACATTTCCGCATATCGTCTGGATAAGCGACTGAACACTCGATCGGGCCGTTGCGACAATCTGGTTCCAGATCCAACGCTGGAATCTTTCGCGTGAAACTGACCGACAACAAATACGCGGCCTGCTGCTGGAGGATCGAGCTGGCGATGTCTCCCAGCGAGTTGCCACCCTCGGCGACGACGATGGTGACAACGGGGCCGACGAACGCCTGTCGCCATTGTTCGGGGGCGGAGGTGATCGAGTTGACCAGCACCTCCAGGAAGACCGGCTGTAGTGCCGCCGCCAGTGACGCAGCGACCAGAGCCATCGCAGTAATCGACACCCATTGCATTGCTCGCCTGTCGATGCAATGTCTGATCAACCATATTACGGGCGAAGCATCGCTCTTCATCGATTTTCATCATCCTCAAGTTCTGCTACAACGCATCTCCAGTCCTCCGCCGTGATACAAGCCGAACTTGCGGCTGGTATTTAACCGCCTGTGTATTGGACGCAGCGCCGGAATTCTGCCCCTCTGCCGCGATCTCGCTAATCACACCTCGCCCGGTCGAGATTGTGAAAAGGTCAATGATCTCTTCCTCGTTGGCGCTATCCGCAATCCCATCGGGCATGCCGATGCCAGATTCACGACACAGTTCGCCATCAGCTCGGCTCGTAGTGCAATGATCTTGCGCTCCGTTATGCCAGGTCACGGCAAGGGTCTCGAGTTCTTCAACGTCGAAAACGTGACGCGCGACGATCTGCTCGCGGCGGACCGCATTCCGCCGCAGCTCAAGGGAATCGCGGCGACTTCGACGCAGCGGATCCGACGGCCGAGGTGCTCGGCCTGAAAGAAATTGCGCGCTCGCAACCCCGCTTTGAACAGTTCACCAGCACAGCGCACACAGCGCGAGAAGCGAGCCGGTTCCGCCGGGAGGGCGCAGCCAAACCATTTCAGGCCCGCTGAATCCGTCACCCACTATGCCTCGGGAAACATCATGTTCTGCAACGCAATTAACTTCGGTGCCGGATCCCATGCTTCTGCCAGTAGTGCCCAACTCCGTTCATCATCAGGCGAATACGGCTGTCGTTGCACTTCGCTGTCCCGGCGTCACCGATGCTAAAACGCGACGCCGACCTAGGCCCACACGCCTCAGCCACAAATATCGCTTGGCCATGCGCGGTCGCCCCCGTCTGGGCGGACCCGTGTTGGACTCAGGCGCCGTTCACCGAATTCTCGAACGCCTTGCCCGCGGTGAACCTGACCGTTCTCGCCGCCCGAATCTGGATCTCGGCGCCGGTTGCAGGGTTGCGACCAACACGCGCGGCACGGGCGCCCCTGGAAAACGTGCCGAACCCGATCAGTTGCACGGTGTTTCCCTTCGTAACGGTCGCCGTGACGGTGCGGAGCAGCGCATCGAGCGTCTCGGCGGCCAAGGCTTTGCTGGTGCCGGTTTTGGCGGCGACGGCCTCGACGAGATCCTGCTTGTTCATGGTGGTGTCCTGCTTGTCTTGTGGTAGTAGGCACGCACGTCTGGACAATTTTCGATCTTCGCCGCCTGATCGTGGGACGATATGGCTCGGACTCGCTTGAAGAGTTCATATCGATACTGGTTGACAGAACATTGAATGGACAGGCCACCGTCGAGATTTTCTTTGTTCTGAGTGGCTGCGTCCTCGCGATGTCCTTGCGAAGCGCCTCGCGCGCTCCCGACAAGTTGCGGATCAAAGAATTCTACGTGAAGCGGTTCTTCCGGATTTATCCGGCTTTGTGGGTGTCGATCGCATTAACACTGTGTCTTTGGCCCGTCATCAAGATAGGGCTCGCCTCTCCTGCTTACAGTGGCTGGGCGCTGGACGCTTATCCTCCACAGATCACTGTGAGATCACTGGCACTGTTGTTGGCCGCGATTTATGTACATCTGAACTGGCCAATGTGGACATTGCGGGTGGAACTGTTCTATTCGATTCTGTTTCCGGCGATTTTCATCATGGTGACGAATGAGCGCACGCGCGCGCCGTTTATCGTCCTGATTGCACTAATATCTCTCGCGCCGATTCCACGCACTCTCTCGCTCCACTATGCATTAGCCTTCACTCTGGGGGCCTTGATCCCTTCTTCACGCGGGATCGGGAACGCCCGTTACCGTCTCTGATTGGCCTTGGTCCCGTCATTGTCCTGTTGTGGCCTCATTCGCGCGGGAGCGACACGCAAAAGGAAGTTTCTGTTTCGTCGGAGCGCGCTTCGATCGCACCGTGATGGGCCTTGGCGATTTCGTTGGCGATGTACAGACCCAGTCCGAGACTTCTTCCCTCGTCGGATGCTCGCTGCTGGTCGTGCCCTCGCGTCAAGGGATTAAACATGCAGCGCAGAGTCGCGGGTTCAATCGCACGTCCGCGGTTTCGGACGTCGATGCGGATATGCGTTGAATCGCCTATCACCTCAACACGCACAGGCGTGTCCCGTGCACCGTACTTGATGGCGTTAAGTACAAGATTTTGTACGATTTGTTGCACTCGGTGCGCATCCCAGACTCCACGCAAATCACCATTCACGTCCAGGTCGATTTGCCGGTCGGGGTGAATGGCGCGCACCTCGTCCAGTTCGTCCGCAATGACGTCCGCCAGATTGATACCGGTGCGTGTCACGTTAATGCCTAGCCCCAGTTGGGTCCGGTTGAAATCGCCCAGGTCGTCAAGCAGCGCTTGCATGCGGGCTCCGCTGCGTATGAGGCGGGCCGCAGCGTCTGACACCTTCTCATCCGCGTTCAGTGCGGCCAGGTGCGCCGCAGTCATCTGTATCGCCTGAAGTGGGCTGCGCATGTCGTGGCCCAGCATGCCGAGGAGCAGATTCCGGTTCTGATCGACCTGCCTACTGAAAAAGCAGACAGATTCGGCGAGTGCCTGGTCGATCGCTTCGTTAAAGCGTACAACGTCATCCAGATAAGGCAGATCGGGCTCACAATCGTCCATCCAGAGGCGAAGCACGCTGGCTCGCAGTGCACGGTATTCGGCGATGACCTGGTTAATATTGAAGCCCGCGCGTGCCCTCAGAACGGCGTGCGTTTGCGCGGCAGTCTCAGTCGCATCGATCAGCCTCGGGGCCTGCCCCAACGATTTTCTTCTTTGCTCGTCGCTGGTTTGCGATGTCCGCAAATCCTTTGCCACCGCCTGCAGTATCTGTTGCGCATGGTCGCGCAAGGCCAGCGGTCCCATGTTCTCCGCCGCCGGCATTAGCGTCGCTGCAAACGCTTCCCAATGCCCAAGAATCGGTTCCATGTCTCGCATGATGAAATCCGCTAGTCGCATCTATGTATCTCCTGGGCAAAATCGGCGTAGCTTGCTGCGGTTAATGCGCCCATGTTACCCGGGGTGCGGAGAAACCGGGGCGGGAGACAGCCTTGAACCCATCGTGCCCTGCTCTGGCTTCATAGAGCGGAAGCTTAGCAACGACTTTGGTTTTAAAGTCGAAGCCGTAGAACCAAGTCACTCATACTGCGGTTAGCGTCGGATGCGGTGCATCGCCCTAGAACTCGGGCACGACCTGCCAGACGCTCTCGAAGATTGATTGCGGATTGACCTTGAACACTGTGACGTCCGGGACATCGTCGAGCGTGCATCTGGTCTCGTGCAGGATCGCATTCAGAGTTTCCAAAGGCGGGCCGCAGCTGTTTGTGCATGTCCGGCTCGGCGTTCCGTCTCGCATTCAGCCGCCTGGGGCGCCGACACCGGTTCGCATCTGCCACAGATCACCAGTCGATCCGGCGATCGATGTTGTGTTCAAGTCAAGGGTGTCTCGGCCTCCTCTTCATCTATCAGTGAGTGATTCACCCCGCTGTGGGAACCAGCATCGATACTAAGCGTTTACCCCTACAATACATTTTATTTAATTCTAGATAATCTTTCTGGAAATGGTGCCGCGGAACAATGGACCGATGTCGAGTGGCCAGAGCATCATCACGCTACGTAGTGCTAATCAGCTTGTCACCGGTTGATGGGCTGCTCTCACTAATACTTACATTCGAAATGTCGCCAGCGCTGACAACTTCGATAGGAGACGCCTACGTATTTATAGCAGCAACCCGTTCAACAAAAGGTTAAACCCATGAAATCTCAACTCAAACCTCTCACCGCTGCGCTCACTCTCGCTTGCACGGTTATGGCCTATGGCCAACCCGCTCTCGCCGACGTAACTGTAAAGATCGGCAGCGCTGAACCGCTGACTGGCAATATCGCCCACATGGGCCAGGATGCGGCCGACGGCGCCAAGCTCGCCGTCCAACAGATCAACAAAGCTGGCAATCTGGTCATCGGTGGCCAGAAGGTCGTTCTGGAGGTCGAGTCGCTGGATGACCAAGCCGATCCCCGAATTGGTACAAATGTCGCTCAAAAGCTGGTGGACGATGGCGTCGTGGCAGTGATCGGCCACCTGAACTCCGGCGTGTCAATCCCCGCGTCCAAAATCTACAACGATAGCGGCGTCACCCAGATCACCCCCGGCTCTACCAACCCGCAGTACACGCTGCAAGGTTACAAAACCGCTTTCCGGATGATCGGCACCGACGCCCAGCAAGGCCCCGCACTTGCAAAGTACGCCCAAAACCAGAAAGTCAAGACGGTCGTCATCGTCGACGATGCCACGGCCTACGGACAGGGCCTTGCAGACCAGTTCGAGAAGACGGCCAAGGCCGAAGGCATCCGGGTGCTATCTCGTGAGGCCACCAATGACAAGGCCACAGACTTTAGGGCCATCCTGACCAGGATTAAAGGCGAACGCCCCGACGCCATCATGTATGGCGGAGAGGACGCCACCGGGGGCCCCTTCGCCAAGCAGGCCATGCAATTGGCAATTCCCGCCAGAATCCTCGCGGGTGACGGCGTTTGCACTACGGACCTGGCCAGGCTCGCCGGCGACGCCGCCGACAACCTGGTTTGCTCGGTCGCGGGCGGCGATCTGTCCGCGATGGCCGGCAGCGCCGCGTTCGGCAAGGAACTGAAGGCCGCGTACGGCCACGATCCGGTGGTCTACTCGCCGGTCGCGTATAGCGCTGTCTATGTGATCGTCGATGCCATGAAGCGCTCGAACTCGATCACGCGCGCAGGCGTTCTGTCCGCCATGTCCCCAACCAATCTGGACACCCTGATTGGTAACATCCGGTTCGACGAGCACGGCGACCTGAAGGACAGCTCCATCTCACTCTACAAATACGTCAAAGGCAAGCGAACCCTGCTGGAGGTCGAGAAGATGTAATCGGAGCAAGGCTGTCGCGGGAGCCTCCTGGTCCCCGCGCCAGCAGGCACCGGGTGGATCTTTGCAGAGATCCTCGAATGGCCGCCGTCCCCGGCGGCGTTTCTCTTGTGTGCTCCGGGGGCACTGCAAGCGGTGCATCGCGACCTTGATTGAAAAAGATGTGGGGAGTCTGACTACTGTAGATTGACGCCTAAGACAGCGCGGCAATACAACACGACAACTGCTCGCTCACCGGGTTGATCGAATGACCGTCAACTCTGGATACAAGAGCTCATGGCATTGCAGCGCTCAAACGGTACCCAAGTGGACGACGCGCTGATCAACGCCCAGCTGTTCCGCTGCGATTGGCACGACCAAGCTCGGCTATGAGCCGAATTCGTGCCTTCGATGCGTTCAGACCGTCATAACCTGCCGTGGTCAGGCCGAGGTTGTGGGCGCGATCATAGGCATATTTGGTGACGGTTGGGTTGACCCGGAAACCATGGGCGCAGCGTGTCGATAGCACGACAGGAATATGCCCAGCGGCTTCGCTCAGAAGTCTCTCTGACTGAGCGGAGAAGCCACCTGCGCCCTTGCCTGCCACGACGATACCGTCGAGTCTGGAGATATCCGGGAAGCCGACGAGTAACCCGAAGGTCTCCATGACGATCGCAACGCGGGCGCCGAGATCGGATACATCGAGTTCCGCGTAACTCTCGTCGACGATTCCCGATCCTGCGAGCGTGACGATATCAGCTTCAATGGAGCCGCGGATCGCTGTTTCTGGTCCGAAGGGCTGAATGGCCTGCGGCCATACCTTGACGATTGAGACTGGATCGAAAATCCGTCCCGCAAAGGCAACGAGGACGCTCGCGCCCTGCGGCATGGCCCTTGCCAGATTTGCAGAATCCACCAGATTGCGCGGACCATCGGCATTGGCATTGCCACCGGGGATCGCCGCACCGGTCAAAACGACAGGCCGGTCACGATTAAAAAGCAAAGCGGCGGCATAGGCGACATCTTCCATTGCGTCGGTGCCGCAGCACATGACGAACGCTTCGCTCTCCCGATCCTGCCGCATGACATCACGAGCACGGCAAAGTGAGGCAAAGGTCAGATCACAGCTATCGACAGGATCGATGTCATGTCCGATCCAGTCTGCCTGACCGCTCAATGCGATCAGATCGCGTGCCAATAGACGGGTGATCGTCCCATCAAGCTGATAGCTTTCCGTGATGGTTCCACCACAATTCAGGAGTCCGATTTTCATTAGGATCGGCCTTTAGACAAGAGTATCGAGAGTTTGCGAGTACATCTCCGCGATGGCTCCGGCGTTCTTGATACCCGTGCCTGTTAACAGGACAACCGTCTCCTCTCGAGCCCGAATCGCCCCAACCTGTGTAAGCCGATCAAATCCTGCAACCGCAGTCGCCGAAGTCAGCTCCGGCAGAAGGCCTAGCCGCGCAATCCGCCTGAGCGCTTCGACGATTGCCTCTTCTTCCACAGCCACAGTCGTGCCGCCCGTCTCTCTGACAGCGTTGACCACCTGCGCGAGCCGTAGAGGATGGGCGATGGCCGTCCCCTCGGAGACCGTCTTTCGTATCTCGCGCGAAACGGGAGTCGTAACGCCGGCCTGGAAGCTGGCATCGATGGGAGAGCAGTTCAATGGCTGGCAAACGAAGAGCTTGGGCATTTTGTGAATCTGGCCCGCGCGCATCAATTCCGAGAATGCCAGATAACAACCGAGTACATTGCTGCCCGCGCCTGCAGGCATGACGATGTTGTCGGGCGCCTGGAAGTTAAGGTCCTCCCAGATTTCGTAGCCAACCGACTTGGTCCCTTCGAGGAAAAATGGCTGCCAGTTGTGACTGGCGTAGAAGATGCTCGAGGACTGCCGGACTGCCTCGTCCTCGCACGCCTGTCGAGGCCCGTCCACCAGTTGCACCTCCGCCCCGTAGGCTCGCATCTGGGCGATCTTCGCGGGAGACGCGTAGGCTGGCGCCAGAATCTTCACGCGCATGGTGCCTGCAGCGCCGTAAGCGGCCACCGAAGCTCCGCCGTTGCCTGAACTGTCCTCCAGAACGGACGCGATACCTTGTTGCCGTAACATCGAGAGCATCACCGTGGTGCCGCGATCCTTGAAGCTGCTGGTAGGGCTGAACCACTCCAACTTGAAATACGGCCTGTGGTCGTCCCATGTCTTCTGGATTAGCGGGGTGCACCCTTCCCCCATAGAGATGGGGGAGACGATCTCGACCGGGAGCGATGCACGATAGCGCCATTGGGATCGAAGTTGTCGGTCGATGTCGTCCCGGGACATTCCAGCCAGCGGCGAGATCATGAGCGGCCTGCGGTCGTCCGAACACCACCGGGGTGTGTCTAAAGGATAGGTGGTGCCGCTGAGCGGTTCAACATAGTGCGATTTCAAGTTTCCGACTCCTCTATGGCGCATACCGGATCGCTGCAAGAGCAAGACAATGATGGCTGTGACGTTGTTGGGTGTTACGGGAAGGCCATTGGTTGATGAAAAGGTGGCCATTGGGGAGCCAAACGCCGGGCGCCCTTGGCGTCAGCGATTGACCGGGGCCGCCATCGACTGCGCGCGGGGTGATCGCACGGCGACGTTCGATGAAGGCGACGAGCGTGCACGGTGCGGGTCATCATCGCGGATTGTCCGGATTCCGGGTTCAGGCCAGGACAGCGATCACCAGGGCCACGCCACGGCGACTCCGAGGCCCAGCTCAGTGGCGCGATGGTGGACCAATCGAGCGACGGTCAAGTCCTGCAAGGCGAGACCGGTCATGTCGAAAACGCTGATATCTGTCGGTTCGCGCTGCCATTGGGAACGGCCTGTTACCAGGTCTCCGATCTCGATGGCAGGTGCGTGCGGTGCCCATTGCAGTTCTCCAAGCTCACGGGCCTGCTCAAGGTCATCGACGACGATCCGGGCCCGATCGAGCACGCCAGCCGCAAGCTCGCGTTTGCCACGGGTGTCCGCGCCGACGCAGTTCAAATGTGTCCCGACGCGAAGCGCTGCTTCGTCGAAAAGTGGGCCCCCGCCGGTGGTCGCGGTGATGATGAGGTCACTTTCAGCGACCGCGTCATCCGCATTTGCCGCGCATCTCAATCTGCATTGGCCCGCAAACAGAGATTCAAAGTCGGCCTGCGGTTCCCGATCCAGCGAGACGTAATTCACATGCGTCAGCGAAGGTAACGTTCTGAGCGCAAACGCGAGCTGTGCCTTCGCCTGAATGCCTGTGCCGAAGACCGTTGCCACGGCGCTGTCCTGGCGCGCCAACAAGGAAAGCCCCAGGGCCCCAGCCGCGGCGGTGCGCGCCGTGGTGATGGCATTGCCGTCGACCACGCACATGGGCCGGCCGGTGGCCGGATCGAACAGCAGCACGGTGGCCTGATGCGCTTCGCCGCCGAGTGTCCGGTTCATTGGCCAGAAGCCGGCCGCCTTGAACCCTAGCAGGCCCTGGCTACCGACGTCCCCGGATTTGATACCGAAGATCCCGCCTGTGCTCAGCTTTTCGCGCACGACCGGGAAGACGCGGCCCGCGCGCTGTCCGTGCAGTTCGAAAGCCTCGCGCACCGCCGCGATCACGTCGTCCGGCAGGAGCAATTGCTCGACGACATGCTTGTCGACGAGAAGGAGCGTGGCGTCACTTGGCATCGCTGTACACCGTTGCGCGAGACACGCCCAGGTGGATGGCAATGGTGTCCATTGCGCGACGGACCTCGAGCAGGCCGGCCGCCTTGAGTTCCTTCAGGAGCGAGCGGCGGTCCTCTGCCTTGAGCGAGCGCGGTGTCGACGCCATGCGTGCGGCGAACTCGTCGATACGGGCGCGAATGAGGTCGGCGCTGGCGGGATCCAGCGACTCCCTGGCAGGTGTGGTGCCCTCGACAGCCATGAACCTGCTCAGCATGTTCTGAAACCCTCGGAATAGCGTGAGGTCGACGTTCATGCACAGTGCGGCGATGTAATCGCCCTTCGAGTCCTTGATGCCGATGGAGGTGCTCTTCACCTGGCGGCCATCCGAGAACTGGTTCGGATAGTTGGCGATGATCTGCTCGTACGCAGGGTCCATGATCCGCGCAAGCCCGAGTTCGGTCGCAGGCTGCCCGACTTCTCGACCTGACAGATTGTTGTGGATCGCAAGCACCGCGTGCTCCGGGTCAAGGAGATCATGGACCACGACCTCGGTAAATGGGGCGAAAGTCTGTGCCAGCCCTTCGGCGACCTGTTTGATCTGGCCCAGCAGTAACTGCTGTTCGGGAGTCTTCTTCGGCATGTCGGCTCCAGTAGGTTCTTTGACATGCTGGGCAGTTTGGCCATTACTGGAAGATTTGTCAAACACCCAACAAACCGTCCAACCGAAAATCCCGAGGTGTTCGGCTAGCAGGTTCCAACGCCCGGTGGAGTGGACGTGTCGAAACGCCACTTTGGCACATTGATGCCGTTCGGTTCTGGGGCCCCCAATGCGGCTCAGATCCCCGAAGGGAGCGCGATGTCCATTCCATCTCGGCCGCGTTCGGACCCGCTTCTGTCACTTGCCCAAAAAGCCGGGACGATGGACCGCTTCAAGTCGTTAAGTGGCCACCTCGAATCGTTGGTTCCGAGCCAGAATCCGGGAAACGCCTGACGCGGGTTTAAAGCGTTATAGATGAATGGATCAGAACTTGTGCCGCACGCCGACGCGCAGTGACACCTGTTTGTCGGTCGTGGATGGCGTAAGCCCGGTGATCTGTGCGACCGCGCTTTGCCCAAGCGAATCGGTGCCGCTTGCCTTCTCGTAGACCGCGACCGTGTACACGTCCGTGCGCTTGGACAGGAAGTAGTCGACGCCCGCACTGAAGAGATTGTAGTTCGCGCCGCCCTTACCGCCTGCGCCGCCGTTGCGCGTGTAGTCGTACGCGAGCCCGGCCAGCAGCGACGGCGTGAACTGGTACTTCGCGTTGACTTCGAAGTTGTTGAACGCCGCGGTGCCGCTATAGCGCAGCGGGTTCGGGCCGGACGACGAACCCATGCCCTCGAAGCGCGTGTTCGAATACGCGAAGTTGACGCTTGCGGGTCCAAAGTTCACGCCCGCGCCGATGCCCACGATTTCGAGCATCTTTGCCGATGCGTATCCCGCGAACACAGGGTTGCTCTCCGGACTCGTCGGGCTGCCGAAGCTCCCGAGATTGTTAGTCGTCGCTGGACCCGCGTTTGGATTCGCGCCGAAGAACGACGTATTCGGATTGCGGATGTTCAGATAGCCCGCGCCGATCGAAAACGGCCCCGTCGCATAAGCGGCGCCCGCGCCCCAAATCCAGCTGTTCGAGAACGAGCCCGCTGTGCCCCCGAGATTCATCATCGCTTCGATGGTCAGGCCGCGATAGTTCGCGCTGCGGTACTTGATTGAATTGTTGATGCGGCGCGAGTTGAGCGCATTGTCGAGGTCGCTCGGATGCGACGCCATATAGCCGCCCCACTGCGGCGCCGCGAGAAACGGACCGTACATGTCCACGACGGGATCGTATTGACGGCCAAGCGTGACCGTGCCGAACGCATGACTCAAACCAACGTAAGCCTGCCGCCCAAACTCCGCGCCACCCTGGTTCAGCGCGCCGTTGTTGCTATAGAAGCCGCTTTCGAGCACGAACAGCGCCTTAAGTCCGCCGCCGATGTCCTCCGTTCCGCGCAGGCCCCATCGGCTGCCCTGAAGGCCGGCGGAGCCGCCTTCGATCATCGCAATCTGACGACCGCCGACGAGCCTCGACGACGTTCGCGCCGTCTGCACATTGTTCGTGTAGTTGAGACCGCTATCGATGATGCCGTACAACGTAACACTGCTCTGCGCATGACCAACACATGGTAATGCCATAAGTACTACTACGGGTGTAATTGACTTTCTTTTCACGGTGCAATCTCCTCCAATATGACGTTTGTGTGCTTCAGTGAATCGGCTTCGCCACCGCGGCGGACTGGGCCTTGTGCTCGTTGAGACGGATGAACATGGTCATCAGGAACGATGTGACGAGCAGGCCCGAGAGAAAAATCAAGCCATGCGTCGCGGTGCCGTCAGCGCCCTTGATATAGCCAATCGCGAAAGGACCAACGAAGCCGCCCAGGTTGCCGACCGAATTGATCACCGCGATCGAAACGGCCGCGGTCGAGCGCGTCAGGAACAGCGTCGGCAGCGCCCAGAAGGGCGACTTGAACGCATACAGGCCCGCGAGGCTCAGGCTGATCATCGCGATCGACACATACGGGTTCGTCGTCAGACCCGCGCCGAGCAACGCGGCGGCTGCGAGTGCAAGCGGAATCGCGGAATGAAGGCGACGCTCATTGCGGCGATCGGAACTGCGTGACCACAGCACCATCACGATCGTCGCGACCAGATACGGCACCATCGCGATGAGGCCGACCTGCGTATGACTCAGCGTTTTCGAGAAGCCCTTGATGATCTGCGGCATCCAGTAACCGACCCCCAGACTGCCGCACTGATACACGAAATAAATGAACGACAGATACAGCACCTTCGGATTGGTCATCGCCTTGAGCGAGCCGAAGTGCTCTGCGCTCGGGCGCGCCCTTGCATCGCTCGCGAGCTGATCGAGTAGCCACTCGCGCTCCTCGGGCTTTAGCCACTTTGCGTCGGACGGCTTGTCGGTCAACCACGCGAAGCACATGATGCCGCCTACTAACGCGGGCGCGCCTTCCAGCACGAGCATCCAGCGCCATCCGCTCCAGCCGAGCCAATGGACGTTGTCCATGATCCATGTCGAAAGCGGCGCGCCGATGATGTATGACACGGGTATGGCCGCCGTGAACAGCGCGACGGTCGTTGCAAGCTCCTTCGCGCGGAACCAGTGCGTCAGATAAACAATGATGCCGGGAAAGAAGCCCGCTTCGGCCACGCCCAGCAGAAAGCGCAGCACATAAAGCTGCGTCGCGTTCTGTACGAACGCAGAGATCACGGCGACCACGCCCCAAGTGAGCAGAATCCGGGCAATCCACACACGCGCGCCGAACTTGTTGAGCATCACGTTGCTGGGCACTTCGAAAAGAAAGTAGCCGATAAAGAAGATGCCCGATACGAAGCCGAACGCCTCGCTGCTCAAGGCCAGCTCCTTGTTCATCTGCAGCGCGGCGTAGCCGATGTTCGCTCGATCCAGATACGAAATGATGTAGAGGATGAACACGAACGGAATGATGCGCCAGGAGATATTCCTGACCAATGCGCGTTCGTCGATTGCAGGGGATGTTTGCATGTTTCGCTTTCCGGCGGCATGCCGTCGGACCTTCAGAAGAGATAGAGGCGGCTTCACGCGTGCTGCATCGAAAACACCATGCAGACCGGGCTGCCGGACTGGGCCGAGAAGCCTGTCGGATGGAGCGCGCCGTTCGCGGCATTGATGGAAAAGGCCACGATGCTGTCGCTGTCTTCGTTCAAGGCGTACATGAAGCATCCATCGGGCGTGCTCGTGATGAAGCGCGGCGTGCGCCCCGATGTCTGCGTCGTGCCGAGGAAAGTCAGATGGCCCGTTTCCGTATCGATGCGGTACGTCGCGATGCTGTCGTAGCCACGATTGGACGCATAGACGAAGCGTCCACTGCGATCCACCTCAATCTCGGACGCGCGGCTGTTGCCGGTGTACGTATCGGGCAGCGACGAGAGAATCTGTAGCGGCTGCAGCGCGCCCGTCTTCATGTCGTAGCGATAGGTCGTCACCGTCGAGTCGAGCTCATTAACCACATACGCATACGCCCCCTTGGGATGGAACGCGATATGTCGCGGCCCCGCCGTCTCGCGCGTGGTCACGAACGGTGACTCTGCCGGCGTCAGTTGGCCATTCTCGAAACGAAACGAGAACACGCGATCGAGTCCCTTGTCGGGTACGACGACAAACTTACCCGACGCGTCGAACGGGTTGAAATGCGGTTTCGCCTGCTTCTGCTCGACGCGATGCGGACCGATCGGCCCTTCGAGCTTCACCAGTTGCGTGAGCGGCTGGAGTGAGCCGTCGGCCGCGATCGGCAAAACGGCGAGACTCGCGCCGATATGGTTCGACACAACGATGTAGCGCCCCGTCGGATCTATCGCGAGGTGCACAGGGTTTTTGCCCTCGGTGCTCTGCTTGTTGAGGAAGGTGAGCCCGCCGGTAGCTTTATCGACCTTGAACGCGCTGATGTCGCTCAGATCGCCGTGCACCGTGTAGAGTCGCTCGCCGTTTGCGGACAGTGCGAGAAATGACGGGTTGACGAGATCCTTTACTAGCTGCACGAGGGTGAGTGCGCCGGTTCCGGCATCGACGCGATAGACGCTGATGCCGTCGCCGCGTGCGTTGCGCTCTCGTGTAGTTCGCGATCCGACGTAAGCAAACATAGAAGTTTTGTCCTTGATGTTGGGTTGGCCCGCAGTTTTCCCGCTTGCGAAAACCGGCGGTGAAATCGCGCTCAGAACGACCATCGCGCCAAGCGACGCCATGCCCTGCAGGGCGTTGCGGCGACCCGTCACGTCAGTGTCGGTGCGATCGGCATTGGTCTTCTTCACGGGTGTCTCCTGTCTTTTTTTATGATCTCGGGTTTGCACTAGATTGCATTTTTAACCATTGAAATGCAAAAATACAGTCATGGAAAACACTTACACCCCCTCCCAAGCCCAACTGAGCGTCGGCGGAAAGGTTTGCCGCTATGTCGATCTGCCCACTCTTTTCGGCGACCGGTTGCGCGAATTGCCCGTCGTGCTGCGCCTTTTACTCGAGAACGTCATCCGCAACATGGAAGGCGCGGAGCGCGATCAGGCGATCGCCGCCATCCTCGGATGGACAACGCACGCGACGAGCGTTGAGGAAATTGCCTTTCAGCCGAACCGCGTACTGATGCACGACACGACCAGCACGCCCGCACTCGTCGATATCGCCGGCATGCGCGACGCGCTCGCCGAAGCTGGCGCGGATCCGTCTGCGCTCAATCCGGTGCTGCCGGTGGATTCGTCGGTGGATCATTCGCTCGCGGTTGAATACTTCGCGCGGCCCGACGCTGCGCCCGAAAACCTGAAGCTCGAACTGCGGCGCAACGCCGAACGCTATCGTTTCCTGCGCTGGGCGGCGAAGACGCTGTCGGGCGTGCGCATTCATCCGCCAGGCACGGGAATCATGCACACGATCAACCTCGAACAGCTCGCCACCGTGGTGACGACAGTCGAGCGCGACAGCGAAACCTGGGCCGTGCCCGATACGCTCATCGGCACCGACAGCCATACGCCGATGATCAACGGCATCGGTGTGCTCGGTTGGGGCGTGGGCGGACTGGAAGCGCAGACCGTGATGTTCGGTATGCCGGTGATGCAGCGCATCCCGGACGTGATCGGCGTGCGGCTCACTGGCGCGTTGTGGACGGGTGCGCTCGCCACCGACCTCGCGCTGACGGTCACGCAAAGATTGCGCGAGATCGGTGTTTCGGGCGAGTTCGTCGAATTTTTCGGGCCAGGCGTGTCGACGTTGACAGCAGGCGATCGCGCGGTCGTCGCGAACATGGCGCCGGAATATGGCGCATCGACTGGTTTCTTCCCAGTCGATCAGCACACGCTCGCCTATTTGCGCGCCACGAACCGCTCAGAGGGTTCGGTCCGCCTCGTCGAGGCGTTCACGCGCGCGGCGGGTTTGTGGTTCGATCCCGAAGGCGTGCCGCGCTATTCACGGACGATCGATATCGACCTGAGCACGATCGGCATGCATATCTCCGGTCCGCGCCGTCCGCAGGACCTGCTCGACTATTCTCAGACGCGCGAAGTTTTGTCAAAGCTGGTGTTCCAGCCCGCCGCGAAGCACGCGTTCATGCCGAAGCATCCCATCGCCATCGCCGCGATCACGAGTTGTACGAACACGTCCGATCCGGCGTTGCTGATCGCTGCGGGGTTGGTCGCGCGCAAGGCCCGTGCGCTTGGCCTGAAAGTGCCGTCGTGGATCAAGACCTCGCTCGGGCCGGGCTCGCCCGCCGCCGCCGCGTATCTCGAACGCGCGAAACTGATCGACGACCTGTCGGCGGTGGGCTTCGATATTGTGGGCTATGGCTGCACAACGTGCATCGGCAACTCCGGACCGCTCACCACGCCGATTCGCGAAGCGATGGCGGAAGAGACCGTGTATCCCGTCGCGATGCTCTCGGGTAATCGCAACTTTCCCGGCCGCATTCATCCCGATCTCGATCTCGGCTTCATCATGTCGCCTCCGCTCGTGATCGCTTTCGCGCTCGCGGGCGATGCGCAGGCCGATCTGAGCCGTGATCCGGTTCAACATACGCAGGACGGCAAGCCGATCTACCTGCGCGATCTCTGGCCCACACGCGATGAAGTGGCCGCGCTTGTCAAAGCCGCCGCCGATCCGCGCGACTATCCGCGAGCGTTCGCGCTCGCGAGTAGAAATCCCGCGTGGCACGATCTCGACGCGCCTGAAACCGCGCGCTTTCCGTGGAATCCAGCGTCGACGGCATTGCGCCGACCGCCGTTCGCGTCGGCTTCGCAGGGCAGCCAGCTCGGCCACTACAGCGCGTATCCGCTCCTCGTGCTCGGCGACGACGTGACGACCGATCACATCTCGCCCGCCAGCGCGATTCCAAAAGACAGCTACGTCGCGGATTTCCTCGTCGAACGCGGCGACGATCGCGACGATCTCAACGTGTTCGCATCACGACGCGGCAACTGGGAAGTGATGGTGCGCGCCGCGTTCTATAACCGCACGCTCCTAAACCGGCTAAAGCCGGGCATACCCGTCGCGCATACGCTGCATGTGCCAAGCGGCGAGGTGATGCCGATCTTCGAAGCGGCGCAACGTTATCGCGACGAAGGCAGTTCGGTTGTGCTCGTCGCGGGCGAGCGCTACGGCACGGGTTCATCGCGCGACTGGGCCGCGAAGGGCCAACGCCTGCTCGGCATCCGAGCGGTGCTGGCGATGAGCTTTGAGCGTATCCATCGTTCGAACCTGATCGGCATGGGTATACTGCCGCTTCGCTTCGCTGCTGGCACCGGCGCTCCTACGCTGAATCTTCAGCCGGGTGATAAGCTGGAAGTCGACGCGCCCGTCGGGGACCTGTCGCCGCGCTGCAAGGTGCCCGTCAGAATCGTACGCGCGGACGGCAGCGTTCAGCCGGTCGATGCGACAGCCGCCGTCGAGACGCAACTCGAATGCCGCCTGCTGCGCTCAGGCGGCGTCATCCCGCTGATATTGCAGCAACACCTGACGACGCAGGAGGTCTGAGACCGCCGCCCGCGCCGCGGCAGAAGGCACATTGAAATGATCGACCGCTCGATTGCGACCCAGATTGTCGAACTCATCAAAAACGAAGGCATGATGGCCGGCGCCCACCTGCCAGCCCAGATGCTCGCTGACCGCCTGCGCGTGTCGCGCTCGCCCGTGAACGAGGCGCTGGCGCTTCTCCACGAGAAGGGCATCTTGAGGCGTGAGAAGAATCGCGGCTTCTTTGTCGCGAAGCCGGTGGTCGAGTCGCTGTCGGATGTTGTCGACGAACTCGGGCTCGTAGAGACCGATGTCGTCACGAGCGTGTACTTCCAGATTGCCGACGACCGCCTGAAAGGCACACTGCCCGACGAGTTCTCCGAGCAGATGATTCGGACGCGCTATGGCCTGACGAGTGCGCAACTCACCGCCGTGCTCACACGTATCTCACAGGAAGGCTGGGCTGAGCGCAAGCCCGGCTACGGCTGGCAATTCTCGCCGATGCTGACGACGCCCGACAGTCTGCTGAAATCGTATCGGCTGCGTCTTGCACTGGAGCCGGCCGCGTTACTGGAACCGGGCTATCGGCTGGAGAGGAAGGTGCTCCAGCGATGCCGTGATGTCGAAAGGCATCTGCTTACGGGCGGCATTGAAACGGACACCGCCGACCAGTTGCATGAGCGCGGCGTGCGCTTTCATGAGTCGCTCGTCGAGGCATCCGGAAACAGCTTCTTCATCGACACGATCAAGCGCGTGAACCGGGTGCGCCGCCTGCTTTCCTATCGCTCCATGCAACATCGTGAACGCTATGCCGAGCACGCGAAACAGCATCTTCAAGTGCTCGACCTGTTGGAGCGCGACAAGAACGAAGAAGCGTCCGAAGCAATGCGTGAGCATTTGCTGCATACGCTTGAGGCGTTGTCGCGCATCAGCCAGATTCTTGAACCTTGATAACGCCCTATGACTATCGATCAGAACATCGTTGCCGCTTTCACGCCCACGGGCACGCTGCGCGCCTCCATCAATCTGGGAAATCCGATCCTCGCCAACAGGGACCCGCAAAGCGGAGAGCCATTAGGCGTATCCATCGATCTCGCGCGTGCCTTCGCGCAGCACCTCGGCGTCGAACTGGAACTCGTGGTATTCGATGCCGCAGGCAAGTCGGTCCAGGCGGTGAGCGAAGAGCGCGCGGACTTCGGCTTCTTTGCAATCGACCCGTTGCGCGGCGAAACTATCGCTTTCACCGCGCCTTATGTGCTGATCGAAGGCTTCTACCTGGTGCGAAATGAATCGCCCATCAAAACGAACGCCGATGTCGATCGCTCCCACAATCGCGTGGCGGTTGGCAAAGGCAGCGCGTACGACCTGTTTCTGACGCGCGAACTGAGGGAAGCGCAGATCGTCCGCGCGCCGACTTCGCCGACCGTAGTGCGGACGTTCATCGACCAGCAACTCGAAGTCGCGGCAGGCGTGAAGCAGCAACTCGAGTCGGATGCGCGCGAGATCGCCGGGCTGCGCCTGCTCGATGAGAGCTTCATGGTCATCCGTCAGGCGATGGGCGTGCCCAAAAGTCGCGGAACCGCAGCGGCGGAAGCGCTCGCGCGGTTCGTCGACGAGATGAAGGCGTCGGGGTTCATTGCCGATGCGCTGGCGCGGCATCGAATCGACGACCGAACCATGGCGCCGTGAGCGAAGTAGCTTCTGGTACTCAGCCGCTGGAACAATTGGCACTACGTCGCTCGCGTCCGCTAATTAGAGGCCAGTTCAAAAAGGCTGCTCCGTACGCCTGAAGATGTTCCAGCAGACGAGGGCGCAGCCGAATTTCAAGAATGTTTCGTGAATGTCAGCTCGGCGACCGAAGCGTATGCGAAGACGACCGAAGTTGTCGAGCCACGCGTGAGTCCGTTCAACGACCCAACGGAATTTGCCCAGACCACTGCCATATTCAGTCCGGCGCCGTGCGATCATCGGTTTGATGCGGCGTTCGCACAATCGTTGGCGATGCGGATCGGAGTCGTAACCACGATCGGCATAGATGAGCTTGGGTCTCTGAAGTGGTCGGCTGCCAGAGCGGTGGATCGGAAGAATCGCGTCGACGAGCGGCTGCAACTGGGTGACATCGTTGCGGCTCGCGCCCGTTAGGACGGCGTTGATGGGAACGCCATTGGCGTCTACGAGGATGTGCTGCTTGGAACCGGGTCGCGAGCGATCCGTGGGGTTCGGGCCAGTTTTTCGCCCGCCCCAACGGATCGCACCGCCGACGAATCGACGGCTGCACGTGAGAAATCGAGCTGGCCGGCCTCGCGTAACTTCGCGGGCAGCAGCTAGTGCAGGCGGTCCCACGCCGGCCTTTTGCCAGTCGCGCAGGGGACGCCAGCAGGTCGGGCCCGAACCAAATCCCAACTTGATCGACAGGTCGCGCCAGCGTATGCCGGTCTTGAACACGAACAGGATGCCGTTCAGTGCCGTCCAGTCCGAAACAGGGCGGCGGCAGCAAAGGTTCGATCAATGCCCACAGCCCATCCCCTTGGTTCCCGTTGTTCAGATAGCCGAGGTAAACAGCTTGCCGAAAAGGTTAATCTACGGCCCCCCCATTTTTACAACACTGATGTTGATGGGTGGGTGGCTTGCACAAATCTATCCGGCGTCGTTGCGAGGAACGCTCCTCGCGCCACGATGAAAATCACGCCTGGCTGCCCTGATAACAGCTGCAGCTTCAGGAAGCTCGTTAGCCTTTCAGATTTTCCGCCGGGCCGTTTTGCCGTTCACGCCATCGATTATCAGCAGTCGCAAAACTAGGTGGGTTTGACTTCATCAAACTATCGGTAACAGTCCGTCAAAAAACCGGAATAGACACTTGTCGTTCGAATACAGCGTTAGAGCTCGCGATCGCCCATGCCGTTCGTGCGAGCTTGCTGATCAGGCACATGCAACGACACTGGAATGTCGCCGCGCAAGCATTGCCCGAACCCAGTCGACCACGCGTCCGGACTGCCGGTCTAGCCGAAGCATAAATGCTCGGGCACACTGGACCAGCAGGTGGCGGATATTCTTGTCAACTCGCTTGGAGATTCCGAGCAGGTTCGCGCTACCGCCTGTACTGTATTGCTTTGGTGCCAGCCCCATTGCGGCGGCAAAGTCTCGTCCGCTTCGGTACTGCTTTCCGTCACCGAGCCCCGATGCAAGCAGACTGGCAGTGCCAACGCCGGGAATCGTCAGCAGGCGTCGCCCAACCGGATCCTCGGCTAGTTGCCGATCGAGTTCTTTCTTGATGTCGCCGATTTGCTGGGTAAGATTCTTGAAGTGCGCGTGCAGGCGTTCAAGAGTCGAGACAAGGCGCGGCGGTAACTGATGTTCAGCCAGCACTACGGACAGGCGCTTCACAACGGCGTGCCCAACAGGGAGGCGTATGCCGAACTCGAGCAGGAATCCGTGCATCTGGTTGGTAGTGCATACACGGTCGCGAACCAGGGCTTGGCGAACCCGGTGCAGTGCTGCGAGCGTTTGCTGAAATTCGGTCTTCGGCGTGACAAACCGCATCGAAGGTCGTACAGCAGCCTCGAAAATTGCCTCCGCGTCAACGAAGTCATTCTTGTTGCTCTTGACGAACAGGTGCACGAATTGTGGAGAGATCAGCTTGGCGGTATGTCAGAACTGGCCGAGCTTGCGTGCGATCCTGTGAGCGCCTGCGCAGGCCTCCATCACCACCGTGCATGCGTGAAACGTGGCGAAGAACTCGACCAACTGATTACGTGGGAACTTCCAGCGAAACACGGGTTTGCCGGCTTTGTCCTGCCCATGCACGTGAAAAGAGTGCTTGCCCAGATCAATCCCGATCAACGTGATCGTTATGCATGGAAATGACCTCGGTGGAAATTATCTCCAGCCGACCCGCTGAGAGGCTGGAGTGACCATCCCATTACAGCTTGCCGAGAAATAAACAGCCCCCTCAGGGGGTTTGAACTGGCCTCTTATGTTCCGCAACCGAAAGAGCCACAGACGTAGTTCGCATCGGTTGCGGGGGGACGCCCATATGGCTCAGAACTGATGGCGCACGCCCACGCGTAGCACCAATTGCCTGCTGTTGGAAGAAGGACTCGCGATGTCGGGATTCGATGCGAATTCGAACCCCGTACCCGCCACGCCTGAGGCGTTCGCGACCTTGATAAAGGCTCCCTGGGCGTATAGATCAGTCCGTTTCGACACGTTGTAGTCTGCCATCAGGCCGAATTGATGGTACTTCGGCTTCGCGCTGCCTTTTGAGTCGCCGTTATAGGTCGCTTCCGTAAATGTGTACATGCCGCCCACAAAAAACGCCGGCGTAAACTGATATTTCGCGTTGACCTCGAAATTGTCGAACTTTACCGACGAAGCTGCGCCGAGCGTCGGACTCGGCATCAAGGAGGCATAAAGCGACGCCGTCGGGCGCGACAGGCTCGTATGCGTGTAGACGAAGCCGAATGTCGTGGAGGCCAGGACATAGTTGATACCCGCGCCAAAGACCCGCTGCCGGTCGGCCGTGAAAGCGCCGTCCGCACCGGCTGTGCCTAGATCCGCGACCGCACCAGCCGCGCCGTTGTTGGGTGCGTCGACGTTCAGATAAGCGGCCGCCGCCGTCAGCCCACCGAGCGAATATTGCAGTCCGACGCTCATCGCCCGGTTTGTGGCGAACGACGTCGAATTGCTGAACGCATACGCCCCACCAAACGTCAGACCGCCATAGTTCGCACTCGCATATTTGACCGCGTTATTGATGCGAAACGTATTGTCGGTATTGTCGTTGTCATACGGATGCGAAAACATCGCTCCACCCCAGTTGCCATTTGCAGTCAGCGGCGCGAGGTAGTCAACCAGCGAATCGTACTGACGCCCAAACGTGACCGTGCCGAAGGTCGTGCTAGATATCCCAACATAAGCCTGCCGGCCAAACAACTGGTTTTCGGGCCCGAGCTTACCGTTGTTTACATTGAACCCGTTCTCGAGCTGAAAGACTGCTGCCAAGCCGCCGCCCAGGTCCTCATTGCCCTTGAGCCCCCAACGCGAACCCGCGACGTCGCCGCTCGAAAGCGAGAAAAGTCTGCCTCCACCCGCATTGCTTGTGTAATTGAAACCTTCATCGATAATGCCGTACAACGTGACGCTGCTTTGCCCATAGGCAGCTCCGGCGAGCATGCTCGACACGGTCAATGCTAGTAGATGCTTCTTCACTTTCGCTCTCCAAACCTTCGTGTTTATGGATTTACTTTCTTGACTTCAGAAACTTTGCACTGCAATATAAAAATATTAAAATTAACGCCCCGTGAATCGTGCCGCGCGTTTGTCGATAAACGCCGTCATGCCTTCGACTTTATCGTCTGTATCGAAGCAGTCTGCACACGCCAGCGTTTCCGCCTGAATGCCTTCAAAAAGCGATGTACTTTCGGCCACGCGAATCGTGTGCTTGATCCGCTCCAGCGCGACGGGACCCAGTAGGGCGACACGCCCCGCAATCACCTTCGCCTCGGCGAGCAGGCTCTTTGCCGGCACCACGCGGGTAACAAGCCCAATTTCGCAGGCACGCTGCGCACTGACGAATTCGGCGGTCAGCAGCATGTGTCGGGCGGCGCCGCCTCCAATCGTCCGAAGCAAACGCGGCACGCCACCCGTGCCGGGCATGATGCCGAGCTTCGCCTCAGGAAAGCCGAATCGCGCGTGTTCCGCAGCGACGCGGATATCGCACGCGAGTGCAATTTCGAGACCGCCGCCCAGGCACCATCCATTCACCGCGCAGACTACGGGCTTGGAGAACGACGCGAGACGGTTGTTCAAAAGCAACGCGGATTCTGACAAGGCAACAGAATCGCTCGCGCTCATTGGCAACATGTCCCTGATATCGGAGCCAGCGACGAAGATCTTTTCCCCCGCAGCGGTCAAGACCATTGCGCGTATCGACGGATTCTCCTCGACGGCGTCGAGCGCGCGGTCGAGCAGCGTCCGAACTTCACCGTTCAGCGCGTTGGCTGCTTGCGGGCGATCGATAGTGACGGTTGCCACCGCACCCTCAAGATCCAGGTATACAAATTCGCTCATGATCGTCGTTACCCTTCCTGTTAGCGAGTCGGCGCTGCGCCGGCGACCCGTTCGGCAAGCTCGTCGCTGTGCTCGCCCAAAACTGGCGCATAGGTCGCGCGCCCTCTGCTCATTGTCGAGAAGTGCACAGGCTGCTCCGGCATTTTGAGGTGCACGTCACCCATGGCCCCGGAGCGGAATAGCGCGCGGCGCGTCGCCTGTTCGCTGTCCACTGCATTCGCCACGTCCTCGATCGGCGCACAGGGAATGCCGGCTGCCGAAAGCGCGTCGAGAATGACCGACACATCGAGGGTCCGCGACCATTGTGCGATCGCTTCGCGCAACGCCGCCTCATTACCGCCGCGCAATTCATCGGATGCGAACCGCGGATCTGAAGACAAATCGGGGCGTCCGATCAACGCCGCAAACGTTGCGAATAGCTTGTTGTTCAGTACTGCGAGAATGAAATTGCCGTCTCGTGCGGCGAAAGCACCGAACGGTGCGGAAAGCGGATGACGGTTGCCGACGCGGGTCGGCGCGGTCCCCGTTGCGATGTACGCGCAAGCCGCCGTGGGCATGAGCGTCAGCAATGTGTCGAACATCGCAACGTCCAGGTAGCAACCCTCGCCTGTCGCATTGCGTTGCACGAGCGCGGCAAGAATGCCCCAGGAGGCGAATAGCCCCGCGGACAAATCACCGAAAGCTTCGCCCACGATCATCGGCGGCCGATCGCTTTCGCCGTTGATCGACATGAGTCCCGTGAGGGCTTGCACCACGAGATCATAGGCTGGCCGGTTCGACGCACCGTCCTGACCGAAGCCGGAAATGCTCGCATATACGAGGCGGCTATTGCGGGCGCGAAGCGCTTCGTGGCCAATGCCGAGCTTCTTCGCCACGCCGGGGCGAAAATTCTCGATCACCACGTCGGCGTCTTCCACAAGCGCAATGGCGCGCGCCCTGTCTTGAGGCTCCTTCAGGTCGAGCACGATGCTTTTCTTGCCCCGGTTTGCGAACATGAAGAGCGCACTGGAGCCATCGACGAATGGGCCGACATGACGGTAGTCGTCCCCTTGCGGTGATTCGATCTTGATAACCTCGGCCCCGAGATCGGCGAGCAGCGCCGTGGCGAAGGGCCCGGCGAGCACCCGGGTGAAATCGACCACCTTAAGACCCTTCAACGGGCCCGCGCCCTCGCGTTCATGTGGGGAGAGCTCATGCGAACTTGTCATAAAAAACCTTCGATCAGAAGAGAACGGGGGAGTCCTCGAATAAATACAGTGCCTTTACACTTCAAAAAGCTACGCTCCCCAAGCGTCAGATGACCCGGCTTGCTGCAGACGGTTCAGTGATGCGCCCGGTGATCTATACCTGACATGCTATGATGGGCAAACCATCAACGATGCCATGAGCCTTCGCGGTATGCCGAACATGCGCCACACCTCTCCGAGGAACACCGTTGCCGATCTGCCCCGGCCGCTTTACGAGCAGATCAAACAGTACGTACTGGACCAGATTGCAGACGGCTTGTATCGCCCGGGAGAAAAAATTCCCAGCGAAAACGAACTCGTTGCAATCTTTGGCACGTCGAGACTCACGGTCAACCGTGCATTGCGCGAGCTGTCGAGCAGTGGCGTCCTGCAGCGCCTGCATGGCGTGGGTACGTTTGTGGCGCAACCCAAAGCGGCTTCCATGTTCATTCACCTTCATAACATCGCCGACGACATTCGCTCGCGCGGTCAGGCGCTGACAACGCGAGTTTTCGAACTCGGGCGCATCCGGCCCACTGCCGAAATCGCCACACGCATGGAAACGACACGCCGCAACTCGATCTTCCACAGCCTGGTCGTCTATTGCGCGAACGGCATGCCGGTGCAACTCGAAGACCGCTACGTCGCGCCTGGCTTCGCACCTGACTACCTGCAGCAGGATTTCGCACAGCAGTCGACAACGGACTACCTTCAGTCCATCGCGCTGCCCACCGCGACCGAGCACGAGATGCAGGCCGTCAACCCCGAGGCAACAGAAGCGTCGCTGCTCGGCGTTTCCGAAATCGAGCCATGTCTGCTGGTCAGGCGCAAAACCTGGGTTGGCAGCACGGTCACCACTTTTTCGCGTTTTCTGCATCCTGGCTCCCGTCACACTTTTTTCAGCCGCTCGTCGCTCGACTCGATCGCGTCCTAGGCGGCGAGCGTATCGAACCGCATCAGGACTGTGCGCCGCTCGCGGCTCGGTCCCGCAACATCTGTACAGTCTCGTCGCGGCGCCGCAGCGCCGTCGCAATACTCTCGGTCGTCCACTGATAAAAGCCGCGACCGCTCTTGATGCCGAAAGCGCGCTCCGCGCACAATTGCCGCACAATGAGGGACGTGTCCATGTCTCGCGACAAGGACGGCATCAGCATGCTGGACACCTTCTCCACCACGTCGAGCCCCGCCAGGTCCATCAACTGCAACGGACCGGATGCAGACCAGCGCGGCGCGAGCGTCGTCTCCACGGCACGATCCACGTCCTCAATCGACGCCACGCCCTGTTCGACAAGATAAAGCGCTTCGCGCAGCATGGCGTATTGCAGCCGATTGACGACGAAGCCGGCAATGTCCCGATTAACCTCGATCGACGCCTTGCCAAGACGGACGCAAACTGCGCGCGTCCGGTTCACGACCTCGTCGGCTGTACGCGCGCCGCGCACGATTTCTACCAGCGGCATGATGGCTGCCGGATTGAACCAATGCAGTCCCACGAGGCGCTCGGGGTAGCGCAGACCCTCTGCGATCACGGAAATCGGTACGCTCGATGTATTGGTTGTCAGCAGGCAGTCAGGTGACACCACGGCCTCTATCTCGCCGAATATCTGCTGCTTGATGGCGACATCCTCCGCGACGTTCTCGCTGACAATGGAGGCGCCGTTCACGCACTGTTCGAGCGTGTCCGTATAGTCGACTGGGGCGTGCTCACCGGCCAACGCCGCGACGACCTTGCGCGCCGCCTCCAGCGTCCGCTCGCTGCGCGAATAGACGCTCACCGAATAACCATTTGATGCAAATACCGCGGCAATTGCCGCGCCCATCGTCCCTGCACCCACTACCGCTGCTCTTTCCAGCATTCCGTCTTCTCCACATCCAACTAGTTGTGTCCTTGCAACCGGAAATTCCGATCCTCGTATGTCATCGTTCATGAGCGCGCGTGTTGCAGAGCCAGTTCGAAAGCACCTGATTTGATCAACTCACGAATGGCGCGCAAATCCCGATGCAGTTCACGATCTGCACCCAGCGGGCTCACGTGTTCGCGCAGCACGTTGTACACCGCACCTGTGCCACGACCTGCACGGAGCGGGCGATGGAATTCGAGCGCTTGGGCAGCGCATAGAAATTCGACGCTCAGAATGTCCAAGGCGTTGTCGATAGCCGTCATGGCCTTCTGCGCGGCCGTCACACCCATGCTGATATGGTCTTCCTGCGCCGCACACGTCGATACCGTGTGCACGCTGGCCGGTGCCGCCAGTGCGCGATTCTCGCCCGCACGTGCTGCCGCAACATACGGTGGAATCATCAGCCCGGAATTTGCACCGCTTTCGCTCACCAAAAACGGCGGCAACTCGCTGATGTGCTCGTTGGTGAGCCGGTCGGAGCGCGCTTGAGACATCGTGCTCAAATTGGCTATTGCGATAGCGAGGAAATCGAGCGCAAGCGCCGTCGGCGCGCCATGCCCGTTCCCGCCAGGCAGCGCCACGATTTGCTCGCCGTCGTCGACGAAGACTGGATTGTCGGTGACTGAATTGATCTCAATGTCGAAGACGCGATTGCAATAATCGAGCGCGTCGCGCACGGCACCGTGGACCTGCGGAATGCAGCGCAGACTGAGCGCATCCTGCAAGCGATGCTGCCGGTTCGCTTCGAGTATCTCGCTGTTTGCCAGCACTTCGCGCAACCGGCGCGCGGTCTCCACCTGGCCGGGATGTGGACGCAAGCGCTGTAGCCGCTCGTCGTATCCGCGGCTGTTGCCACGCAGCGCCTCCAGACTCATCGCACCCGCCACGTCGGCCGTTTCGACCAGACGCATGGCGCGATGCACCGCAAGCGCGCCGATAGCCGTCACCTCATGGGCGCCGCTTAGGAGAGCATGGCCCTCGCGAATGCCCGGCTCCCTCACTTCAATTCCCGCGCGCCGCATCGCTTCGCGACCGGGCAGCAGTTCGGTTTCGTACCATGCCTCCCCGTAACCAAAAATCACGAGGCCGATATGCGCCGTCGCGATCAAATATCCCACCGAGCCTCCCCGCGGCGCCCATGGAGTGACGCCCGCGTTAAGCATCGCCACCATCGTCTCGACAAGGCTCGCACTGACACCGCTCCTACCCTGTAGAAGACTCTTGATGACGACGGCCATAATCGCCCTCACCTCTTCGGACTCGTGCGGCTCACCCACGCCGCATGCATGGCTTTTGAGCATATTTAACTGGGCACGTGCGACTTCTTCGGGAGAGAGCATTTGGCGATAGAGGTCACCGACGCCGGTCGTCAGACCGTAAATGGCCTGGCCACGGGCCATCATTCGCGCAACGCGCGCATGTGTTTCGCGCACGCCATGGAGCGCGCCGCTATCAATCGATACCGGCGCACCGGCTGCGATTGCAGCGATATCCGCGACGGACGTGGATGCCGTTCCCAGCTCAATAGCCGGGCGATCCACCACTGATTGCTGTTTCACTTCTCATCCTTTTGGAAGCTGCGGCGAGATCCGCGAGAGTGTGTATTCCATGCAGGGCCTTTATCGACCGAGCCCTTTCGCTTTCAGCCAATCGGCTGCGACGGTGTCGAAGCTTTCCTGCTTCGCCAGCCGCGCGTTCATCACGACCAGATCGTCTGTCGTCAAGGCGCTGGAGACCTGGTTCAGAACCTGTTGAATCTTGTCGTTGAGTCGATCCTTCGCCACGAGTGGGACAATGTTCTGCGCAGGAAAGAGGTTCTTCCGGTCCTTGAGCGCAATGAGCTTGTCTTGCTTCATCGCTGGGTCCGTCGAGGTCATGTCCGCCGCCTGGACCTGACCGTTCTTCAATGCCGACAACGTAATCGGCCCTGCGACGTCGAGAGTCCGGAAAGACTTGAAGGTGACGCCATAGACCTCCTTGAGCCCCACTACGCCTTCGCGGCGCGTCTTCCACTCCGGCGGTCCGCCCAGCACCAATTGGTCGGCTACGGGGCCGAGATCGGAGATTGACGTGAGCGAGTACTTTTTCGCCGTCGCCTGCGTGACCGCGAGCACGTCAGTGTCCTCGGCCTTCGAGTATGCAAGCATCGCAATCTGCTTCGGCAGCGCGGCGGCCAGCGCCTTCGCGACGTCTTCAGGCGTATGGGCAGATGCGTTCCTGTCGAGATAACTGAGCGTGGCGCCCGTATATTCGGGTATTACACTAATCGAGCCGTCGAGCAGTGCAGGCATATAGACCTCCCGGCTGCCGATATTGAGCTTCACGTCTGCGTTGATGCCCTTCGCGCGCAGCGCCTGTGCGAAGATCGTCGCAAGCAGCTCACTTTCGGGGAAATCGGCGGAGCCGACCACGAGGGATCCACCGGCGGCGCTCTTCCCGTCCGACGAAAGTGGATTCCCGGTTGCCTGCACCGGAACCAGCATTGCGGTCGCCATCGCCGCGGAACACATTGCAATACACAGCTTCTTCAGCATGGTCATTCCTCGTTGAAGTTAACATTCCAAAGGCGCGGTGCCATTGCGCCGCCCCGCTTCATTCACTTGCTGGCCTGCCAAAGCACCTCGAGCGCCGCCGCGTAATTCCGGGTGAAACCAGCAATTGCGACAGCGCTCCCATCAACAAGTCCGCCGATAACGCGAGTGCGCCGACAAGAATCGCGCCCGCCGCCATTTGCAAATAATCGTTTTGTGCCCGGCCGTCGATGATCAGGCGACCGAGTCCGCCGAGCGACACATAAGCGGCAATCGTCGCCGTCGAAATGGTTTGCAGCGTCGCGCTGCGCAATCCGGAAACGATCATCGGCAATCCGCATGGCACTTCCACGCTCAAGAGGAGCCTGAGCGGACGATAGCCCATTCCCCTTGCGGCATCGACCACTGCTGGATCAACGGCGAGAATGCCCGCATAGGTTGCCGTCACGATGGGCGGCATCGCCAATACTGCGAGGACGATCAAGCTTGGCACCTCGAATGCGAGGTCTGACTCGAACACTGGCCCGAACACGATGACCAATAGCACGATCAGACCCAAGCTCGGCAACGCGCGCATCGCATTTGCAAGGCCCGCGATGACAAAGACGCCCCGCCGCGTGTGGCCAACATACAAGCCGAGCGGCAGGCCGACGAGACTGGCCGCAAACAGCGCTTCCCCCGTGTATGTGAGGTGTTGGAAAATGAGGGCCACGATGCCATCCGACCCACTCCAATGCGAACCGTCAAGAAGCCAGTGAATCATGATCGCGTGCCCTCGGGCCGCCAAGGGGTGAGCCAACGTCCAACAAAAACGACGAGCCCATCAAGCGCCACCGCGAGCAGAATGCACAACGCGATGCCGACGACAATAGGGGTGATGAAATGCAATTGCAGTCCTTGCGTGAACAACGCACCAAGTTGTGGCATGCCGACCAGCGCGGCGACCGACACGATGCTGACGTTCGACACGGCCGCTACGCGCATTCCGGCTGTAATAACCGGCACTGCAACCGGCAGCTCCACCGTAATGAAGCGGAGAAACTGGCGATAACCCATGGCGTCCGCCGCTTGCAGCGTTTCCGGCGCGATTGCGCCCAAGCCATCGTCCACGGTCCGCACCAGCAGCGCGACCGTGTAGACACTCAACGCAACGACCACGTTGGCCGGATCGAGAATACGCGTTCCTAGCAAGGCAGGCAGGAGTACGAACATTGCAAGTGACGGAATTGTGTAGAGCAGCCCCGCCATCCCAAGCAGTGGCGATCTCAACGCACCGCTGCAATGGGCAATCCATCCCAGCGGAACCGAGCAGACCAAACCGATTACAAGGGGTACAAGCGACAGAACGAGATGCCACCCCAACAACACCGCGATGTTGCCGGATTCGCGAACCAGCCAGTCTAGGTTCATGCTGCCCTCCCCGCCCGTCCGGGGGACCGGCCGTCGATCAGGTTAAGCACGTCTTCGCTGCTCACCGTGCCCAGCAGCTTACCTTGTGCATCGACTACCGGCCCGCGTCGGCTCGGCGAGCTGAGCACGGCGTCGAGCAGCTGGCGCAGCGTGCCATGAAGCGGTGCGATCGTGCCGCTCAGATTGAGATCTTCCGTCCGCACCGGACTACGTAATTGCGCATGTTCGACCCAGCCCAGTGGCCTGTCGGCCTGATCGATAACCAGTAGCCAGCGACCACGCGCGATGTTGCGCGCAGACTCCGGCGCACCGCCCAGCGTTATGACGGGCTCCGGCGCGACGGGCAGATCCGCACCGAACTCCTCGAATGCCAGTGAGCGATAACCACGATCACGACCAATGAAATCCGCGACGAATGCATCCGCGGGTCGACGCAGCAATTGCTGCGGCGTCGCAATCTGCGCGAGCTGCCCCCCCGTTCGCAGCACCGCGACCTGGTCGCCGAGCTTGAGCGCTTCGTCGATGTCGTGCGTGACCATAATGATGGTTTTGCCCATTTCACGTTGCAGCCGCAAAAATTCGTCCTGCAATTGTGTGCGCACCACGGGATCGACCGCGCTAAAGGGTTCGTCCATCAGCATGAACTGCGGATTGGATGCAAGTGCGCGCGCCACACCCACGCGCTGCTGTTGTCCGCCCGAAAGCTGCCACGGGTAGCGGCCAGCGAACGAAGCAGACAGGCCGACGCGCTCGATCAACTCCTGCGCGATCAGCCGCGCCTCCTTGCGACTCTTTCCATTGAGCCGCGCCGTCGTAGCGATGTTGTCAAGCACGGTGCGATGCGGAAAGAGGCCAGCGTGCTGAATTACGTAGCCGATGCGCCGGCGCAACGTCGCCTCGCCCATGCCGACGGTCGATCTCCCGTCGAGCCGCACATCCCCCGAAGAGGGCTGAATGAGCCGGTTCACCATTCGCAGCGACGTCGTCTTTCCGCAGCCTGACGGGCCAACGAGCACCGTCAGCTTGCCCGACGGCGCGATGAACGAAAGCCCGTTGACTGCAGTGGTGCCGTCGGAATAACGCTTGGTAACGCTTTCGAAAGAAATCACGATTCCATCCTTTTAGACAGGTTAATGCCAGCCCCATATCTGGCCGACGTTCCGCCGTGCCGGCGACACATCGCGTTGTGTGCCGAGGTGCTCTTGCTCCAGGCGCAGCGCCGAGTGGCGATTACTTGTCTTTACATGTCTAGATAATGTTGTCATCAATCGCGGCAGGCCGCAAGTCAAAAAAAAATGTTAGCGGATCCACCCGCCCGACGTTACGACTCCCTAGTGAGCTGACGCAGCCAAGCTGACCAGATAACCTCTCGCAGCAAACGCTGCAGACAAGAGTCGGCCCCGCGCAGCTCCCTTTGCGGAGCAAATGAGCTTATCCGTCGACGGCGAGGCGGTTCGTCTATGAGAATCAGAGCGGAAGAAGACTGCAGCCTGCTGCAGCAGCATAGAAATTAGTAAGCTCCTATGCAGGAAGAGCCCACGGAACGCGCCCGACGCCGGTCGTAAAATCAGCCGCGTGGCCGTTATTCGGAGGAGAGGATCACACGCACAGTCAGGCAAACATGACAAATTAGGAAGCGCTCGTACTGCCACTGTCGCCCGAACTGGCGGCGGCGAAGTGGAAAGGTGCGTTGCCTGCACCGCACTAGCCGACGTGAGGCGCGAGCTTGCCTGCAAAGGCGTGACGCTCGATCTGCTCTGGAACGAGTACAAGGCCGAGCACCCCGACGGTTACGCGTACACCTGGTTTCGCGCACGACACAGCGAATGGGCGAGTTCGCCGGACTCCAGCAACGCGTCAAGCTGCCCGGCGAGTACGGCCTCCACGCCATGCAGCCCTGCAAGCTCAAGCAGGCCAACCATCGTCTTGCATGCGTCGCGTTGTGACAGGCGGGCGTCGAGGTTCCCAGGCTCTGCAGTACGCCTCACGCGGGAACAGTGCCTCACGAAACGCGAGCCCCTTGACTGCCTGGGGTTTGCGCTTCAGGGAGTCAATGAAGTGGCGGTAATCAAGCGCGGCCGGTTGTCGTGCGCACGTGAGCCCCGAGCGGTGCTATGGACCAGCACGCCGGACAGGTACCCCCAGCAGATCCCGTGTGTCAAACGCAATCTCATGTTGATACAGCGTCGTACGCCCATGTCGGCAATGACCTTGCCCGCAATAAAAGGAAATCCGAATATGCCAATGAAATAGGCAAGGCTGAACAGCAACAGGACCTGGGCCGTCAGGCCCGGTGGCGCTTCGTTGGCGGCCAGACCGTTGATGACCGAGTAATTCAGCCCGTAACCAACACCGAGCAAAGCCGCTGTCAATACGTAGCTGAAGCTGTTAGCGAGCGCCTCGATGACCTGTAGCACCTCGTTGACTTTCTCCGGGTCCAGCGCCGAGGTCGGCTCATCGAACAACGTGATCTGTGGACGCATCATCAAGGCCCGGGCTATCGCCACGCGCTGTTGCTGGCCACCGGACAACTGATGCGGGTACTTCCAGGCGTGATCAAGCATTCCCACTTTGTGCAGCAGCGCGTAGGCCTGCTGCTTGAGCTCTTCGACGCGGCCCAGGCGGTGATAACGCGGCGCCATCAGCAGGTTGTCGAGCACGGTCAGATGGGGGAAGAGGTTGAAGCTCTGGAACACCATGCCGATGTTCAGGCGGTGCTCGGCATGCTCCACGTACTGCAGCTTCTGCGCGCCATGCCTGCTCAGATGAATGAAGGGCTGGCCGTTGATTTTGATATCGCCATTGTCGATCTGCTCAAGCCCGTTGAGCAGGCGAATCAGCGTGGTCTTGCCCGAGCCGGACGGACCGATCACCGAAACCACTTCACCGGGCTGGATCTGCAGGCTGACCGCGCCAAGCACCTCGACGTTGTTGTAAGCCTTGTGCAGACGGCTGGCTTGCAACGCCGGAACCTGCCCCTCGCTGCTCGGTGCCGGCCGAAGCGCTCAGCGCCGCACGCGCAGCGCGGGGCGCCGTCCCACAAAGCTTTGCCTGCAAAGCGTCTGCTGGCGTATCGTTCTCACCCTGCTCAAGTGGAAATGGTCACCTCAGCAGATATCGGGCACACTGAAACGTATGTATCCGACCGACCCGACCCAGCAGGTCTCGCACGAAACCATCTACACGGCCGTCTACGCCCAGCCGCGCGGCCAACTGCGTCGTCAGCTCATCGCCTGCCTGCGCCAGGGTCACAGCACGCGCACGCCGCGTACACGCGGCACAGACCCGCGCGGACAGATTCCCGACATGGTCAGTATGCATGTACGGCCGCCCGAAATTGAGGACCGGCTGCTGCCTGGACACTGGGAAGGCGACTTCATCAAGGGCGCGGGCAACCAGTCCTCGGTCGGCGTCCTGGTTGAACGGACCAGCCGCCTGGTGCTGCTTGCAAAGATGGAAGACGCCACCGCAGCTTCGGCAGGGGCGGGCTTCTCCGCCAAGCTCAATTCGATTGTCGCGCCACTGCGCCAGAGCTTCACTTACGACCAGGCAAAGAAATGTCGCGCCATAAAGAGCTCACTGCCGTAACCGGCGTGAACGTGTACTTTTGCGACCCGCATAGTCCCTAGCAACGCGGCACTTGCGAAAACACCAACGGGCTGCTGCGCCAGTATCTGCCAAAAGGCACAGACCTTTCGGTCTACACTCAGGACGAACTCGACGCCATCGCCGACAGCCTGAATAGCCGGCCTCGTGCAACTCACAACTTCCATTCACCATTTGAGGTCTTCGCCGCGACCCTCGCATCAGCAAGTCAACCTCAAGGCTCTAAACATTAACCCCGCTGTTGCGCTTCACCCTTGAAACCGCCAACGAGGAATGAGCCTAGAGAGACCGGGAACGAGAGTAGAAGGCTGGCTCACGGGCAGTTGGCCGGCGTGTCGGGTCGATCATCATCAGGATGATGGTGGTCGACATGAACGAAGCACAAGTGAGAAGCTTGCGCATGCGGTCACGGTGCTGGAGGACTTCCTCTTGAAGTCGCCCGCGATCGCGCATCAGATGGCGAGATGCTTCGTCCTGCGCCGATGGCACCCGGATCACCTGCATCAGGTCGCGTTCGCCGCGCAACCAGGCACGCAGACTGATGACAAGTTTGATTGCATCGAGCCGGTCAGTCTTCTCGCGCCGTTTGTGGCGTTCAAATGGGATGCTCGCAGGATCGACGACGTGACATTCGATCCCGCGAGCCCAATAGCTGACGACGACTCGTGCATCCGTCGGCAGTGCCCATTTCTCCCTTTGCTGCCCGATCAACGTCAGCACCGCATGCAGACGGGATGCGGCTTGTGGCTCCGCTACCGTGTGTACGGCCGGGCTGTCGCGGCAACCGTCATGTAACGCCACCTTCCACTTCGCCGCAGCCAGTTCCAGCGATACCGCCAGCACGAGCGCTTCCGAATGCGTCATGGTGTTTGCCTGATCCTCTCCTTGAGTAACGGCCACACGGCTCATTTTACGATCAGCGTCGTGCGGGTTCCGTAGCCCCGTCCGGCATAGGATCTTTCGCTCTCTAATGGACGACAATCCTGACGCTAGCGATGTTCTGGACTAGTCCAAACGGCGTGGTCGTCTCCCCATCGCGCTGAGATGCGACTCGGACAACGGGGAAATAGACGCCGGGCTTGGAAAATACGTAAGTCGCTTCCAGGTTGATCTCCGTGCGCCCGTCGGGCAGTGGACTGTTGTCCGTAAAGCTGCCCTTACCTTCGAAGTCCCACTCCACCTTGACGATCTTTCCAGCCGTTGGCGGCACCTGGGCTTTCACGGCCAATATCACGGGGCGGCCGGCCATGGCTTCGACTCTCCTGCTGGGCAGGCTACCTGCTGACGTCATGGCAGTCAGTATCACGACCGGCTGAATCCCACCGCGTCCCGCTGCCGTCGCGGGCAACCGGACCTGATTGTCTGCATCGATGTGATATTCAGTGTTCGGCGGGGGCTGCACACCGTTGGCGACCCATTCGTCGAGGTCGAGAAGAGCCTGTTGAACTTCGCTGAGATAGCCCACGATGTGGTTCGCAGCGCGCGGGATACCCGCGAAACCCACACCGGCCTCGTATCCCGAAAGATCCGGCCCGTGATCGGCGTGATCCATAAACCACAGGCGGTAGCTATCGGCGAACGCCCCTCCTCGAGCGGCTTGTGCCCGATGGCGATACCAATCGGCTGACCATGGATAGGCCGATACGTCCATGGTTGACTCCACCATGATCATCTTTCCGTAAAAGTGCCCGTTGGGCACCGCCCCGGCGCTGCTGGCGGCGAGCAGAGGACCAACCAGAAGCGGACGCTGCGCATAGAGGGGAGCCCCATCCGCGCTTCGGTACTGGTCCCAGCCATATTCATCGGGTGCGCCGATCTGATGACGATGGTAGTACTGAAGTGCGATCAGCCAGGAGTTGTCAAGTCGCACTTTGGTTCCGGGCGTAATTCCTGGATTTGCGCTGAGTTTCACGGTATTGCCGGCCGCCCTCATGATCTGGACCGACTCGCCGGCTTTCGGACCACTGGTGATCGATAGATCCGCCATGGTCAGGGCGCCAGCAGGAAGAACATTGGCCAAAACTAGCGCGGTCGAACCCTCGACGCTGGTAACCACCGTATCGTATTGAATCCGTGCCGCCTGAACCGAGGGTTCGTGCCCCTCGTAGCCATCCTTGGTCCAGAAGTCCTCAACGTAAGTTGGGTCCATGGATCGCACTACGCCTTGCACAGCCAGGAATCCTCCTCCGTTAAGCGTGCTGTACTGCCACCACCCTCTAAGGGGATGTCCAAGCCGGGTTACCTCCTTCAGAACGCTTTGTTGTTTCGCGCTCAAACCCACATAAGGATCGCCACTGCCACCCGGCGCCATGGCGTCGGCGATCTGTGGCAACTTGTCCGCCAGCACCCGCAGCGCCAGGAGCTGTGCGGTCATGAAGCTCGGAATGGCGTTCGGCACGCCGAAAACCATGGGCACAGCGCCATCCCATACACCATCGGTGTTCTCCATCGACCCTACGGTCTGGTAGGCGCCCCCGCTCGCGCCGTAGAGATAGCCACGGGGTCGCGCCGAACTGCCGTAAAGCTGCTGAGCGACAACGCGGGAATATTTGGCGGCCGCCGCGTTGGCCCGGTAGGCCGCCAGCACGCCGCCAGCAGCGGGCCCCCCGGCGTTATTTGTGGACACAACATAGGCCCCGTTGGAAATGGCGAACACGACTGAGCAGACCGAGGTCCCTACCTCCGGACAGCCCAAGGCAGCGTCCTCTCGGACAATGGTCGGATAAGTGGTTTCAAAGAAGCGGCGCTGATACTTCTCCGCGGCCGGAAAGTAAAAGGAGAAACGGACGTTGGTTCCGCTGAAGCCGCCGTGGACATATAGGTAACTGACCGTGAGACCTGTGGTCAAATCCGTAACGGTTTGAGGCCGTTTGACATCGATGTAGGGTTTGTCCAACAGCGGGTCGACACAGTCGCCGGTTATAAACACCGGACCGTTGGGGGACCCAGCTACGCACTCAGGCGGAGAAGCCGACACTGCAGCCGGCGAGCCTGCTGCCGAAGCCACATTCGCTATCGCTATCAGCAACGCAGCCTGTACAACCAGCCGGAACCACACCCGCATATTCCCGTTTTGGATTTGGCCGTCCGAGTCGTCGATCATTTTGAATTTCCTAGAAAAACGCTCCCCCTAGCTCGGGAGGCATGCAATTACGGTGTACATCGGCGCCAACCAATTCTTACGCCTTCGCGCCAGTCGCCCGACTTGGAACGGTCTGAATAGTGGCTGCCTTCCCACTCGCACGGGCAGATAGCGTAACCGCGGCGCTTCAGGCGAAATCCACACTGGAAACGAGCCGCCAAGACATCCGGTCAACCGCTTCGGCCACGCGCGGGGGCAGGAATTCTTCAACTATTGCTTCACGCAATTTACCACGGCCGCCACCCCTGGCCGCACGGTACTCACAGTGAAGTGGCCGATTACTCCCCGTCGCAAGTCCCCGAAGCAGCGCCGATCTCCATGCCCCGCAGCGCTGCGCGGGACCCTCATCGATCAGGTTGCGCGCCACGCATTCCTGCGTTCCTGATTGCGCTCAGATTACTCAAGCAGAGTAGCCTGTGAAGCGGTTCGGGTGGACCCATAAGAGGATCTACCGCATCTAACGCGAGCTCGAACTGAATCTGCGCATCAAGCCGCGCAAGCGGCTTGTGCGCGGGGCCTAGGAGCCGATGGCTGCATCGGCGTCGATGGACGCAGTGTGGTAGGTGGATTTCATGCATAACCAGTTAAAGGACGCTCGTAGCATCAGGCTGCTCAAGGTGAGAGACGATTTCACCGAGAAGCATTGGGTATCGAGATTAACTTCTCGCTACCGTCTGGTGTGATAGGGGCCCTGGAGCAAATCACTGGTTGGCGTGGAAAACCAGCGGCGATATGGTGCGATAACGGTCCGGAGTACCTGAGTGACGCGATTACGCAATGGGCATGCGCTCGGATCAGCGCGATAAAAAACTTCCATTTGGAATACCTTCTCAGGGGCGGCAGCGGTTCGGGCGCTGAACGCTTTGATCGAAGCTTGCGAGGGCGCGGTCCAGTTGACGCGGATGGCACTATCAGATGGATGAACGGTTCATGCGCCGCCCGATATCGCCCGAGGCAACGCGCTCTGGTTGGCGCTTTGCGTTCAAAGGTGTTCAGGCAACCTTCGATGTCTTCCTCACCGTCGTGCTGCGATGGCGCGACGACGCCACCGCTTGCATCCGCGAACTCCCCAGATAGCCGGTTGCCCGTCGTTTTCCGAACTGAACGCAGCAGCGTCCGAGATCTTTCCGTTTGCCGATAGTCTTGACAGGGTGCAGCGGCGATTGTCGATGCCCGTCACCGGGATTTCGACGGGCCCGTGATACAACGGCGCTCAACGCTAGCTTGACTGCCTACTCGAAGCCCCCGTGCAGGCCGTTTTCGGGATTCGCCTTATCAATGCCCCCGTTCCTCTAGGTTACAGAACTTTAGCACTTGGTTTTTCAGTCGGTGTCACGATCACGAGCACCGCGAGCCTCACGATCCAACAAAGAGTTTTTACATCAACCCGAACAACACCTCCTGTGCACCTTCCCACAGGATCTTAAGGCCGAAGGGCCGCAACTGTTCCTTACCCTTCACGATCGTTAGGAAATGATTACCAGCAAGTTGTCCCATCTTGCTCGAGAACACGCAGGGACCGTACGCCATTATAATCTCCGCCTCGCTATAGCCGCCGGGGTAGAACAACACATCGCCAACTGACGGATGACTTGTATGGTTCTCGAATCCAACAGGTTTGCCGTCGTTTTCGAGTTGGTATCCGCCCAGCGGGACCCAGCATCCTTCGCCACTCCATCGGACATGTATCAGCTTCTGTCTGTAAGGCAGCAGCGACAAGAACGCCTTGACGGTTTCCGGCGCATCCGGATGTGTCTCGGCTTCAAACATGTATCCTGCTGCGATGATACGTACTCGTGCCATTCCCATTTCTCCTCTAGTAGTTAGCGCTTTTCACAGTCCGGCACGGCATCCCTGAAGTGTGTGCGAGGAAGATGGGCCATCTGCCAAGCGACGCAGTGGACAGTGGACCGCACGTCGCGTTGACCGCCGCGCTTGGTAAAAGCAGTTGAGCTAGGTAAACCGTGCGTCCGCAACGGCACGATCTCAAACAAAGCACGCGATCGGCACCGTATCGCACGGTACGAACTCGCGCTGAAATCATCACTTCACTCATCTTTCTTTTCATCTTCGATACGGGACAAAAACATTGGATCGTCGAATATTTTTCGGCAAGAATAGAAACTACCAACTGTCATTCGGCATCCAAAGTATCAAATGAAAACCATTCGACTCCAGTTCGACGCTTCCGGGTCTTCAACCCCTCACGCAGAGATCGTCAGCCTGATTGAAAATGCCCTCGCCGGTCTCGACTGCCGCGTCGAACCTGCTTCTGGAACGGCATCGCAACGCACTGCGAGCCGCTCGCGCCTGCGCCTTCCCCGCGATCAGAAAGTCTATCTGTCGCTGGCGCGTTTTATTGAAGAGTCTCCTACACTCGGCGAGCAGTTGTTCGCACTCGACGCGCATCGCGGGATCGCCCGAATCAATCTGATCGACGCGGCATCGGACACGGTGCTGCAATCGCGCACTTACCCATACACGGACAGCACCGAGGCCACACTGGATACCGATATTCTGGTGCTGCAACTGCGAATTGCCGCAGACTTCGGCGTCGCCGCTTCACGCTGATACCGGCGGCCGCGTTAGCATTGCGTCCCCGCACATCTGCCGGGACGCCTGCTGTTAAACAACGATTCCACCGTCGATCACGAGTTCCTGTCCGGTGATGTTCCGGCCGCCTTCACCTGCCAGAAACAGCACCATCGCAGCGATGTCGGCAGGCTCGTTCAACTGGCCCAGTGCCGGTCCCATTTCAGCGGTGTAGCGACGCACTGCCGTCGCATCGTCGATTCCATCGCGACGCGCGCGCTCGGCCCAATTGCGCTTCATCCGCTCGACCGCAATCGGACCTGGCGCAATATAATTGACCGTCACGCCCGCACTCCCCGCTTCGAGCGCCGCGCACCGCGTCAGGCCCCGCAACCCCCATTTGGACGACGAGTAGCCAACCCGTCCCGCGCGTCCACGCATCCCGTGGTTGCCACCGATATTGATGACGCGGCCATGTTTCTGCCCGATCATCACCGGCAACAGATGCGACATCGTCAGAAACGGACCGCGCAGATTGGTGTCGAGCATCGCGTCGAATTCGGCCAGCGACAGCTTTCCGATCGGCACTTCGACCGGGCCGGGAATCGCTGCCGCATTCACCAGCACATCGATACGCCGCCCGGACCAGACGAGAAACGCGTCGATCGCTTCGGCGGTCGCGATTTCGTCGCGGATATCGAAAGCGAATATGCGCGACTCGCCGCCCTTCGCCGCGATATGCGTCGCCGTCCGGTCAAGTTCATCGAGCTTGCGTCCCGCCAATGCGACAAGGTATCCGGCTTGCGCCAACTGTTCGGCGATCTCGCGGCCGGTGCCGCTCGATGCACCGGTGACGAACGCGACCGGCATCGGCTCGCCCTGCGTTGCGGCAGACGTGCTCATGATGCTGTCGCCGCCGTATCGAAGAAGCGCGAGCGCACCATCGATTGCGTCTTGTAGATCGAACTGCCCGCTTCGCTCGGGAACGGCAGCGTCAACGGATTGGCCTCCACGCGCACCGTGCTCGACGGCTCGCCCGCGACGATCCGCGAATTGTATTCATTCCATTCGACGTGATAGAACAGCGGCCACGCGTCGATCGCCGCGAACTCGAGAAACAGGATGCGGCGGTGGGAGCCGGAGCGGTTCAGACCCGAGCCGTGGATCGTCATCGGATGATGGAATGCCACCGTGCCCGCTGTGCCGGTCAACGAGGCCGCCGCCGAAAAATCCAGACCCGGCGTCGACGGATCGATCGCGCCGACGAAGCGATCGTTCGCGTCGTGATGGCGATACAGCGGCCCGCGATGACTGCCCGGCAACACCTGCATCGCGCCGTTCTCGACCGACGCATCGTCGATCATCACCGAGGCCACGCAGGTCGACATGTTCGTATGCGGCGCAAACGCCCAGTCCTGATGCCATTCCAGCGACGAACCGATGCGCGCGGCTTTCACGTTGATCTTGCTGTGGTTCAGACGCACACCGGGCCCGACGATGCGCTGCACGAACGCGACCAGCTCAGGATGCTTCGCCAGTTCGAAATAAAATGGATCGACGCGATGCGGCTTTTTGATTCGCTGCACGGTCGGCTTGCCGCCGTCGAAACCCTCCTCGAAATCGAACACGGCGTTCCTGTCGCCGTCGTCGACGGCGTCGTTCATCAGCCGGTCGGTCAATGCGCGCAGCGATGCGGTCAGCGTCGCGTCCAGCAAGCCGGGCACGATCGCGTACCCGTGAGCCTGATACTGTGCAAAAGCAGTGTCGAATAGATCGGAAGTCAATTTATGTCCTTGAATACGATGTCGCCGGTTCAGACCTGAGACCCTTGATCTCAGATCAGCGGCGATGCAACGAGGTCGTCGATACGCACGTCGGTCACGACCATGTGCGCCTTGTAATGGGTGATGCAAAACGGCAGGCGGGCATGCATTGCTGCGAGTTGCGCAGTTGCGCCGCAAGCCCAGAAAACTGGCAGTTCGTCGGCGCGCAATGCGGTCAAACCGTGTCCACCATACGACTGCGCGAGATCGTCGATGCCGATCAGCTCCGGCAGGCCGATATGCACCGGCGCGCCATGAAACATCGGATGACGGGCGGAGACCATCGTCGCGCGGATCGCGTCGGCCGGTGAAAGCGCCCGCATCGAAACCACCAGCGGACCACCGAACGGCCCGCTGCCAATCGTCGGAAGCGACGTAACGTACATCGCCGATACATTGCCTTCGTCGAGATGACGCAGCGTCACGCCGTGATTGCGCAGCAAGGTTTCGAACGAAAACGAGCAACCGAGCACGAACGCCACCAGATCGTCGCGCCAGTGCTCGACGATCGACACCGGCGTCTCCACTGCTACGCCATCGCGAAACACCGTGTAGCCGCCCACATCGGTACGCAAATCCAGCTCGGCACCCAGCGACGCAATGAACGGCACGCCCCTTTCCGAACGTCCGAGTAGCGGCAACGCCTGCGGATTCGCGCGGCAGAATGCCTCGAAAGGGTCAGCATGATCGGCCGGCACGATCATCAGATTGCCTTGCACGTACTCCTGCGCGTGCAGATTCGTGAAGCCGCGATAACGACCTTCACGGATCGCACGCCGCAGGGCTACCGGCGTGTCGAACGACAGATCTTTGGTCTGAGTGGTACTCATGGCGCGACGAAATCCAGCGTGACAGTGAATGTGTGCGCGTCTTCTCCTCGCCAGGCGTCGGACGGGATCGCGGGATAGGTGCCGCGCTTTACGATCGCGACCGCCTGCCTGTCCAGAATCGGCGAATTCGAACTGTGCTCGACATCGACGTCCTGGACCGCTCCCGAGCGGCTCAACGTAAAGCGGACCACAACCACGCCTTCGGGTCGCAACCGGCGCGCTTCCCCCGAGGTCGGGTACTCGGTCATCGAACGGATATACGTGCGCAGCTTGCCGACGAAGGTCGTCTCCAGCGCCACGTTGTTCGCAGGCGGCGGCGCGGGCGTAGGGACCGGTGCAGGCGTCGGATCGGGCGCAACGGCCTTGGGCGGCGTGACCGGCTGCGGCGTAACCGGCACGGCTACCGGCTTCGGCGCTGCGACCGGCGTCGGCGCGGTGCTCGCATGCAGTGGCGCAGGCGTAGGCCGTGGCGGTACCGGCCTGGGCGGCGGCGGTGTCCTGGCCGGCGGCGGTGGCACCGGCTTGGGCGGCTCCGCATGCACAGGTTCGGCTGGCGCCTGAAGCGCCACCACGAACTCCTGCTCTTTCGGCTTGACGCGCTCGGGCAGCGGGATTTTCGAGGCGACCAGACTCATCGCGATCGACACAGCGACCACTGCCGCCAGCGCCGTACCGTGACTGACGCGCTCCATCGGATCGGCGCGCATCGCTTACTTCGCCTTCGCGATGATCGATGCGGCCGGCAGACCCGCATCCTTCAGTTGGTCGAGTACATCCACCAGCACCTGGAGATTCGAGCGGCCATCCCCCGCGATGATGACGCTCGGCTTGTCGTTACCCGCTTCGGCGCGCAACACAGCGGCGAGCTGCGGCACTTCGGTGGGCTTGCCGTCCACCTGCAGATGACCGTCGTTGTCGATGGTCAGCGTGATGCGCTTCTGCTCGTCGATCTTCTGGGGACTCGCCGAACTCGGCAGCGACACTTTCAGTCCGAGTGCGGGCAACACGTTCATGCTGATCAATACAAAGAACGCGAGCAGAAACATCATCACGTCGATCATCGGAATGATTTCGATGCGTGCTTTGCGTTCGCGACGCTGCGGAAACTGCCTCATAAGAACACTCCGTCGGCTCGGCGAGATTGGCGATCAGGCGGCAGCGCGCTGGGCGAGCATCTCGCGGCGCTGCACCTGGCCTGATAGCGTCGTTTCCAGCAGAAACACCTTGAAGTGGTCGGTCAGACGCTCGCCGATCCGGTGCAGGACGTTGTGTCCGAGCAAGCCATACAGCGCCGTGCCGATCCCGATCGCCGTGGCGAACAGCGCCGAACCGATGCCGCGACTCACCGCGCCAGGGTCCGAAATACCACCGGCCGACAGCGCGTTGAAGGTGTCCATGATGCCGAGAATCGTGCCGAGCAAACCAAGCAGCGGTGCCGCCGTGACGATCGTATCGAGAATCCACAAGCCGCGATTTATCCGGCCGTCCACCCGCAGGTACAGCGCCGAAGACAGGTCTTCGATGCGTGCGCGCGGCAACTCGCCGCCCTTTTGCGCGTCGATGTACTCGGACATCGAACGCGTCATCACGTCAGCGGCCGGTTCGATCTGCGGCTGCGGATAGCCTGGACAGGCTTCCACCGCGATGGCGATCGCTTTCGCGATGCGCGCGCGCTGTATAGTCAGATAGACGTAATAGACCAGCCGTTCGACAATCACGAACGTGAGCAGAACCAGCCCCACGTACAGCAGGTTGATCGAAGCGGCGTGCAGGAATTCTCGGTTGATCGACATGACGTTCCTTCAGAAGGCTGTTGCAAAAGTCAGGACTGCGGTAACACCGTTGCCCACCAGGTAAGTCGGCGAGCTGCCGGCAATCGTCGCGCCGTTATCGGCGGTGGTGGCCTTCGCGTTGGTGGTCACGCTATAGGCACCCGACAGATAATGGCGATTGAGCAGGTTCAGCACGTTGACGCGGATTTCCGGCTTCTTCAGGAAACGCGTGCTGGGCAGACGGACACCCATCGTCGTGTCGATCGTCGTATAGGACGGGATCTTTTCGTCGTTCATGAACGTCGAGTATTGCGAGCCGACATATTTGACGCCCAGATTGCCGAACCAGCGGCCATCGTCGTAATCGACCGCGAAGGCGGCCTGCACTTTCGGCGAACGCACGGCGGATTTGCCGCTCGTCGGCAAGGTCGTGCCGGAAGTGGCGATATCGTCCTTGATCTCAGTGTGCAGATATTCGAACGACGCATACGGACGGAAGTTGTGAAACGGACGCAGACCGATTTCGAAATCCACGCCTTCGCCGCTCTGGCGCCCGCCGTTGATCGGCGAGCTGTAGCAGCCCGGATCGCACACGGTCGACGAGATCTGGCGATTCTTGAAGTCATAACGGAAAAGCGTGGTTGACGTCGTGAAAATCGGTCCATGAAAGCGATAACCCAGTTCGAACGACACCGACCTTTCCGACGGTTGGTTCGGCTGTGCCTGGGTCGAGACGGCGCCCGTCGTCGCGTTGTAGCGCGGATAGAGCGAACCTGCTGGCAGGATCCGGTAGCCTGTCGAGACACCCGCAAACAGTTGATGACCGTCGGCCGGCGTGAAGCGCACGGCGAAGGTCGGCAAAGTGGCCCAATGCGTGGCTTCCGTTTCGGTCACGGTGCTTGGCACGCCGTTGATGCCTTTGCGTTGCATCCAGAGTTGTTTGACGCCTGCATCGAACTTCAACCGCTCACCGAGGTAGCTGACGGTATCACCGACAAAAAGCGCACCAAAATTGTCTCGTGTATCCTGGTCCCAACCGTTGATCACCTGGCCGTTGGAAAGTCGGATCTGATTCGAGCTGCCGCGATAATCCACCGCCGTGCCGTCGCTGTTCGCATAGCTATACGGGCGATACAGATGGTCCGTGGAGTGCTGGAACCAGGCGCCCGCCACAAGTTCGTGATTCGAGATCGTGTAATCGACTTTGGCCGTCACGCCTGCTCGCACGTTGCTCTCGAGAATCGGGTTATAGACCAGCACACTGCGATCGTTGACCGTGCCGTTGTTATTGAGGTCCACCGCCTGAACGGTATTGCCGAAGCCCACCGAGCTTTCGTTAAGCGTCGTGGCCGAACCGGAGGCACCGTAGCCGTAGAACACATACGGCGTGACCGTCACTCGCGTCGCCTCGTTCACGACGAAGGTCGACGGCACCGACACCAGCAGGTTGCGCCACGGGTTCTTCAGGAGCTGATAGTAGCTCGTGCCGCCCGATGCATAGGTCGGCGCATAGTTCGATGCGGAACCCATGCCGCGGTCCCTGCTGTACTGCGCAAGCGTCGGATTCTTGTACGTGTCGCGCACGATCTCCGAATACGTCAGCGCAAACTTGGTCATGCTGCCGCCGCCCCAGTCCTTGACGACGCCCATATCCACATGGTCCTTGCGGTCCTTGCCCGGGCCGCGAAAATGATTCGCGTCGATATGCGAGAACGAGATGAAACCGCGCAAGCCGGTATCGCCGATATCGCCGCTTTCGAGCCGCGCGAACACGCGTCGCGCCGCGTCCGTGCCATACGACATATCGACCAACCCGCCGCGTTCATGCGATGGCGTATGCAGGAACAGGTCCACCACGCCGCCGGTTGCGTTGACGTCGGGCGAGGACAGGTCCGGGGTGCCCTGGTTCAGCGTCACCACGTCGGTGTTTTCTGTATCGATCCATTCGCCCGGAAAGACCGACCAGTTCGATGCTACGTTGAGCGGCATGCCTTCGAAGTTGAAACCCATCTGGCCGCCTTCGAGGCCGCGCACGGAAATCACGCCCTGATTGAGGCCGTACGCATCGCCGGCGGCTGCGTTTGCACCCGGCGAGTACTTGAGAATCTGGAACACGTCTGCCGACGGCTGCTGCTTCTGGATGAAGTCGCGCGTCACCGAACTTTTCGACTTCGGCACATCTTCGTCGACGATCAGACCACCACCGATCTCCTTGCGTGTCACACCCGTCGCCGACGGACCATTGACCGTCGATGCCGCCTTACCACCCGAACCGGTTGCGCTGACGCGACCGATATCGGTCGTGTCGCCGCTGCCTGCGGCCGGCGCGGTCTGAGCGTAGACGCTCGGGGGAATGGCGGCACCCACCACCATCCATGTGAGGACTGTTTTCCGTTTCAACGTAGACCCCTGATAACGCGTAAGTTGTTAATGGGCGGCTCGCTGTCGATCAGCATTGCGCCCGTCGGGTTTGCTTTGGACCGGTCGATACATGCATTCCTTGAGGCTTAATGTATCGGGCCAATTTGCGTGCCAGGAGTGCTTTTTTCTTGAGCCGCCGGCGCATAAGTGGCTACGCCTCGCCGTGCATTTTTCGGGACGCGGGACACATTGCGTTGCGTCGTCTCCGCTGTGTACGGCATGCTCGCGACGTGCCGGTGCAGCGCCGCGCAAAGCGTCGCCGTCAGGGTGAAAAGCCATGGAAAGCGATGCGTTATGCCCGTTCGGCCACGCATCGCACAGGAAGCCTTAGCGGTCGCTCACTCGCGACGGATCCACAGCGCCTTGGTGTTCAGATAGTCGTCGAGTTGCTGCGTGCCGGACTCGCGTCCGTAGCCGCTCATCTTGTAGCCCCCGAACGGCATCGACGGGTCCATCGTGTTGTAGCAGTTGACCCACACCGAACCCGAGCGGATGCGCGGCGCAATCGCATGCGCGCGGCCTACATCGCGCGTCCAGACGCCCGCGCCGAGACCGTACGGCGTGGCATTCGCACGGGCCACCACTTCGTCGACGGTATCGAACGGAATCGCAGCCACGACCGGCCCGAAGATTTCTTCCTGCGCGATCCGCATCCCGTCGCGAATATCGGTGAACACGGTCGGCGGCACGAAGAAGCCATTGCGGTGCGCGTCGTCGTCGAGCCGCGCGCCGCCCGTCATCGCCCGCGCGCCCTCCTCCTTGCCCGCGCGCAGATAGCCGGTCACACGATCGAGTTGCTTTGCCGACACGAGGGGCCCGATATCGGTTGTTGCGTCGAGCCCGTCACCCACCTGCAACGCACGCGCAGCGCGCGACACCGCTTCGACGAATTCGTCGAAGACGGGCCGTTGGATGAACAACCGCGTGCCCGCGCTACAGATCTGCCCCGCGTTCGCAAACGCGGCGATCGCTGCTGCGGGCGCGGCGCGATCGAGATCTGCATCGCTGAACACGATGTTCGGCGACTTCCCGCCAAGCTCCAGGGACAGCCGCTTGAGGTTGCCCGCCGATGCCCGAACGATCTGCTGCCCGGTCACATGCGAACCCGTGAACGACACCTTGTCCACATCCGGGTGCGCAGCCAGCGCCGCACCTGCGGTCGTGCCGAATCCCGGCACGATATTCACGACGCCTTCCGGCACGCCCGCTTCGAGCAGCAGTTCGCCGAAGCGCAATGGCGTCAGCGAGGCATCTTCGGCGGGCTTGAGCACCAGCGTGCAACCGGTCGCGAGCACAGGTCCGGTCTTCCAGATCGCGGCCATCAACGGACCGTTCCACGGCACGATCGCGCCCACCACGCCGACCGGCTCGCGTAGCGTGCAGGCGAACAGATCGCCACCGAGCGAGGTGCTGGCCGTCTGTCCGTACAACGAGACCGCCATCGAGGCGAAGTAGCGCAACAGGCCGAGCATATGCCGCTTGCTGCCGCGCGTATGCCGCAAAGGCGCGCCCATATCGAGCGTGTCGAGCAGGCTCAGTTCGTCGAAATGACGCTCGACGAGATCAGCGAGACGCAGCAGGATCATCTGCCGCTCATCCGGTTTCATCGTGCGCCATGGACCGTCGAAAGCGCTTCGCGCGGCGTGCACCGCACGGTCGATATCGGCGCTGTCGCCTTCGGCGATAGTGGCAAGCAGCGCACCGTTCGCCGGATTGCGCGCCTCGAAAGTCCTACCGGATAGCGATTGCACCCATTGGCCGCCGATCAGCATCGGCTTCACGCGTCCGTCGAGAAATGCGGGTGTCTGGCTTGCTGCGTCGTTCAGGGTCATGGGCGTGCGGTAAACAGATTGGCAGGTTCAGGCAGTAAGGGACGATGCGGCGCATCGTGCCGCGACATGTGACTGGGCGGCGACGGCTTACCCGCCCGCGGCAAGCCTGGCAAAGCCGCGTTCGAGATCCTCGATCAGGTCCTCGCAATGTTCGAGGCCGACATGCAGGCGCAGCCCGCGACCCTCGGAGAGCCACGGGCGCGCGGTGCGCAGTGTGCCGGGGTAGGTCGGCACCACCAGACTTTCGTAGCCGCCCCACGAATAACCCATCTTGAACAGCGACATGTTGTCGAGCATCGCAGCGAACTGCGCGTCGCTGCACGGCTTGAGCACGAGCCCGAACAGACCCGAGGCGGCTTCGAAATCGCGCTTCCAGATGGCGTGACCGGGATCGTCGGGCAGGGCCGGATACATCACGCGTTCGACTTCGGCACGCTGCTGCAACCACTGCGCGATGCGCGTCGCGCTGCGCTGGTGGCGCTCCATCCGGATCGGCAAGGTGCGCAGTCCGCGCAGGGCCATATAGACGTCATCTGGTCCACCGCAGTACCCCGCGCCCGAAGCGGTCTTCTTCAGCGGGATAAAGGCCTCTTCCGTGCACACTGCGATGCCGAGCATCAGGTCCGAGTGACCGGAGATATATTTGGTGGCCGCATGGATCGACACATCGATGCCGTGTTTGAGCGGATGAAAACCGAGCGGCGACGCCCAGGTGTTGTCCATGATCGACACGATGCCGCGTGCACGGCAGGCTTTCGCAATCGCCGGGACATCGACCACTTCGAAGGTCAGCGAACACGGCGACTCGAGATAGACGACGCGCGTATTCGGCTGGAACAGCGATGTGATATCCGCGCCCAGATTCGGATCGAAATACGTCACCTCGACGCCGAACTTGCGCAGCGTCTCTTCGCAGAAGGCCCGTGCAGGACCGTACAGGCTGTCGACGATCAGCAGATGATCTCCGGCCGACAGATACGCCAGCAACGACGCCGCAATCGCACCCAGCCCGCACGACGTCACTACGGCGCGATAACCGCCTTCGAGTTCCGTGATGGCGTCTTCGAGCGCGCGCGTGGTGGGCGTGCCTTCGCGCCCATAGGTGAAGCCTTCGTAAGCGCCGCTCGCGCGGTCGCGGCGCGTCTCGAGCAACTGCTCGACGCTGTCGAAGATGAAGGTGGATGCGTGATACACCGGGGGATTGACGACGCCGTGAAAGCCGGCCGGATTGCGGCCGCTATGCACCACGCGAGTGTCGACGTTATACGGTTTCGGGTCTTGAGCGGAATCCATGATGTCGTAGAAGTGGAAACAGTGATGGAACGGCGTGGATCAGACCAGCATCCCCGCATCGACGACGAGGTCCTGGCCGGTGATCATGCGGGATGCGTCGCTGGCGAGATACAGCACGGCGCGCGCGATATCGTCGGGACTGACGAGGCGGCGCAACGCCGTGCGCGACGTGAAGCGCTCGAGTACCGCTTCGTAGGTGAGACCTTCGTGACACGCCGAGCGCTCGAATAGCCCGGTCAGCCGGTCGCCTTCGACACCGCCCGGCGACACCAGATTGACGCCGATACCATAGGCGCCCGCATCGAGCGCGGCGGATTTGATCAGCCCACGCAGCGCCCATTTCGATGCGGCATAGCCAGCGAATCCGGCCACGCCCTTGTGACCGTAGGTGCCGCCGATCGCGATCACCCGGCCGCTGCGGCGTTCGATCATCGACGGCATGACGGCCTTGATCGCCAGCAACACGCCGAGTACGTTGACGTCGAGACAGGTGCGCAGATCCGCTTCGCTCAGGTGCCACACCGGCCCTTTGCCGGTGGCGATCCCGGCCGCGCAAAGCAGAATGTCGATGCGCCCTTTTTCTGCGAGCACCGCGTGCGCCGCGCGCTCCATCTGCGCACTGTCCGAGACGTCGGCGATTTCGAGGCTTGCCGTGCCGCCCTTCTCGCGAATTCCGGCGACCACCGACGCGCCCGCGCCAGCGTCACGCCCCAGCACAGCGACATGGGCGCCCGCAGCCGCTAGCGCATACGCCATCTGCGCGCCCACACCACGCGTGCCGCCGGTCACGAGTGCAACCTTGCCTTGCAGCGTTAGCGCCGGAACACCGGCCTGCAGCGTGCTCATCACGTGCCGCTCCGGTCGAGTACGGCGCGTTCGAGTGCAATCGTCAGCGTGAAGAACAGGTAGGCAACTGTGGTGCTGACCAGAATCGCGGCCCACATCAGGTCGAGTTGCTGTTGCGAGTAGGCGTCGAGCATCAGCGTGCCGAGACCGGGCGAGCCCGACAGCCACTCCGCGAACATCGCGCACAGGATCGCCGAACTCGCGGCCAGTCGAAGCCCCGTGAAAACGTAGGGAATCGCGCAGGGCAGCCGCACCTTGATCAGCGTCTGCGTAAAGC